>JAUIDY010000045.1 GCA_030428385.1 Rhodothermia bacterium | reverse complement strand
CCCATCGCCGCCCGATGCCCTGCGGCTCCGCCTTCGGTTTCTCGGCCCGTAGCGTTGCTACGAGCCTCGAAATCGGACGACGCTGGTCTCGAAAATCGCCTCGGCTCGCCTGCCAACCCCCGTACCATACCGTTTCTTAAGCCTACGCTCAGGATGACACGGATTTTAGGCGTATAGCTCAACCATGAGAAGGCAACGGGTGCACTGCTTCAATCTTGCGCGGCGCAGCGTTTTAGCTGTTCCCAGAAGTCGGGAAAGGTTACGTTGGCCGCGTCGGCGTCGGTGATGGTGGTGCTGCCTTCAGCAACAAGGCCCGCCACGCCCATCGCCATCGCGATGCGGTGGTCATCGTAGCTGGGTACCGTCGCGCCTTTAAGCGGAGCGCCGCCGTTGATGGCGAGGCCGTCGTCGAACTCTTCCACCTCAGCGCCCAGCGCCCGTAGGTTCTTCACCATTGCGTCAATGCGGTCGGTTTCTTTGACGCGCAGTTCCTCGGCCTCGCGAATCTCAGTACGTCCTTCGGCGCAGGTGGCCGCAACAGCAAGGATAGGGATCTCATCGATCAGGTTCGGGATAATGTCGCCGTCGATGCGCACGCCGTGGAGCTTGCTGGAGCGGATCGTCAACTCGCCCAGGAGTTCGCCGCCCCGCTCTCGTTCGTTTTCGATGGCGATGTCTGCGCCCATCAGCCGCAGCACGTCCAGCAAGGCACTCCGCGACGGGTTGAGGCCCACGCTCGGCAGGTCGATGATGGCCTGGGGGGCAATGGTGCCCGCTACCAGAAAAAACGCCGCCGCCGAGAAATCACGTGGCACCGAATACGTTTGCGCCGGAATACGCTGTCCCTGCTGGATGGTCAAATAGCGGTCCGTGCCGATATCGACATGGTCCAGTCCCAACATCTGCTCCGTATGATTACGCGTACGGGTGGGCTCGATAACGGTTGTTTCGCCCGCCGCATACAATCCCGCCAGCAACACACACGACTTAACCTGCGCCGATGCCATCGGGAGGCGGTAGGTGATGCCTTGAAGGATGGGGTTGCCGCGAATATGGAGGGGTGCAAACCCGTTGGTCATCGCTATTTCCGCGCCCATCTCGCGCAGCGGATTTGCTATCCGCGCCATCGGGCGACTGCTGAGCGAAGCGTCGCCGACCAAGGTGCTTTCGAACGGCTGTCCGGCCAATACACCTGCCAGCAGCCGCATCGCCGTGCCCGAGTTGCCACAGTCGATGGGGGCATCGGGCGCTTTTAGTCCATGAAGGCCCACGCCCTCGATGTACAAAATCCCGTCTTCTTCTTCGATTTCCACGCCCAACTGCCGCAGGCACGACAGCATCGACTGGGGGTCGGCGGAGGTGGGGTAATTCACAACCTGCGAAGCGCCCTCGCCCAGGGCAGCAAACAGGGCGGAGCGCAGCGCCACGGATTTGTCGCCCGGCAAAACAACCGTGCCAACAAGGGTAGGGGACTGGTGGATGGTCTGGTTCACGGGGGGATTTCAGGTCACAGGTCGTTCAAGTCATAAGTCTTTCAGGTCGTCAAGCCGGTGTCAAGCAGTCTCTGGTTTGTCGGTGTGGATGGTGTGCACGGAGCACGCCTGATCAGAGTAAGGCTACACGGTTAGCGACGCAGCAAGATAGCGCTTGGTTAGGTCGTAGATTTCGATGTGGACGCTATTTCCGGTAAATCTTGTCGAATAGCGGCGAGCAAGTCCTGCTTTTCATGCCACGGCAGAAACGCATGGCGAAATCCATTGTGGACGATTTTTCGAAGCTGCGGCTCGCTGATGCCACAATGCTGATGCACACGCCACAACTCATCTGTGACGGTGGTGCGGCTGAACAAGCGGTTGTCGGTGTTGATGGTGACCGGGATACCCGCGTTTACGTAGGTGGCTACGGGGTGCGCCTCGAAGCTCTCCACCACGTGTGTTTGAACGTTACTCGTCGGGCAAATTTCGAGCGGGACCTGATGATTAACCACGTACTGCATCAACGCGGGGTCCTGACGCAACGTGATGCCATGCCCAATGCGGTGGGCCCCGCAGTAAAAAATGGCTTGTTTGATCGAATCGGGTCCCCAGTTTTCGCCTGCGTGGCACGTCAGGTTGAGGAGGTTATTCCGGGCATAGTAGAAGGCGTGCAGGTGGTGTTTTGAAGGATTGCCCGCTTCGCCTCCAGCCAGATCGAACGCCACCACGCCTTTGTCTTTGTAAGCCACCGCTAGTTCTGCTTGTCGTAGCGAGGCGCTTTCGAACCGGTCACGCAGGCCACATACGATGAGCCCGGTACGGATGTTAAAGTCTCGCTCGGCGGCGCGTAGACCGTCTAGCACAGCGTTGAGTACTTCTTCCAACGTGAGACCTTCCTCAGTGTGCAAAATGGGGCCGAAACGCACTTCCAGATACCGCACGTTTTCTTTGGCGTTATCTTCGGCCAGTTCGTAAGCGATTCGCCGCAGGGCGTCTTTTGACTGCATCAATGGAATGGAGTACCGAAACCACGCAAGGAAGGCTTCCAGCGTCTCGGAGTGGTCAATCTGAAGCAAGACGTCGTGTAATCCGGCTTCGCTGTCGGCAGGGAGAAGGCTCGTTTTGCCCTGTTGGCGCGCCAGTTCCAGCATGGTTGACAGTCGCAACGAGCCATCGAGGTGACAATGTAATTCAGCTTTGGGCCATGCGAAGACGGCCTCTTGGGTGAGAGCAGACATATTTATAACGGTTCATTTTGAATAAAGGAGTAGCTGAACCACCGGACGAAGATGCTGTTTCAGGCACCAAGGCTTGGCCGTCAATGCAGGGAGAGTGACATTGCAAGAAATTGTGTACCTTGCCATACGTTGCGGTCTTCCTTCCTAGGAACACGCTTTTACACGGTTCGTTTGGAAGAAACCACAACGCCCTGCGCGTTTTCACCACCACCCCTTTTTATTGTACCCCGAGGTAACGGAGATGGGTAGTCTAGGTCCTTTCGAAATTATTCTGATATTTCTGGTCATCCTGCTCATTTTTGGGGCCAAACGTATCCCCGAAATTGCACGTGGCCTGGGCAAGGGCATCCGCGAGTTTAAGGATGCCACCAGCGACATCAAGCGTGAGTTAACGGTGGATGACAATTCCCAGCGGATCCAGCCGCCGCGTCAGAGCACCGCGCCGCGCCAGAGCTATACGCCGCCGCCTGCCCAGCAGCAACCAGCGGAGCCACCCGCTGAAGCGTAGACTTGGCAAACGGGAAGGAGCCCGCATCAAAAATCGAACGCCCGATTGTTATCGAGCCTATGGCCTTTTCAACATTTGCTGACGCCCGCACGGCGTTGGAAAACAACGAGACCAGTTGCGAAGCACTGGTCTCGTCTTTTTTAGATCGTATTGCTTCCGAAAACCCCCGGCTCAATGCGTTCCTGTTCGTGGACCAAGAAGGTGCGCCCGCGCGTGCGCGCGAACTGGATCAGCGTCGCGCTGCCGGTGAACATCTGCCCCTTGCCGGGTTGGTGTTGGGCGTAAAGGATAATATTTGTATCAAGGACTGGCAGGCCACGTGTGGTTCGCACATCCTGGAAGGCTTCACTTCTTTGTACGATGCCACCGCGGTGCAAAAGTTGGTTGATGCGGGGGCCATTGTGATCGGCAAGACCAACTGCGATGCCTTCGGGATGGGCTCGTCGAATGAGAATTCGTACTTCGGTCCGGTGAAAAATCCGCTGGATGAGGCGTATGTCTCCGGTGGGTCATCGGGTGGTTCGGCAGCGGCGGTGGCAGCGGGCCTGTGTCATGCGGCTTTGGGCTCAGACACGGGCGGCTCGATTCGGCAACCCGCTTCCTTTTGTGGTGTCGTGGGCCTCAAACCCACCTACGGACGCGTGAGCCGCTACGGGTTGGTAGCCTATGCGTCGTCGTTTGATTGTATTGGTTCCATCGGTCATTCGGTGCACGACATGGCCGAGGTGCTAGAAGCCATGGCAGGTGTCGATCGCTGGGATGCAACCAGTGCCCCAGTAGACGTGCCTGAATATACCCCGGCCCTCACCGGCGACGTGCGGGGCGTGAGGATTGGGTTACCCGAAGAATACTTTGCTGATGGGCTGGACGAAGGCATCCGCTCCGTGATTCAAAACGCCATCAATGCGCTGGAACAGGCGGGGGCAACCATCAAACCCGTCACGATGCCGCACACGCCCTACGGTGTCGCCACGTATTATGTGCTCGCTACCGCCGAGGCGTCAAGCAACCTAGCGCGGTTCGACGGGGTGCGCTACGGCTATCGGGCGGACCTCAGTAAGCTGGGACGCAGCGCCAGCCTCACCGACCTCTACGTCGAAAGCCGGACCGAAGGCTTCGGCGATGAGGTGAAGCGCCGCATCATGCTAGGCACCTACGTCTTATCGTCGGGCTATTACGATGCCTACTACGGCAAGGCGCAACGCGTGCGTACGCTCATCCGTAGCGATTTCGACCGAGCGTTTGAGGACGTGGATATGTTACTCACGCCGGCTGCACCCACGCCCCCGTTTAAGCTGGGCGAAAAAACCGACGATCCGCTCGCCATGTACCTCGGTGACATTTATACGGTGACGGCCAACCTCGCGGGTGTGCCGGGATTGGTGGTGCCCGCCGGAGCGCATCCCACCCAGCCGCAGTTCTCGGTAGGGCTGCAACTCTTGGGGCGGCCGTTTGAGGAGGCGCAACTGCTGCGTGTAGGCGATGCCGTGATGAAGCTTGTGTAGGTTTCTTCTTGATGGTTTCAGGTTAACACCGATCCGTTTATCTTCTGCCTACACTTTTACCCAATCTAGTCTTGCGAAACGCGCATGAGCATCCTTGTAGATAAGAATACCCGGCTGGTGGTTCAGGGCTTTACCGGAAAGGAGGGCAGCTTCCACGCCGGTCAGATGATGGAATATGGTACCAACGTCGTCGGCGGCGTAACGCCCAAAAAAGGCGGGCAGACGCACCTCGACCGTCCTGTTTTTAACACCGTCGCCGAGGCGGTGGAACAGGAAGGGGCTAACACCTCGGTGATTTTTGTACCGCCTCCCTTCGCAGGCGATGCCATCATGGAAGCCGCCGACGCAGGCATCAAGGTGATCATTTGCATCACCGAAGGCATTCCGGTGCAAGACATGATCCCGGCCTATGCCTTTGTGCAGAAACAGGGCGCGCGGCTTGTCGGGCCGAACTGTCCCGGTGTGCTCACGCCCGGTCAGGCCAAGGTTGGCATCATGCCCGCCATGATTTTTTCGGAAGGCAACATCGGCGTGGTCTCCCGCTCGGGCACGCTCACGTATGAAGCCGTGGACCAACTCACGCGCCAGGGATTTGGACAGAGCACAGCCGTTGGCATCGGCGGCGACCCCATCATCGGTACGCGCTTCATTGACGCGCTCCAACTCTTTGAAGCCGATGACGACACCGAAGCCGTGGTGATGATCGGCGAGATCGGAGGAACGGCAGAGGAGGAAGCCGCCGCCTACATCAAGGCACACATGACCAAGCCTGTTTTTGCGTTTATTGCGGGGCGCACCGCGCCTCCAGGACGCCGCATGGGCCACGCCGGGGCGATTATCTCCGGCGGTAAAGGCACCGCCGCCGACAAGTTCGCCGCGCTCGAAGATGCCGGGGCCATCGTCGTGAAAAACCCCGCCCTCATCGGCGAGACGGTGGCGGATCACTTTGCAGCCGCGTAGTTCGGGCGTGGGCGTTGTTGGGTATGGGTGTTTGGGGGGATGACTTGTGTCGTCCCGAACGCAGGTGGGGATCTCGACAGTTGGATTTAGCTCCTTGCGACGAGTGCCTGAATATTCGCTCTAACGCCTTGGGACAAATGCGCTAGCTTAACGACGAGGTAGGAGATCTCTCCTCACCATGTTTGTCGAGATGACAGGATTTTCGCCGGGAGGAAAGACGATCTTTCTCCCGCACCCAAACACCCACACTCCCAACCCTCGTTCTACAAAAACCGCTGAAGCCCTTCCCATTGCACGGCCCAGCCTTCAGGAAAGCCGGGCGCGTGGGTGTCGGGGCCGCCTTCCCAACCTGCGGCCATCATCGCCACGGCTGCTAGGAGGCCACCGTTGCCAGGAAGGTAGATGGTGAGCCCTTCGCGCTGGTAGTTGTGTCCGTTGGGGTGATAGCGGTTTTTCTGGGTTTCCATCAGGAGCGCCTCGATGGCAATGTCAGGCTCGCCGAGGCGGGTAGCTGTCATGGCAACGAGCGGATAGTCCCAGCCCCACGTTTCTTCCCACTGCCAGTCGCTCATCACACGTTGGAGCGTCCGGCGCATGATTTCGGGGTCCACGTCGGGCGATTCGACAAAGCCATACGCACCGAGCAATGTCGGGTGATCGCGGCGCTTTTCGATGTCGGTGAACGTGTCGGGATCGGATTCGGCGTTGGTGTATAGCCCGTCCCGTGTAGGCAACGAAGAAAGATGGTCCAGCACATGGTCCCACGATTCCTCACGCGGCAGGCCCAGTCGCTCGCGCCACTGCTGCGCCGTTTCGAGCCCAAAGCGCCAGTAGGCCAGTTCAAACGTCGGGTTAAAGGTCGTACGCGGAGGGTGCAACTCTTGGGCGGGAATCAGCGGAGGCCCCAGGATGTAGCGTTCCTCGGCCTCGTCCCAGAACGGATACGAGGCCATAAACGCCGCCGTCTCAAAGACCACCTCGCGATATGTTTCCAGCACCGCAGGTTCGGGGCGGGCGCGGTAGATCAGTTCGGCGAAATAGATAGGGTGCGGTTGTTGCCAGATCAAGAAGACGCCGATGGTGGACGGGCTATCGCGCCCGTCGGGGCTGACCATTTTGGGCCAACGTGCTCCCTCATAGCCTTGCAGCCGTGCCGTTTCTTGCGCCATCGGCAGGATCTCCTGATACCACGGCAGGCTGCGTTCGAGCAGCGGAAGACGGTTCCATAGGGCAAAGTGCACGGCGTGCCACCAGTGCATCTCCAGGTGAAACTTGCCATGCCAGCTATTAAACGTCAGCCCCGTTTCTTGCGGAGGCTGTGTTCCGGCGCACTGTATGGCCGTGAGGTATTGCGAAAGCACAATCCGTCGCTCTAACTCCGAAGCTCGGGGATCGGTACTGCCCGACAGATCCACCGCGCCACCTGACTGCCAGAATTGCTCCCAGTAGTTGGTGGCAGCGGTTTGAACGTCGTCAAATGAAGGGAGAGGCGTAGTGGATTCTTCAGCCGCAAATGAAAGCACGAGATCAAAATGGGGAGCCGCAGCATCGGCCACCAAGCGAAACCCGTGGTCGTGTTCTTGTTCTACTACGGTACCCCCTGCCCATTGGGCGCGCACAACGTACGTATCAGCATCCAACGTGCGAAGCCACCGGGCAGTTGTGGCTCCTTCACGGATCAATTGTGTCTGATGTAAATCGGGGGCATCCCAGACGCCGGGATCTCCGGTGTGCACCGGGGCGCCGTACGGAAAGACAAGCCGAATCGCCCGCCGGGCCGCGTCGAGATCACCTTCGATCCGAACCGCCAAAATATCGCGCGCTGGGTGTACACACGTTTGCACGCGCATCCCCTGTTCCTCAAGGCGAAAACGGCTGGTCAGGAGCCCCGACCACAGGTCCAGGTGTTGCTCCATGTCGTGCAGGTCGCTCGCCGTCGCTGCGGTGCCATCCGCCCGCCGCAAGTCGAAACCAAGGCGGGCCAGCGACAACCGGTGGGGACTTTGTCGGAGCCACTGCCCGGCCTCGGAGAAATGCTGATCAGCATATGGGACAGCGCGCCCGTAGGTATCGTACGGCGTCTGCGCATCCGCCATCGTGTATCCTTCGGGATTGGGGAAGGTGTGCCAGCCCCATTCAGACTGAGTGGCGAGCGGAATATCCGTATAAGTGTCTGGAAAGGTCTGAAGCCCGGTTATATCGGCAGTGAAGACGAAGCGGCCATTTCCCACGCTAAGCACCGAAAACGGGTCGACGGCTCGAACAACGGGATGGTGGCGGGCCACCAACGCCCGGCGGTCGATGCCAGAAGCAGCTTGTTCTTGAGCGGGCGTGCAGGCCAGGTTGGGGAGCAGCCCTGCCAGGGAGCCTGCCGTGAGGGTTTGAAGGAAAAGGCGTCGTTCCATCAGTGGGGGAATGCGGTGGGTGATAAAGTGAAGAACCTACGGGAAGGATAGCGGGGCGTCAAGGGTGCTACGCCTCATTCCAACCCTTCCATAAAGCGGGCTTCCACACGGAGGTAGCCGTTGCCGGGGCCCTTTGCAAAGACGGCTTCCCATTCGGATGAACCGAAGATGTCTGGCATTTGGGCGTCGCGTATCTCTTTGTTCTCCCAACGAATAACCCAGGTAATATTGGCAGATCCCATGTCGTCTAAGGGCGCTCCGCTCACCTCGGCGGGAAGGTCTGTAGCGGCCCAAAACCCGACCACCTCCATGCGTTCGTGCAGGTAAGGCAAGAGGTGATCCGTGGCCCATGTTTTGTACGCGTCGAGGAGGCTCGGCTCGAAGTGATAGCTCCGCACCTCATAGATCGGCGTCGGCGTTTCAGCATCTTGGGCGAGGGCGGGGAGGGGACAAAACGCACAAAAAAGGGCAAGCAGAAGGGTGCGTTGGAGGAGGCGGCTCATGGTTGGAAAAGAGGGGGGTGATGGAAGGAGTTTAGCGGTGCAGCTAGGGACGATACGGGGATGCCATGATGTCGTAATGGCTTTCATCCAATTGCGTAGCCAACAGCACAGTCCCCGCTGGATGCACAGCCAGGCTGGCATGGCTTCGAAGGGGGAACGCACGTAAGGTGGGGCCAACGTGGGTGTCGCCACTCGCTAAATCATACCTATGAATCATGGGAGACGATGCATCGGCAGGGAGATAATACAGCGCCTCCTCAGATAGAGACCACCATCCCCAGGTGGAAGCGGCAAGGTGCTCTACCACGAGGGTTTCTTCCTCATCCGGAAGTCTCTTTTGCCAGATACCCAGGGTGTCCCGGCGGCTGTAATAAAGCGAGGCCCCGTCAGCTGCCTCCAGGGCAAGGAAGCCGCCGTTTTTGGTCACTTGAACGGCATCGCCTCCGTCAAGCGGATGGTTCCAAATATTCCAACTTCCGCTCCGGTTGGAGGCGAAGTAAACCGAGCCGTCCTGCGACCAGCTAGGAAGCAGATCGTTGGCGGGATTGGTGGTGAGTCGGCGGGGGATGCCTCCCTCTGCGGGCACCGCATACACATCGGCGTGGCCCTCCGTGCGAGCATCAAAGGCCAAGAATTGACCATCCGGGGACCAGCGCGGATTGCCAGCATGAGGGCCGTTCAACTGGGTGCGTTGCTCGGGGTTTGCACCGTTGGCATCAGCCACCCAGACTTCGGTGTGACCGGAGCGGGAGGACGTAAACGCCACGCGCTTCCCATCGGGTGAGAAGTGGGGGTCGGATTCATGACGTGTCGACGGAAGCCAGGGTGACGCCAGCGTATCGAATGCAGTGTCACCAAGGGTATATTTCCAGAGGTTCATATCGGTGTAGGCATGGGTATAAGCCAACAGGTCGCCGCGCAGAGACGGCTCCCGCAAGTTGCCCATTCCCGATAGCGAAACGGCTACGGGAGGACCTCCGGAAATGGACATGCGCCACAATCCAAAGGTCCCGCCTCGGTTGGACGAATAAATCACTTCCTTCCCGTCCGCAGACCACGTTAGTCCCGCAATGCGCCCATGCTCCGACGTCAGGCGATGGGGAGTCCCACCTCGGCGAGACACCAGAAATAGGTCGCTGGCTTGATCGGTGGTTCGGGCAAACGCCAGTTGCTGCCCGTCGGGCGAAAAGACCGGAAACTGATCGCCGAAATGATGGGGGGACGGTGTCGTAAGTGTGTCTACAGCGCCTGTCTCCAAAGAGAGCAGCAAAATCTGATAAGGCCGATCGGCGGAAACACGGTCTGTAAAGGCAATCAGGTCACCTTGAGGGGACCAATCAAGCTGGGGGCGGCTTCGGGGGCCAATGGGTGCCAGCTTTTGCTCGGCACCCCCCAAGGCCGGCACCACAATAATTCCTTCCAGTGCGCGTGCAAACGCGATGTGTTTGCCATCGGGCGACCAAGAGGGGCTCCATTCATAGAGTGGTGAGTCCGTCAGTTGAAGCGGATCGCCCACTCCGATCAAGGAGACGTACAGGTTGAGGGGGCCATTCTCCACGGTACCCGACCAGATGAAGGCTGCCTGTCGGCCATCCGGTGAGAGCGCTGGGGAAAACTCAAACCCAGGGGTGGTAGTGATGGGAATGGTGCGGACGACGTACGTGGGTTCTGGTACTGCCGCCGGTTTAGAAAACCGCCAGACACTTGTCCCTGCTAGCATAAGCAGGATGAGAAGGAGCGCGAGCGCGAGCCACGGGATGCGTCGCCGTTCCGGGTCCGTGTTGCCGAGGATAGCATCAGAAGCGGCGACAGGAGTGACCGGCACCTCGGTTGGTGTGGGAGGCGTTGTAGAAACGGGGGCAATCAACCGATAGCCCGCCTTGGGGATGGTTTCGATAAAAGCCGCTGCACGGGGATTATCACCAAATACCTTGCGCAACTCAGAAATAGACCGGGAGACCACCTCGTCTCCAACCACCACGTCAGGCCACACCGCCTGAAGGAGTTCCGGGCGACTCACCACGTTTCCAGCCTGGTGGGCGAGATACACCAACACCGACATGATCTTGGGTTCGATCTGCACCACCTCCCCGTCTTTAGAGAGGCGGTGGAGGGACGGCTGAATATGCCAGTGGGCGATGTAAAAAGAGTCAGGCAACGGAGAATCGGTCCGTCGGTGGATAGCGTGGGCAAAAAAACAGTACGCAACTCCTCAGGTTTCGGACGCAGCATGGGTTTTCGGATTGGGGCAATAAGCCGATGCGGGGGCTTGCACCATCCATTGGCCAAAAAGCAGCGGCGCTGAGGATCACCTAAAGAAAGCCTCAAACAATCTTAAGCCTTTCATCAGGGCAGGAGGAAGCAACCAGTGTATTCTGTGGGCATCGAAAATCTGAGCCCAACGGCCTATGTCTATGCAATCCTTGTTGCTCTTCCTTTTGCTCATACCGTTTAGCGTGGTGAGTGCCCAGGCACAGCCTCAGATCATTCCCGACCCCGCAGATGCGTTGGAAGGGCGGGTCTACGAACTGGATACCAGCCACTCCCTGCTCGACTTCACGGCGCAGCACCTGGGTTTTGGAAGGGTCCGAGGGACGTTTAATATCTACCGGGCAGCCGTTTTTTTTACACCCGATGACTTGACGCAATCGCTGTTTCGGGTAGTGGTTGACATTGCTTCGCTGGATACCCAGAACCCGGGCCGCGACGACTTGCTAAAAACAGAATTTTTTGCTGTTGAAGCGCATCCCCAGCTGACCTTTAGCAGCACAGACATCGTGGCGCACGGAGAAAGCTATGTCATGCATGGGGATCTCCAAATACGAGATGTCTCACGCCGCGTTGCGATTCCATTTTCGGTGCTGACGCTGGATGGGGTGGATCAATGGGGGAATCGCCGCCTTGCCCTCGAAGGAGGAATTACGATTAACCGGAATGACTTTGGGGTGGTCTACGATAACGAATTCTGGAATGCCATCGTCTCGGACTCTATTCGTATCGACATTAGTTTTGGTGCCGCCCGCTACAACGCCGCCAATGAGGTTTTTCCGTGGCGTCGCTCCGGCATCGGGACGGTGCTGCGCGATGGCATCGAAGCCGACGGACTCGCGTCTACGTTGCAACGTGTAGAGACCTTACTTACGAACGAGCCGGAAGACTGGAATTTTGGCTTTCGGCAATGGTACCGGGCGGGGTGGTTGTTTTACCAACAAGGACGGTTTGCTGAAGCAACGGCTGTATTTGAAAGCGCGCTTCAGTTGATGTCAGAAAACCTGGAGCCGGTGGAACGGGCAGACTTCCATCTGGCACTGGCAGAAATCGCATGGGCCCAGAATGAGCGAGAAAACGCCCAGGCGCAGGTACAGCGTGCGCAGCATCACGATCCCTTAAACCCAGCTGCCTTTGTCATGGAGGCTGCGCTTCGAAGAGCAGCGGCCCGCTAGGAAACGGGCCTGTGCTAGCTGAGCAGCTGGTCGTGGAGATGGAATTTCTGTTTCACGTAGTCCAGGGATTCCTCGTATTCCCAGTACATCACCCGCCCGTGCGAAGATGTTACCAGGAGGTATTGCTCCGATACCGACTGGATGCGCTCGAGGGCCAGTAGTTTACGGACAAACTCGGTCTCATTAACTTCTTCGACGATTTCTTGATGGGCGTCGTCGAAGCCGTGGACAATCCGGGCCGTGCGCACGTGAAGCTCGATAAATGGCATCGTTTTATTCGGATTCTTCGCCCCAGGCGTCGGCATCAATGTACCACGTGAGGTCGCCTCGGGGATGCACGAAGGCACCGGGCAATGAAGCCTCACCTGACTTCACGATGTTGGCGACGGCGTCTTGCTTGGCGGCTCCTGGGACGATGAACAGCACCCGTTTGGCCTGATTAATCAGCGGAAACGTCATGGTGAGGCGCGGTCGCGGCGAGACGCGTTCAGGAGCCATAATGGCCTCGATCCAAGGCACCGCTTCGGGGTTTTTAAGTTGACGCTCTGGGTGATTCTCGGGAAACAGGGAGGCCAAGTGTCCATCCGGCCCGAGGCCGAGCAGAATCAGATCGAACGACGGGGGCTGGTCTCCGAAATAGCCCTTTAGCGTCTCGGCATACTGTTTTGCGGCTGCTTCCGCCGGTTTGGTACCGGTGGGCATGGGGTAGACGTTGGCGTCCGAGATGGGCACATAATCGATCAAGGTCTCGAAGGCCACCCCCTGATTGCTGGAGGGATCGTCGGGGGCCACGTAGCGATCATCGCCCCAAAACAAATCGACACGGTCCCACGGAATACGGTCGCGGAAATCGGTTGCCAGCAGTTCATACATGCGGAGCGGGCTGCTTCCGCCCGTCAGCACAAAAGAGAACCGTTCCTGTGAGGCCAGCGTGGCCTCGATGGCGTCGAGTAGATATTCAACCGCAGCGTGGCTAAGGGCTTCACGGTCAGGAAACAGGTGAACGTGGGCGTTGTGCCCCCGGATCGTGCTAGTAAATTGGGTCATCGGATAAAAAAGAAGGGCACAGCGGAAAACTACATCCAGGGCGTTTACCCTTTGCTTAAGGCATTGCCACCGGCATTCCAGTGTTCATTCAGCGTCTGGGTTTTGCTCGGTCCCCAACTGCCAGCCGCGTACGGGTAGACGGCCACATGCTGGGTGAGCAGTGGCAGAAAGTATTTCCACGACATCTCAGCTTCTTCGGCGTGCACAAACAGCGTCTGGTCACCCACCATCGTATCGAAGATGAGGGTTTCGTAGGCTTCCGGCACATGCCCGAACACGTCGTCGTAGCGGAAGCGAAACTGCTGGGTTTTTACGTTGAACGGCTCGCCGGGCGACTTCACTTCAAACCGCAAGTCGAAGCCTTCTTCCGGCTTCAACGTGATCAGGAGGATATTGCGGTTGAGGTTGGGGGAGCCATTGTTGCGGAAGATGGAGACGGGGGCGCGGTTGAAGCACACGGCAATCCGGGTGAGGGTCTCGGCCATGCGCTTGCCGGTGCGGATATAAAACGGCACGCCTTGCCAGCGCCAGTTGTTCACGTGCAGCCGCAGCCCCACATAGGTTTCGGTGCGCGAATCAGACGGGACATCGGCCTCTTCCCGGTAGCCGGGTACGGCCTCGCCGTCCACTTCGCCCGCGGTATACTGCCCGAACACCACATCTTCAAATGGATCGATGGGTTGCAGGGCCTGAAGCACTTTGATTTTCTCCTGCCGGATGGCGTCGGCCTCGAAGCAGGTGGGCGGCTCCATCGCGATCAGGGTGAACAACTGGGCGATATGGTTTTGCACCATGTCGCGGAGGGCCCCGGAGCGGTCATAGTACCCGGCACGTCCGCCAATGCCCAGGTTTTCGGCGACCGTGATCTCCACCCGCTCGATGCGGTCCCGATTCCATTGCGACTCAAAAAGGGCGTTCGCGAAGCGGAAGACCAACAGGTTCTGGACGGTCTCTTTGCCCAGATAGTGATCGATCCGATACACCTGCTCTTCGCTGAAATGGGCATGCACGGTGTGGTTGAGCGCTTTCGCCGACTCAAGGTCATGCCCGAACGGTTTTTCAATCACCACCCGCGTCCAGCCGGGACTGGTGTTCAGGCCCGCGTTGCCTAGCGCCTCAATGGTGGAGGGGTAGACCTGCGGCGGAATGGACAAGTAGAAAACCCGATTGCCCGGTAAGTTGAATTCTGCTTCCAGCGCTTCGATGCGGGCCTTTAGACCAGCAAAGTCATCCGACTTTTTGCCCAGGCTTTGATAAAACACGTGGTTGTCATTCCAGGACGTCAGATCAAGCCCTTTTTTTGTCAGGCTGTCGCGGGCTACGTCACGAAACTTCTCGTCGGTCCAGTCACTCCGGGAAGCCCCCAGAATGTAGCATTTCTCGCCCACGCCATTACGAGAGACGATGTTGTAGAGGGCAGGCAAGATTTTGCGGTGCGTCAGGTCGCCGGTGGCACCGAAAATGACATAGATATGAGGAGCAACAACACGAGACATAGTAGCCTGGTTTTTTATCATGCTGAGGTGAAACAATCACAACGCGTTAGCGGCCCAGAAACCTGAACAAGCGGCGTCAGCCTGAACTTGTTTCAAAATCTCATTGAGGAGTAACCTGCTTGAGATTCGAAAACAAGCCCAGGCATGATACCTGCAAGTACATTTAAAGTCGGTGCCTTATTTTTTCGGGCCTAGTTGGCCTTCTTGATCGCGTGTCCGCCAAACTGGTTGCGCATGGCGGCCAACAGCTTGTGTGTGTAGGAGTCTTCCACGCGAGAATCGAAGCGGGCGATGAGGGCGTCGGTGATGACGGGGGCCGGCACATCGAGGTCGATGGCTTCCTTTACCGTCCAGCGGCCTTCGCCCGAGTCTTTCACCCACGGCGCGATGTCATTGAGGTCCACGTCTTCATTGAGGGCGTTGGCCGTGAGGTCCAGCAGCCACGAGCGGACAACCGACCCAAAGCGCCATACCTCGGCGATCTGGTGCAGGTCGAGGCCAAAGACTTCTTTGGCGCGCATGATGTGGAAGCCTTCGGCGTAGGCCTGCATGATGCCGTATTCGATGCCGTTGTGCACCATCTTGACGAAGTGCCCGGAACCACTAGGTCCCATGTGGCCCCAGCCAAGGTCGGCACCGGGAGCCAGCGTTTCGAAGATGGGGCGCATGTTATCGACGACGTCGGTTTCGCCGCCAACCATCATGCTGTAGCCTTCAGTGATGCCCCAGATGCCGCCGCTGGTGCCTACATCAACATACTTGAGGCCGTGGGCGGCCACTTTCTCTGCCCGGCGCATGGTGTCTTGGTAAAACGTATTGCCGCCGTCAATGATGACGTCGCCTTCGTCGAGGAGGGGAATCAGCTTGTCGATGGCGTCTTCGACGGGTTTACCGGCGGGGATCATTAGCCACACATAGCGCGGGCCGTCGAGCAGGGAGACCAGTTCTTCGATGGTTTCGGTGGGGACACCACCTTCGCTGCGAAGTTCTTCGTAGGGGCCATCGCTTCGGTTATATCCAATGACTTCGTGTCCGTTACGGAGCAAGCGGGCAGCCATGTTGCCGCCCATCTTGCCTAGGCCAATCATGCCGAGTTTCATGGGGCTCAAGGTTGGGTGATGAAAAGGAAGAGGAGTAATTCTAGCAGGAGAGCTAGATAAAGTATTCGGTGCTGAAAAAGGTGTGGGAGTATGGGAGAGGGGGCGTTTGGGAGTTGATTCCTCCCGAACGCCCCTGCTCATGCACTCCCACACTCACTTACGCCGTAGCCGACATCGCGTCGAGCAGGCGCTGCAAACCGGCTGCTGGATCGTTGCCAAGGTTTATCCGCAGCACATTCCGTTCGCGTTGTTTCAGGGCCTGGTAGTCGCCCTGTGCCTGTGCGTTGATCAGTTGGCGGAAGGTGAAGTCGGTTTCTGGCACCGCAATGTCGGTGCCCGAGGAATCCACCAGTTGCAGGACGTGGATGGTGTTTGCACCACCTTTGTGCAACTGTCCCGTCGAGTGCAAAAAGCGGGGACCGTAGCCCAGCGTCGTGGCCAGCTTCGTCTGGTCGCGGAGGGCGTGGCGCAATTGCTGGAGCGTCTCCGTCATGTCGTCGGACGGCGGCACGTAGGCGTGGAGGGCGAGATAGTCGCCGCCCTCTGTTTTCGAGAGCCAGTCTTGAACGGCTTGTGCCAGCGCCCCGTTGTCGGCGCTTACTTCTTCCACGCCGGGGCTGGCGCCGTCGCCGCCCACGTTTTTCATGGCTTCGCGGGCGAGGATTTTGGCCAGTTCCACATTCGGCTGGTTAAACGGATGGATGCCGAGGGCTTCCCCGGCGGCAGCTACCGCATATTCCCAACGGAACATCTCGCGTCCGAGGTCGAAGCGGTCGCGGAGGCGGATGCGGGCGATGGGGTGTCCGGCTGCTTCCAGCGCATTGAGGGCGGCGACTTGGGCATCATCGGCATCACCGTCCAGGTGGAAATAGACAAAGAAGCGGTCGTTGCCGTAGGTGCCGGGTGCGCCAAGGGCTTCATCGGCAACAGGGACGATGCCGGTGTCGTTTTTGCCCGTGCTCTCAGCGATGAGTTGTTCCAGCCAGATCGGGAACGACGCCAGAGCCGGAGAGGCTGCAAACGTGACCTTATCCTTTCCGCTCCGGGCCAATTCACCAAGGGAAGCGCCCAGTTGCAGGGCGGGGTTGTCGGAGGCGGCGGTTTCTTCCGTGGTGTATTCCGAAATCAACCAGGCGCGGTCGAGCAGCTTGCTGATGTCGATGCCGATGCTGGCAGCCGGTACAAGGCCAAAGACGGTTAGGGCCGAGTAGCGACCGCCCACTTCGGGCGGGGCCGAGAAAAGCTGCAGGAACTCCCGGTCGTACGCCATAAACTCCAGCTTGGAGCCGGGGTCCGTGGTAGCCACAAAATGGTCACCGGGCGTTTCGGTCGCGGTTTTGAGTTTGTCGTAGAAATAGCGGTAGAACGACAACGTTTCCGCTGTCGTGCCGCTTTTGCTGGCCACGATAAACAGGGTGCGCGTCAGCTTAATCTGGGCTTCGATGTCGTGAACAGCTTGCGGGTGCGTGCTGTCGAGCATTAGCAGGTCGGGGTAGCCGTCTTCACTGCCGAACGTTTGCCGGAACACATCCGGGGCCAGGCTCGAGCCGCCCATGCCCAGGACCACCACATGATCAAACTGGTCGCGGGTGGCTTCGGCGAAGGCTTTTAGGTCGCGGGCAGGCAACAGCATGGCGTCGGGGAGGTCGAGCCAGCCCAGGCGATCGCCCAACTCTTTCTGAAACTCCGCTGACCAGAGCGTGGGGTCTTTGTCCCAGATACGCTGCGCAAAAGCACCCTGCTCCCACAAGCCCAGCCGCTGATCCACCGCGTCTTCGGCGCTACCGAGCGACTGTGTCATCCCGTTGGCCAGTTCGCTGAGCAGGCGATCCCGTTCGGTTTCCAGGGTTTCAAGCAGCGAGGCGAAGGGCTTTTCGAACTTCACCACGCCCTCATCCTGCAATTCTTCCGTCGCTTGGTCCAGGTCGATGCCCAGGGCAGCCAGTTGCGCTAGTTGTGCTTCGGCTTCTTCTAGGTTTTCTTCCACCGTATCACCGCGCACCGAGCCCCGGTCGCGGAAGGCGTCTACGGTTTGAGGTGGAATAGTGTTGACCGTCTCCGGGCCGATGAGTTCGTCGATGTAGAGTGTGTCGGGGTACGACGGGTCTTTCGTTGAGGTGGAGGCCCAGAGGACGCGCTGCGGGACCGCGCCCGCGGCTTTGAGGTGGGCGAAGTCGTCGCCGTGGAAAATCTCTTTGTACCGCTTGTACGTCACTTTCGAGTTGGCGATGGCGACTTTGCCCTTGAGCGCCAGCGCCTCCGGCGTGCCCAGGGCGGTGAGTTTGGCGTCGATCTTGGAATCCACGCGGCTGACGAAAAACGATGCGACCGAGGCGATCTTCGAGACGTCGTGCCCATGGGTAAGCGCTGTTTCGAGGCCGCGAATGTAGGCATGGGCCACGGCTTCGTAATGATCCATCGAGAACATCAACGTGACGTTCACATTGATGCCGTCGCCGAGGAGCGTTTCGATGGCCGGGATGCCTTCGGGGGTGGCCGGTACCTTTATCATCAGGTTGGGGCGATCCACGGCTGCCCACAGCCGCCGTGCTTCGTCAATGGTGCCTGCCGTCTCGCGGGCAAGCGTAGGAGCAACTTCGAGACTTACGTATCCGTCCAGCGCGTCTGAGGCGTCATAGATGCGACGCAGTTCATCGCAGGCGTTCTGAATTTCAATGATAGCAAGTTCTTCGAACAACTCGACGGGTTCGAGATACGGGTTCTGGGCGAGAATATCGCGCAGCATATCGTCATAGTCATCCGATCCAGCGATGGCTTTTTCGAAGATGGCCGGGTTGGAGGTCATGCCCCGAAGACCGTCTTCTTCGATCAAGCGATTCAGTTCGCCGGTGGTGAAGAGGCTGCGTTGGATATAATCCAGCCAGAAGGACTGCTGATGGTCGAGGAGTTGTTTTAGCGGATTCATACGAAACAAGAGCTGAATGATGAGCAGGGGCAGTAGGAGGGCGGGCGCGCCCAAGGTCGCAAACGACGGCTTACGCCGTGATCCAGGAAGGAATCGTAGGGCATCGGATGGATCGACCGATAAAGGGCATGTAAAATCTTGCGGTCATGACGACCTTCCCTCTAGGTACAATCGGAGAACAGCAATCGCAAGAGAGGCTACTGCAGCGAGGTGCATGAGCAATCTACGAAGGAAATCGCTGGAGTGAAAGCCTCTTTTGTGTCTGCTGGTTTCTTCCTGGCCGTGCATCCGATCAACGGACCCGCTATTCTGCGGTGTGGAGGGGCGATCCAACAAGGGCCGTGGCTTTTTCGACGACATGGTCGACGGTGAAGCCCAAGGCTTCGAAGGCTTCAGCACCCGGAGCGGAGACGCCAAACCGGTCGAGGCCCAAAATGTCGCCCTGAGCGCCCACATATTTATACCAACCAAGTGACAGCCCTGCCTCTACGGCAAGGGTAGGCACCTCGGGGGGAAGGACGCTGTGTCGATAGGTGTTGGGTTGGGCGTCGAACAACTCGCAGGAAGGCATCGAAACGACGCGAGCAGCGATTCCCTTGGTTTGAAGCTGCGCCTGGGCGTCCATCACCAGCGCTACTTCAGAGCCGGTTGCGAGCAGCACCACATCCGGAGTACCGCCCTCGGCTTCGGCGAGGACGTAGCCGCCTTTCGGCACGCCTTCGGCAACGGGATAACGATCCAGGTCGAGGGTGGGCAGGCCCTGGCGCGTGAGGGCGAGGGCGACCGGACCGTCGGTGTGCGCCAGTGTGTAGCGCCACGCGGCGGCGGTTTCGTTGGCGTCGGCGGGGCGGAAGACCGTAAGGCCGGGGATGGACCGCAGCGAAAGCAGTTGTGAGACGGGCTGGTGTGTCGGGCCGTCTTCGCCCAGGCCAATGGAGTCGTGCGTAAAGATGTAGATCACGGGCTGCTCCATCAACGCCGAAAGCCGCACCGAGGGGCGGCAGTAGTCGCTGAAGACAAGGAACGTGGCCACATACGGACGCAAGCCGCTCAAGGTCATCCCGTTGGCGATGCCTGCCATGCCATGTTCGCGGACCCCAAAGTGCAGGTTGCGTCCTACATGGTCGGGCATGTAGCTGGCTTCACTCTTTAAAAGCGTCTTGGTAGAGCCTGCCAGGTCCGCTGAGCCGCCGATGAGGAAGGGGAAATGGTTGGCAATGGCATTCAACACCGTGCCCGAGGCATTCCGCGTGGCAACCTTACCCGACGCCTCGCTTGTGAACACGGGCAGGTCATCGGTCCAACCATCGGGCAAGTTACCGGCCACAAGTTGGTCGAACTGGGCTGCCAGAGCGGGGTGGGTGGTGCGGTAGTTGTCGAGGAGGTTGTTCCAGGTTGCTTCGCTGGTTGCGCCCTGGGCAATGGCTTCACGGGTGTGGGCCTGAACCTCTGGAGGAATATGGAAACGTTCGGCAGGCCAGTTCAAAAACGCCCGGGTTTTCTCTACGTTTTCGGCCCCGAGCGGCTCGCCGTGTGCCTTTTCAGTGTCCTGACGCGGGCTGCCGTATCCGATGTTGGTCCGCACCGCAATCAGGGTGGGGCGCGTCGTGTCCGCACGGGCGGCTTCAAGCGCCGTCGCGATGGCGTTGAGGTCATTGCCTGCCTTCACACTCAGCACTTGCCAGCCATACGCCTCAAAGCGCTGCGGCACATTTTCCGTAAAGGCCAGGTCGGTACTGCCTTCGATGGAGATCTTGTTGTCGTCGTACAAAAAGATCAGCTTGCCCAGCTTGAGGTGGCCTGCCAACGAAGCGGCTTCTTGTGAGACGCCCTCCATGAGGTCGCCATCCGAGCAGATGCCGTAGGTATAATGGTCGACCAGGTCAAAACCTTCCCGGTTGAAGAAATGAGCCAGGTATTGCTCGGCAAGGGCCATGCCTACGGCATTCGCAAAGCCTTGTCCGAGCGGCCCCGTCGTGGTCTCAACGCCCGGCGTCAGGTGCGATTCCGGGTGACCCGGTGTGAGGCTACCCAACTGCCGGAAGCGTTTTAATTCGTCGAGAGGAAGGGCGTACCCGTACAGGTGGAGCAGCGCATACAGAAGCATCGAGCCATGTCCCGCCGACAGCACAAAACGATCCCGGTTAAACCAATGGGGATTTTCAGGGTGGTGATGCAGAAACCGATCCCATAATACATAGGCCATCGGGGCCGCGCCCATAGGCATTCCGGGATGGCCCGAGTTGGCCTGTTCGACGGCATCAACCGCCAGGAAGCGGATGGTGTTGACGACGCGTTGGTCAAGGTCTCCAAACGAGGTAGGCATGTTCAGGTAGTCGGGGTGGGTGACGTGGTCGAGGGAATCATCAAGTTACAATACGAAAAGGTGGAGATGGATTTAACGATGAAGACTTTCCTGTATTCTCACAATAAGTTTAGGCGAAATTCAGGTAAGCCTAAATGAGAAAGCTAACGGAAGCAAAAAATATAAAGAAGATGGGCCTCTGTGGAGAGTAAAAGGGGATGGTGTTTTTCAAAAATAAGTACTCATACCCCTTGAGAAAGAGTAGCCATTGACCCCATCCCAGAGTGGGGAGGAGGGCATGACAAATCGGGCGTGCGACGTAATTCATTTGACATCTCCGGCGGGGTCCGGCTATCTTGGAGGGTTGATGAAAGGGGCAGTGCGTGAATCCCACTCTATAGTACCTCACCACGCCTACCCCATTCTGTGCAGATACCACGCTGACCTTGTGCCGTGTATTGGTAATCATACCTGTGCTGTTGTCACGAACAGCCTCCGCTGGTGGCTATGTGTGGCGGGATGTATGCTGTTTACAGGGATAGCTCCCGCTAACGCACAGTTTCGTGCCCTGTGGAGTCCAGAAAAAGTTGCCAGCAATCACACGGTAAACCTGTTTGCCCAGTGGGAGGGACGTACGGTGTTGGATGGTGTTTGGCTGGAGTTGCCCCCAGGTTGGCGGTTGTTGCAGGGAGAAGCCATCCGGCGTGGGGTCGAGCGGGTGCCCTTGCGCATTAACGCGGTAAATGGAAGTCCCAACACCTATCGGGTGCAGACTACGACTGGACCACTCGGGGCCCACGATCTGATCTTTCGGGTTTCCACAGGGGGGCATAATGGCGAATTGGAATGGGCCTTAACGCCTTTAATGCTTCAACAGGACCGAGGCCAGCCCCGCCTGGTACGTCGTGAAACCTATCGCGCGAGCCGCCGGCTGATTCAGGATGAGGCCATGCCGCTTGGCGAAAACCGGGCCCTCTCGTTCAACGGCTCGGAAGCCACGCCTGTTCAGGTGAAGCGGGAGGTGGTTCCCGACCTTAATCCAAGGGCAGGGTATACCATCGAAGTATGGATCAAAACACTTCAAACAGAAGGAATTATCCTTTCTACATGGGATGGGAATGAAGACAATCCCTATCCCTTAGAATTAGTGGTCGACCCCGCCGGGCGATTGGTCTATTATCGGGGTCAACCTGGGCATCACCAGTCCATG
The DNA here is from genome assembly GCA_030428385.1 of Rhodothermia bacterium. Classification (GTDB taxonomy): domain Bacteria; phylum Bacteroidota; class Rhodothermia; order Rhodothermales; family JAAAOL01; genus JAUIDY01. The sequence goes on along the minus strand of JAUIDY010000045.1, from coordinate 22,654 downwards.
CGCGCTGTCCAACCCGTAGCGGATGGAAAATGGCACCACATTGCCATTGCCCATAATGGGGCATCGGGGTGGTCGCGTTTATTGGTTGACGGGGTGGCGATGGACTCGTTGTTCGCGCCGGTTCCTCAAGCGTTTTCTTGGGAGACACCGCTTGTTCTTGGCGGACGGGTTTCGGCCAGTGGGACGCGTGCTTCATCTTCCAACGTAGCTACATTTAGTGGTATGTTAGATGAGTTGCGGGTTTGGCCTACGGCACGTAGTCAGCAGGAAATCCGTCGTTCCATGCATCAGCCGATTGAAGAAGTAGGAGGAGGGTTGGTGTTGCACTTTGATGCGCCGATGCCGGAGAACCTTCTTGTTCATGGAGCGGAGCCCCTTCGTACCACCCCTGCCGATCTCACCTTTTATTTTCCGATCCGTCACCTCCAGGCTGCCGAGGAGGAGGAGACGCAGGCCGTATTGCTCTCATGGGACACCCGCGATGTGCATACCGAAGCGTTTATCATTGAACGCTCGGTGGATGGCACCTCGTTTATCCCGGTAGGAGAAGTAGCTGGACCACGTCGGGAAAACAGGGGCAGCGAGGCTTCGTATTATACCTTTTTGGATAGCGAAAGCCGTGATCAGGTTGTGTTTTATCGAATCCGGCAACGCTTTCTGGGGGGAAGTGAACGGCTTTCCGGCACCATTAAGTTGGGACGCGGGCCAGTGCCTGCGGAAAGCACGTTGCTGGTAGGTAATTTCCCCAACCCCTTTGTTCGAGTAACAACCATCGGGTATGAAGTACGCAAGTTGGAGCAGGTCCACATATCCGTGTGGGATCTCTCGGGGCAACAGGTAGCCTCTCTGGTGAGCCGGGAGCATGAGCCGGGGTATTACCGCGTACAATTTGAGGGCGATGATTTACCCAGTGGGACCTATTTTGTGCGCCTTCAGACACCTTCCGGCACGCAGACGCGCAAAATGATTCTTGCGAAATAATTCTGTTTGAGAGACATCCAGTTTACGGTTGGAAAGAGTGGTGGTTGACGTTGTCCAGCTTCGATAATGAATCCGCATCCAGAACATACACCCCCCGAGCCTGGTGAAGGAATTACATGGGGCAAAAAGTTCGTTTTTTCTGGCGCATACCTCGTTCTGGTAACCGTATTGTTTCTCGTGTGCGCAGAGGTGTTGCTTCGGTATCGGGGTATTCGCCCCTGGCATGTTCAGAATCTTGAGGTGAAGGTCCATCCTGGAGGGGCTTTGTATCATGCCCATCCCGTGTTGGGGTATACAAACCTGCCCGGTCGTTTTAAAATTGTTCTCTCAACGGGGTATACCTTCCAGGTAACCAATCAAGCCAACGCCTTACGCGTAACCCATCCGCCAGATACCCTTGACGATTCCGTGGGAAAAAAGGAGATGTGGGTTTTTGGAGGATCCTTTACCTATGGGTGGGCCCTCAACGATGAAGAATCTTATCCGTGGTTGTTACAGGAGGCCTTTCCTTCGTATGAAGTGGTGAACTTTGGTGTCAGTGGATACGGGACCATCCACTCTCTTTTGCAATTTCGAGAAGCGGTACTTGAAAAAAGCCCGGATGTTGTGGTGTTGGCCTATGCTGGATTTCACGACGAGCGTAATACGTTCGTACGGAAGCGAGGTAAACAAATCGCACCATGGCTGGCATTGGGGTCTCGGCACCATCCCTTTGTGGAACTCAATGAGAATGGCATCTTGCAGCATCAGATGAAAGAGGTTACCTACGAGCCCTTTCCGTTAATGACGAAGTTGCCCTTGGCTCATTTTCTCGAACAACAATACAACGAGGTAGAAATAAGGCAAAAAAGAAGCCATTTGGTAACCCAAGAACTTATCAAGGAGATGGCGCAACTTGCTGCCCGCCAGCAAGCGCGCTTCGTATTCGTAAACATTCAAGCTGGGGAACGAATGCTGGATTTTACCCATGAACAGGGTATTCCCAGCGTCGATATTTCAGTTAATCTCAGGCAACCCGAATACTCAAACCGACCACATGATAGTCACCCAAGTGCCCTGGCAAACCGTCTGTATGCGGAACGCTTGGCGCATTATCTTCAAACCGAAGTGTTGAACTAAACACGCGGATTCGTTTCGATCCGCTGCTAGACACAGCGGCTTCCGATACGTAGATTGCCCCCGCCGTATTCCCCTAGCTTTTGTCAAATAGTATCATGGTGCGTTTTTCTACGTGGTCAAGTTTTTTGTTGGCGCTTCTGCTGACGGCAGGGAGTGCTCTTGCTCAAGAGCGGCACCCCGGACAAACCAAATACATGCAACTCTGTGCGCCTTGTCATGGGACCACCCTCACAGGTGGCGATGGCCCCAACTTGATTGATGATGAGCACAAGTACGGCGGCGAACGGAGTGACATTGCACGAAGTATTGTAGAAGGCAATATCACCGGTGGGATGCCGCCTTTTGGGGGTGCCCTGACGGACCAAGAAGTAAACGACATCATCGATTTTATCATGTTTCGCGCCGAGCGGATCGCTGCGCGGACAGCGCCTCCGGAAGCTTCTCCTGCACCCTCTAACTCCGAAGTGGTTGCGCAACTCGAAACGCTGGATTATAGCGTCGCTGCTGAGGCGTTTGTATCAGGGCTTGAGGTGCCCTGGGCCATTGACTTTTTGGATGCACACACGGCGCTGGTCACCGAGCGACCGGGGCGGTTGCGCATGGTGGTGGATGGGCAGCTGAATCCGGAGCCGGTCGCCGGAACCCCCGACGTGCTCAATGCGCGCCAGGGCGGGCTACTGGACGTGGCGGTGGATCCCAACTATGCCAACAATGGGTGGATCTACCTAGCCTACAGCCATGCGTTGCCTGGCACGGGCGGCGGCGACCCAATGGCCATGACCCGTATTGTTCGAGGCAAAATAGTGAACCATACTTGGACGGATGAAGAGGTGGTGTATGAGGCTTCTCCTGAGTCCTATAGCCCCATGCAAATCCACTATGGAAGCCGCATCGTCTTCGACAAAAAAGGCTACCTGTATTTTTCTGTTGGTGACCGTTTTGCACAAGATCAGGCGCAGGAGATTTCGCGTCCGAATGGCAAAATCCACCGGATCTACCCGGATGGGTCTATCCCTGAAGACAATCCGTTCATCACCTACGAAGGCGCCGTTCCGTCGATCTACAGTTATGGGCATCGGAACCCGCAGGGCCTTGCCGTTCATCCCGAGACGGATGAAATATGGGACGCAGAGCATGGCCCTCGGGGTGGCGATGAACTCAACCGGGTGGTGGCGGGGCGCAACTACGGTTGGCCGGTGATTTCCTACGGGATAAACTATAACGGGACCACCCTCACCGAATACCGCCATCGCCCCGGGATGGAACAGCCGAACCTGTATTGGAAACCATCTATCGCCGTGAGCGGCCTCGACTTTTATGATGGGGACCTCTTTCCCCGATGGAAGAACAAGCTGATCGTGGGCTCCCTGGCGTTTCAGGAATTACACCTTCTTGATATCCACGGCACCCAGGTGATGCATGATGAAGTCGTAATGAAAGACCTGGGGCGCATTCGTGAAGCCGTCGTAGGACCTGATGGGGCTATTTATGTAGTTCAGAATGACCCTGGCCGCATTCTTCGCCTCGTTCCGACCGAGACCAAGCCCTAACGGCAGGCGTTACGTCAGAGCATGATCCTTTTCCCGAGGCTGTTGGTGTAAGACGTCGGGGTTTGGGGGACGTTTGTGTTGCGCAACGGGTCCACGGTCGTCGAATTGTCCTTATTTATCGTTTTCCAGACAAACTCATGAAGCTTACGTATTTCGGCCATTCAGCCTATCAGATTGAAACGGAAGGAACGACGCTACTGGTGGATCCTTTTATCACGGGCAACAAGCACACCGAGGGCGTTATCACGCCGGACGCCCTTTCTCCGGATGTTATTATTTTGACCCATGCGCATGGCGATCATTGGGGCGATACGCTTGAAATTGCCACGCGCTGTGGGGCCTTGCTGGTGGCCAGCTACGAAATTATTCAATATGCGGCCAAACACGGTCATGCGAACGGGCATCCCCTCAATACCGGTGGGTCCTGGCGTTTCCCCTGGGGCAAGGTGACACAAACCTATGCGCGTCATTCCTCCAGCTTCCCCGATGGAACCTACGGTGGAAATCCCAGTGGCTTCATTCTGCAAGCCGAGGGAAAAACCCTATATAATACCGGGGATACCGATCCGTATGCTGAGATGGCATGGATAGGCGAGGACTATGATATAGATCTGCTGTTGCTTCCTATTGGTGATTGTTTCACGATGGGCATTACGGGAGCCGTCCGTACGGCAAAAATGGTGCAGCCCGCTCTTACGGTTCCGCTGCATTTTGATACCTTCCCGTACATTGAGGTTGATACGGATGAGTGGGCGCGGCAAATGGCAGAGGTGGGGCAAAAAACAAAAGTTCTTGTTCCGGGCGAAACGCTTGACTTTTAGGGACGTAACACGCCATACTTTATCTGTTGCCCTATGTAGGTTACGCCCTGTCTTCTGGCAAGGCGTCTCGGGCTCCCGGACGTCCCAAGGTCCTTAGAGGAGCAATCATGTTCAGGTTGAGGTATTCCCTTTTTCCTTGTGCTGCACGGCAGCATCAGGTCTGGTTTGTCCTCTTGGTGGGGTTGCTCCTTTCTACACCAACACTTGAGGCTGTAGCCCAGCGTCCTTTTCAACTCGCGGATCCTTTCTATCGCAATGAAACGGCACGCCGTTCCTTCTATGACAAGGTGGCGTTCACAACGGAGGTGTCGTACCATCCCGAAGGCTTGGGTCAGTCTGGCGGACTTACGGGGGGGAGTGACCCCTTGGGGCTTCGCTTCAGCGTCGATTATGAACTGGGCGACAACTTTGACGTCAGCGGTATTGTCGATGCGTTTAGCTCGGGAGGCGGACGGTCGCTGACCCTGAGCTGGGTGGTCCTTAAGTATTACCGCTACCTTGAGGAGGCCGACTATGCCCTCCGTCTCGCCGTTGATCCGGCCTCTGACCGGCGGGTTGGTTTTCCCCAGGTGGATGTAGCCTTTTTGTATACCTCGTTACTGTCACCCATCCTTTCCTCCGATTTCGGGCTGGGTGTACGGCGAGTGAATATGGGGTATTTTCAATATGTACCCGTTGATGCTCCCGAAAACCTGAGTGGGCCGTACGTGTCGCCACGGCCTGATATTTTATCTACCCGGGCCTTGGGAACAGAGCTACATGCGATGGTGAATTACAACATGCACTTCGATCCCGCCGGAAGTAACGTGTTCGCCTCGATCCTTGCCGAAGGGGGGCGCTATGACCTTGTGGAAAACCTCTTGGACCAAGAGTTGAACAGCGGGGTTACCCGGTTCGGTGATTTCAGTTCGTTGGAAGCAGATGAGGATGCCAGCACCACAGAGTATCGGGGTGGTGTCGTGTGGTTGCGGGCCGGGGCTGAATTTAATCGTCCCAGCTATCAGGTGGCCCCGTACATTGCCGCTCCAATCAAGCAATGGTACCCTGATGAGAACGAGCCTGTGGTGGCTCGCTTGCATATTGGGATGCGCTTTATGCTCCGATAAGTAATTTATGCAATCGGATCGCATGACCGTGGGCATTCTTTCTGATACCCATGGTTATTTTCACCCTAACTTGCCTCGCGCGCTCGCCCCCGTCGATCTGATACTCCATGCGGGGGATATTGGCAACGAGGGCATCCTGGATCAGCTTGAATCCCTTGCCCCAACCCGTGCGGTGTGGGGAAACATAGATGGAGCTTCTATCCGCAGGCGCGTCCCTGAGAATCAGCAGTTCGAGATTGCAGGGATCTCATTCTACATGACCCATATCGCTGGTCGTCCTGGTAGGTGGCAACGTGGCATGGGAGCACGTCTAAAAGCGCAACCGCCTGATGTATTTATCTGCGGGCACAGCCATCTGTTGCGAATCGAGCGGGTGCCAGGGTTCGGTGGGATGCTGTTCCTGAACCCAGGCGCAGCCGGACGACAGGGGTTTCATCAGGTTAAAACAATGGTCCGGCTTGTGATCGAACAAGGGGCGTTGAAGCAAGCAGAAGTGATACACCTGGATGAGGAGCAACGAGTCCCTTAAAGAAAGACTATCCTCCTGTTTTTAGTCCGTCTAGCACCACAGACTTTTAAGCAACCGCAATGCCCTTGTAGTTTCGGAAACGCTTCCGGAAGCGCTTTCAATTTGACATCGGTTCACCACCATGTGTACATTTGGTGAGAATCGTGTTAAGCTTTTGCATTGAAAGCGCTTGCGTAAAGAAAAAAAGTTTGACGGACCTTGACCCTTCTTTAATTTTTATTCCGACATATAAATGTCACCATCCTCTAAACGCAATTCACCAGAGAGGTAACTCGATGATTAAAAAGAAACCAACTGCGAAAGGCACGTCGGTGAAGGTCACCTTTGAGCTTCCTGCGGATGTAGTTAAAGAAAGCGCCTCGGTCGTAGGGACCTTTAACGATTGGGATCCTTCGGCTGACGTAATGACCTTCGTCAAAACCCGTAAAGTATGGAAAAAAGAAATTTCCTTCGATGCGGGAGAGACCGTCAAATTCCGCTACTACATTGATGGGTCTTGGCGCAACGATGAAGAGGCGGACAGCTACGAAGCCACGCCTTACTTCAGCGAAAATGGCGTGCTTGAACTTTAGGCTCGCTCCGTTGGTGGGGTACGTGGGGGTTAGCCCTCACGTACCTGCGCCAATGGGAAATGGACGATAAAGGTACTCCCATCACCAGGACGGCTCTCTACATCCAGGGAACCGCCCAGCAACTCGGTGAAGGTCTTGCTCACCCATAACCCGAGGCCAAATCCCTGTTCTGCCTCGGTGCCATTTCTGCGAGCCTCAGTAAACGGGTCGAACAATTGCCGCTGTTTGTCGGGAGGAATACCGATGCCGTGGTCTTCCACGTACAGGAGAAGGGTGCCGCTTGAGGTGGTTGCCCCGATTTCTACCCGCTCCCCGCGAGGGGAAAACTTGATGGCATTGGAAACGAGGTTATTCATGACCTGGCGAAGCTTGGTCACATCGGTCTGAAGGATCATGTGCTTCGTCGTCTCCAGGTTCACATCCAACTGAATGCTTTTTTCCTGCGCCAACAAACGGGTATCCGTAACGACCAGGTCGAATAGGGTGTGCAGCGTAACTTTGTCCTCATGTACCTGGAAGGAGGCTGTATCGGCACGGGCGGCATTAAGCAGGCTCTCTAACAATCCCATCTGATACTGGGCCGCTTCCTGAATAATGTTCATCATCTCGCGGATCGACTCGCCCGCCCCGTTCAGATGGGTTAACTCGGAACGGATGGTGGTGGTCGCCATCAAGATGGAAGAGAGCGGTGTGCGGACATCATGTGACACAACCCGTACGAGCCGTTTTTGAAACGACACCAATTTATCTACACGGGCAAGCGTTTCCTGAGAACGCCGCATCAGGTTGCCTGCTTCATCGTGATAATCGGTGGGTAACGCAGGGAGAAGGTTTCGCTCGGAATAATATTTTAGGGCCAGGGCTGTTTGCAGTGGCGGAGCGAGGAGGTTTCGTAGCATCGGGAGGGTGAACAGCAGACTGGCTACGGTGAGCAAAAGCGTCACGATCAGAACGACCCAGAGCCAAGCAGTGTCGAATGATATGCCTGCTGCAAACAAGCTCGCTACGATACCCACGGGCGGAAGCAATATCCCGATACAGGCCACGAGCCAAAATTTACCTACATAGGATTGTGGCCACCGCCAATGCCCAAGGCGTTTGTAAAAGCGCAATGACGGAGTTTTCATGGGAGCAGGGGGTCCGAGAAACAAGACAACCATCGCACCAGGTGTGCGTAGTCGCTGGGACTGTTTCAAATATCGGCCTGAACGAGCACCGATTAAGCTGGGGGAGAAGCCCAGATAAATAACAACATTCCCTTACCTTCTGCAAGTTGTAAGGCAAATGGGTGCGGAGTTAAAACGTTAATTACAGCCCTGCTTAACGTCGGGAAAATGCAACAAAATTCGTCTCTCGCATACATTGCCTTGGGCGCCAATAAAGGAGATCGAGCGAAGGCACTTCGCAAGGCGGTGTATCTTCTACATCGGCAGGCAGGCATTTCTGTGCAGCGGGCATCGCCCGTGTATGAAACGAAGGCGCATACCCTGTCTCCCGATGACGTCCACCCTCCTTTTTTAAATGCCGTCGTGGAGATAAACACAGCATTGACGGCGCAAGAATTACTAGGGGTTTGTCAGGTCATAGAAGCGCAGCTGGGACGCCTTCGTACGAGGCGTTGGGAACCGCGCGTATTAGATCTCGACCTGATCATGTATGGTCAAATTCACCTTGCTACCGATGCACTCCAGGTGCCACATCCACGAATGGCACAGCGCCGGTTTGTACTCCAGCCCTTGGCGGATTTGGCGCCCGACAGTTATGTACCCGCTCCCTTCGACGCGACAGTAGAAACTCTTCTTGCTAAAACCAAGGATGGCGACGAACCTCAGCGGACATCCGTGCGTCTCTGGAAGGAATAATCTTCGGTATGACCTGAGGCGAGAATCTGAATGAGTGATAGCCACACCCATAAACTGCGCGACGACCTGCGCTATCTGGTCATCGAAGGGGTTATTGGGGCAGGGAAAACCACGCTTGCGCGGATGCTTGCTGCACGGTTTCAGGGACAACTGGTGCTGGAAGCCTTTGACGAAAACCCCTTTTTGGCCCAGTTCTATGCTGACCGGGAGCGTTGGGCGTTTCATACGCAGCTTTCTTTTTTGGCTAGCCGGTTTCAGCAGCAAAAAGCCCTGCTCGCACGCGACCTCTTTCATCAGGTTACCGTGGCCGATTATTCTTTCGACAAAGACCGCATATTCGCGCACCTCAACCTGCAAGGTGATGAGTTGCAGCTTTACGAGACCATGTATGCCTTGATGGAGCCTGCCACGCCTCAGCCTGATCTGGTCGTGTATTTGCAATCGTCCCCGGAGCGTTTGATGGCAAACATCCATCAGCGGGGGCGTTCGTATGAGACTAACATGGACCCAGCCTATATCACCTCGGTTCATGAGGCTTACACATACTATTTCCACCGTTACACCAAAAGCCCGCTGCTGATCATTAATGCGGTGGCCATCGATTTTGTGAAAAATCCTGCCGAGTTTGAGGAACTGGTTCGGCAGATTGCCACTGTAACCCATAGCGGGGTGACGTACTTCAACCCAACGCCATCAGCCGCTCTTGATTCCTGACAACACGGACACCTACGTCCTATGTTTATAAAGCTGCTTCTTTTTGCCCTTTTGATTTACTTCATCGGCAAAACGGTTATGAACCTTGCTTCGGCGGTGTTGCAAGGCCCACAAGGTCCGCCGCAAATGCCCCGTCAACCATCGCCCTTTGAACCACCGTCTGCGACACCCGCCCGCCAGGAAGATGTGGAAGACGCCCGTTGGGTAGATTTGTAGAATGGAGAAACGAGGAGTGAGAGAAAAGCTGCTCTCAAATTGATCGGTGCAATCTGGAGGTGCTTTCCTGCGCCCACACGCACATACTCGCAGTCGCAAACCTGCTACACTCCAAAAACAAGCGTCACCGTGGTGTAGCTACGCACCGGGCGGCCATTCTGACGGGCGGGGCGGAAGACCCAGCGCTCTGCAGCGTCGGTAGCAGCTTCTTCGAGGCCATAGCCAAGTTCGGCTACGGGCTGTTTGGGATCGTCGTCGTCTTTGCCAAGCATAAACCGCTCAACGATGCGGCTTTCTTCCACGCGGCCCCGTTCATCAACAAGCACTTCCACCACCACTTCGGCGCGTACCTTGCGGCGCTGGGCTTCACGCGTGTAGGCTGGCTCAACGATGCGGACGGGGCGCGCAGCAGTTTCTACCCGTTCCAAGGCGGTGGCTTGCACATTCAGTTCGGCATCATCCGGAGGGAGCGCGTCGGCAAGGTCCGGCAATTGAAGAAAGGTGTCATTAAAATCGAGCGGTATTTCTTCAAGAATGTTGTCGTTGGGAACGATCACCGGAATGGGGGGCGGTGGGGGCGGAGGCGGTCGATTTGATTGACGGGTGGGTTTGATTTCTTCAATTTTGATGGCATCCTGCACGCGGCTGGTATAGATCCGGTCATCGTCTGGGCCAGAAGGAGTGGGCCACCCGTGTACCAAACCAAGGCTGAGCACCAATGCAGCGATGATGCCGAGTTGGATCCGGACCTCATAAATCAGTTGGAAACGATGGCGGGTAGTGCGGCGCACAGGCTCAGAAACGAGGCTAAAAAAACGAAAAAACGATGAGTCTCGAAGCTGCAAGGGGCAGGGTAAAAAGCGGCGTTAGAATCTGTAATGTCGCTTTTTGTACAGCCTTGCCCCATTTGGCAGCCTAAATAACTGGAAAACGGACAGATCGTTGCAATCAATATGCCGAGTTGGCGAAAAAGGGGGGTGAAAGGCCGTTGAGGTTGACCGGGTTGGTGTGGTATCTTTAGACGGTTAACGCACAGCTACCAACCGCCCCTTTCCACGTGATTGTGACGGGACGCTTCAAGACTTTCGTTGCATTAGGTACCGCCGCCTAATGTGTTGCCTTCCCGAAAGGTTCGGGAGGGTTTTTTTATATCTGGCTGTGTGTTGTAAACAAAATCTCAAACCACCCCGCTTGTGATGACCACTGCTGTATCTACGCCTCAGGCCGCTAAACTTGCTCTTGCCGATGGAACTGTCGTAACCGGCGTTGCCGTCGGGAAACGTGGTGAAGTAGGTGGCGAGCTTTGTTTTAACACCAGCATGACAGGCTATCAAGAGATCATGACGGACCCGTCGTACCACGGCCAGATCATGATGATGACTTATCCGCATATTGGCAATTACGGAGCGACCGATGCCGACATGGAAGCCCGCTCGCCGATGGTAGCTGGGTTGGTCGTGCGTGCCTTTTCCCACCAGTATTCGAATGCCTTGGCCGATAGCTCGTTCGAGACGTGGATGGAAACCAACGGCCTGGTGGGTATCTCGGGTGTTGATACGCGGCGGCTGGTGCGCCATATCCGAGCCAAAGGGGTGATGAACGCCATCATTTCGTCGGTCGACCTCGATGATGCCAGTTTGGTTGCCAAGGCGCAGCAGTGGCCTTCGATGGAAGGGCTCGAATTAGCCTCGCGAGTAACAACAGACGCCGCGTTCGATTATGCCTTGGGCGATGGGGCTCGGATTGCTGTCTACGATTTTGGCTGCAAGCTGAACATCTTGCGCATGTTTAAAGAGCGCGGATGTGCCGTGCGTGTCTTCCCCGGCGCAACACCATTGACGGACGTAATGGCGTGGAATCCTGATGGAATATTTCTGTCCAACGGCCCTGGCGACCCCCGCGCGATGCCCGATGCCATTGCGATGGTACAGGAGGCGGTGGCTACGGGGCTTCCGCTCTTTGGCATCTGCCTGGGGCACCAACTGATGGCACTTGCACGGGACATTGGCGTGTACAAAATGTATGTGGGTCACCGGGGCGCGAACCATCCGGTGAAAAACCTGGAGACCGGCCATGTGGAAGTGACCACGCAAAACCATGGCTTTGCAGTTGATCCCGAAGCCATCCCCGCCGACGAAGCCGAAGTGACACACCGCAACCTGAACGACCAGACGGTGGAAGGACTACGGTTTAAGCAGTTCGCGGGGATGAGCGTGCAGTACCACCCCGAAGCCTCGCCCGGCCCCCACGACAGTCGCTACCTTTTCGACGCCTTCCTGGCGATGATTGCAGGCAAAGACGCCGTGGCGGTGGCAGCGGATCGTACGGTTTCAGTGTCGTAGTTAAAACGCCAACGTCACCAGTTCCTCGCCCAACTCTGTTGCGGGAAAAATTGCCTGTGCTTCTTCCAGCGCGGTAGACTTGTCGCCTGCGGAAAGATGGACGAGTACGAGCCGTTTTGCTTCGGCTTGCACGGCAATTTCGGCCGCCTGCGGAATAGAGGTGTGGCCGGGCCCCTTCCCATTCGCTTCGTGAACGAGAATATCGGCTTGATGGGCGTGGCACGCCATTTCAGGAATGGGCTCGGTGTCGCACGAGTAAGCCACAACGCCTCCGGTGGTTTTGCTTTCCACCCGTAGTCCAACGACAGGCACACTGTGTTTCCCGGGTGTGGCAGTGATGCGCCAGCGTTCGGTGTCCATTACAGTCGCGTTTTCTTCGTGGGCGACCTCACGCCAATCGCGTTCGGGGAGCCCGGTCCAGCGGCTAGTGTCAAACGTGTCAAAACAGCGCTTTGCCTGGTCCAGCGCCGCAGCGATGCCATAAATAGGCAGCGGTTCTCGGCGGCCATGCAGCCAGATTTTTTCCATAAACAGTGGGAAACCGCTCACATGGTCCGGGTGCTCGTGGGTAATAATCATCGCTTCGAGCGTTGCCGGGTCGATGTTGGCAGCCAGCATACGTTGTATCACATCACCGCCGCAGTCTATCACTAGCGTGGAAGGACCGTCGGTGAAGGTGAGCATGGTGGTGGTGCGATGCGGATCAGAGACCGCGCCGCCCGTTCCGAGGAGGTGTAGCGTAGGCATGATAAAAAGCGAAACTTATTTCTTGCGCTGCACCGTGTACACGATGAGATCGAGGAGCGTGTCACGGGCAGGAGTTGGCGGGAACGTGGAAAGGATCTCGGCGGCCGTGCGGGCATGGGCTTCCATTTGCGAACGGGCATAGGTGAGGCCGCCGCGTTCGCGCACAAAAGACACCACGGCGTGCAGGTCGGCACGTGACTTTTTGCGCTTCTTGACGATCTTGAGAATGCGACGGCGTTCGGGTACGTCGGCTTCGCGGAGAGCAAAAATCAACGGCAACGTCATCTTTTTTTCCTGCAAATCAATGCCGATTGGCTTGCCGATGTCGTCGCCGCCGAAGTCGAACAGGTCGTCTCGGATCTGAAACGCCAGCCCCAATTCCTCACCCAACTGCCGCATCCGGTCGATGGCGCCCACGTCATCGGTGGCGCTGTATGCACCGCAGGCCGTACAGGCTGCGATCAGTGAGGCGGTTTTGTCGGAAATGATGCGGTAATACGTCGCCTCGTCGATGTCGAGGTGGCGGGTCTTTTCAATCTGCAACAGTTCGCCTTCGCTCATGCGCCGCACAGCATCCGACAAAATGTGCAGCAGTTCGTACTCGTTGTTTTTGAGCGAGAGCAGCAATCCCTGGCTTAGCAGATAGTCACCGAGGAGTACGCCGACTTTGTTTTTCCAAAGCGCGTTGATCGAGAAGACGCCGCGCCGGGTGTCGGCTTCGTCCACCACGTCATCGTGGATGAGGGTGGCGGTATGTAACAGTTCCACCAGCGCTGCGCCCCGGTAGCTGGTTTCCGTGATGCCGCCGCATACATTGGCGGCAAGCAACACGAGGGTGGGGCGGATGCGCTTGCCCTTTTGCCGCAAGACATACTGGACCACCTTGTCCAGCAATCCAATATCCGACTGCATCGCATCACGGAAGTAGCGCTTAAACACCACCAATTCTTCCGCCACCGACGCATGAATGTCCTTTAGCGACACCGGAGCCGGGCGCTTAAGCAAATCCGTAGGAGTAGGAGCAGTCGTAACGTCAGGCATCAAACTTTCAATTATTTTTGAAAGTAGGCGAATATACGCCGGGTGGGAAAAAGAGTTTTTGGAATTTTTTGGTCCACCAAATCGATTCAGAGAATAAAGACCTGGCAGACCGTCGACTAGACAAATCTGCTACCATCTACCCAAACTGATACGAACTGCGGCGGAGAAGCATCAGGAAAAAAGGGACGCCGCACAGGGCGGTCACGACCCCGACGGGCAACTCAGTATCAAGCAGGGAGCGGGCGGCGAGGTCGGCCCAGAGCAAAAAGAGGCCGCCCACGGCGAAGCTGAGCGGGAGGAGGCGGCGATGCGACACGCCAACGAGCGCCCGCATGGCGTGCGGCACAATGAGGCCCACAAACCCGATGGCTCCTACCACCGAAACCAACGCGCCCGTCACGAGGGCGGCTAGTACAATAAGCACCCGTTTCACCCATTCGACGGGTACGCCGAGGCTATGGGCCGATTCCTCGCCCATGAGGAGCGCGTCCATTGGGCGGGCGAGGCCGAGTAGGACCAAAAGGGCCGCTCCGGTAGCGATGCCAGGCATCCACAGTTCAGACCAGCGGGTTCCGTTGAGCGAGCCCAGGAGCCAAAAAAGGACCGCACGCAACTTGTTCGGATCCGGCGATGCAAAGGTGACGAATGCTGTTACCGAGGCCATCAATGCTGACATTGCCACACCTGCCAGCAGTAGCCGCGCCACGGACAGGCGGCTGTTGGTACGGGCAACCAGATATACCACCACCAAAGTGAGCAGGCCCCCGGCAAACGCTGCCAAGGGCATCGAAAGGGTTTTGGAAAGCAGCGGCGGCAAAAAGCCCAGGTAAAACAGCGAAGCCCCCGCTGATGCGCCGCTCGACAGGCCAAGGATATACGGCTCGGCTAGCGGGTTTCGCACCAGGGCTTGCATCGCCACGCCTACTACGGACAAGCCGCCTCCGACAAGAATAGCCAGCAGCACACGTGGTAGGCGAAGGTTCCACACGATGAGCAGCGCCGTTTCATCGGGAGCAGTTGCGGAGAGCCCCAGCTTAAAGGCGAGTGCCTGTGTCACGGTCTGAAATGCCAGGGATTCACTTCCAAGGGCAACCGCTACCAGTACGGAGCAGGGCAATAAAAAGAGCAGCGCCAAAAGGAATACAAGCGGAGATCGGCGGGGCACTGCGGGGGTGGGGCGTAGATGAGCAGAAAAGAGACGCAGTCAATCCGATGATACAACCAGGGGTTCCTGAATCGCAAAGACCTCGGGATGGAGCCGCTGTGCGATTTGCCAAGCGCCTTCAACCAACCGGGGGCCGGGCCGCAACAACAAGTCCGGGTGCAGGCTGTACACCCGCCCGTTCTGGATAGCAGGTAGATTTCTCCAGGTTGGGTGGTATTCCAGCAATTGTTGCGGGTCGTACGCCTCGCCAAAGGCTCCAATGATCACGTCAGGTTGGGCTGTCAGGACAAATTCGTCACTGAGAACCGGCATAGGCGACTCGATCACTTCGGTCACACTCTCGCCGCCCGCGAGGGAAATCAGATCATTGGTGTATCCGCCTTTCCCGTAGGCATAAAGCGTTTCGTCGCCGATAATAAAAAGTATTCGGGGGCGTTCCAGGCCCATCGTGAGTGTTTGCAGGCTGTCGATGCGGGCTTGAAGGGAGTCCGCAGCGGCTTCGGCAACGGCTTCGGTGTCTAACAGGGTGCCCATGGTGCGCAGGCTTCTAATCATCCCTGCCAAATCATGATAGGCAAAAAAATAGACCGGGATGCCAAGGTCGGAGAAGGTCGGCGCATCGTTTGGGCTGTTCACTTGGTCTGCGGCAAAGACGAGGTCAGGTCGATACGCAGCGATCGCTTCAAAATCGACAGGGAGGACGGCAAAACGGGGGAGGTTATCAACGGCAACTGGGTAATTATCGACCACCGAAACAGCCGGTACAAGATGACCAGCGCCTGCAGCAAAGACCAACTCGGTAAGGTTAGGAGCGAGCGTCAACACCCGCTCCACCGGCTGGGCGACAGTCAGCGTTCGGTCTAGGTCGTCGGTGACAACCACCGTTTGTGGGGGTGGAGGTGTGGCTGGCTGGCACGCGAACAGGCACAGGCAACTTAGGAAAGCGGCAAAACGGAGGGGCATAAAGTTACGCGGAGCAAGGATAGGCATTTTTACGCAAGATAGTGTTCGTCATCGCTCCTTGTTCGAACTGCCTGTTGCTTTCTCAGTACCGGCTTAGCGTTTCGCTACGGCGGTGGTCGCTGGAGGGAGAAGCGCATCGCGGAGCGCCTCGTTCCAGCTATCATTTGAAATATTGTAAATGCCAAACCCCGACATAAACTCCCAATAGGACCAACTCATGCCGAGGCGTTCGGCTTCCCGGGCAACATAGTCCGTCCACCGCACGCGTGAGAACATATCGGCTTGGGAATAGGCCCCGAACTCACCCAAAAAGAGGGGGCGGTTGTTGGTAGTGCCCCATGCAGCCGCCCGTTCCAAAATGTTGGTCACAAAGGCTTGGTCTTGGGTGGTGCCAAACCATTGGGTGCCCAGCCACGCGTCTGCCCCGTTGACCCATTCGGCCCCTTGGTGGGTAAACATAAATGGTTCATAGAAATGAATGGTCACAATGAGGTTGTCGTCATCAGCGGGTAACTGCAATTGGGGAAGCGAATTGGTGTTGTTCCAAAAGACCGGCCCTACGATCAGGTTGCGGGTGGGGTTGGTCAGGCGAATTTCCTGAATACAGGCGTCGAGAAACTCATTCCACAAGCTGGCGGTGAGTTGGTTGTTGGGTTCGTTGAGCAACTCAAAGAGGAGGTTTTCATCGTAATTCCGGTAATGCTCCGCAATCTGCTTCCAGAGGCCCAGCCAGCGGTCGCGGTGGTCGCGTGGGTTGGATGCCATCTCCTCGTAGTGGTGCACATTGAGGATGACGTTCATGTCCCGCGATAGCGCCTGATTGATGGCCCAGTCTACCCGGTTAAAAAAGGACGCGTCGATGGTGTACGGTGCAGTGGAAGAGGCATGGTTAGACCAGCGCACGGGCAGGCGGATGGTGTTGAAGCCTGCTTCTTTTGCGCGCTGAAACTGCCTCGCGTCTAGCGTAATGCCCCACTCACCTTCGCGGGGTGCTTCCAGCGCATTGCCAAAATTGACCCCGCGAGCCAATCGTGCATTCATTTCAAAAGGGTCGACATCAGGGATGTCTCGGTCTGGTTCTGTCGGGGTACTGCCGTCGCATCCGAGGCTACCAACCACGAGAACGAACACGGTCAGAAAAAGCAACGGGTACCGATTCGGTGCAAACATATATAAGGATTGGGTTCGAGGTGGTTTTGGCAGGCCAACAAGGCGAAGCAGGATAGGAAAAAGGGGGGAACGGGGCAATTCAGATCGCAGAAACCACCGTTCACAACACAGACATTCCCGGTGCCGAATGTCCCAGTTCGACGCAAATCACGAATTCGTAGGTTGGCGGCTTCTTGCATTCACGACCGAACGGCCTTCCTTCCATGCGTACCTGCTTTTTTTGGATAATTTCCTTCAGCTTTTTCCTTCCGGCTTCCCTTGCGAGCGCAGCGCCTGATGACGAACGGCGGGTAGAAATACAAAGTGGAGAATGGGTGATTGTGGGTACGCTGCGTGTACCCGAGGCAGCGGAGCCTGCACCGTTGGTCATTTTGTGCCATACCATGTGGGGCGGCAATCGCAGCCAGTTTGATTCCTTGGCGCAGGTATTGGCGGCCCATGGCGTTGCTTCGCTGCGGATCGACCTTCGGGGGCACGGCGAAAGTACAAACCGAGGCAAGCTGGAACGCCCTGACATCAACCCGGCAATTGTTTTTGGTGCTTGGCCCGATGTGATAGCGGCGCATCGGTATGCGGAAAGCCTGGAGGGTGTCGACCCTGCCCGTATTGGCTTTCTGGGAGCCAGCTATAGCGGCGAGACGGTGGCGCGCGCAGGACGCGAGTATACGTTTGGGAAGGCATATGTAATTCTCGCGTCCGGGCTGTTCAGTCCCGAGTCGATGGTGTATATGGAGCGAAGCGGCGTGCCGTGGTGGCACGTCGTTGCAGAGGACGACCACACATGGGCCCCGACGATGACGGCACTCGTCGCCCAACGAGGATATGCAAAGGTGACTACTTATCCGACCGGCGGGCACGCCACCGAACTCCTGTCGACACAGCCCGAACTTGCCGGGGAGCTTGCTCGTTGGTTTGCCGAAACGCTGTAACGCACAGTCGGTCTTTCCAACGATTGAGTCTCCTTTATGCGACGTCTGCCAGTTCTACTTTCGCTCCTTTTCCTGTTGCTTTTTCAGGCAAGGAGCCTCCATGCGCAGGGTACCACCGAGGAGGAACAGCAGGCGTGGCTGAGTCAGCATGCCCACCTGCTGGCGGTAGAGGCCATGGGGTTTGAAGACTTGTCGTTTTTGGCTCCTTTGCTCGAAGGAAAACGGATTGTGCAGTTGGGCGAGAATACGCATGGGGTCCGCGAATACAATCAATTAAAAGCCCGCATGGTGCAATACCTGCATCAAGAGCTTGGCTATGAAGTGTTGGTGTTTGAGAGTGACCTGTACCAGTGTTACGATGCCTACCTGACAGCGGCAAAAACGTCGGCAATGAAAACACTGACAAGCTGTGCCTATGGCACCTGGCACACCAAGGCGGTGCTTCCGCTTTTTGAATACCTGCGGGCCACGCAACAACAAGATCGCCCGTTGCGGCTGGCGGGCATGGACGTGCAGCCGATCGGCAACAACAAAGACGACCGACCCGATTTCCTTGCCAAGGCAGTAGCTCCTTTTGATGCAACCTACGCCGAAGAGGTGCGGGCACTTGATGCCACCTTTTTAAAGGTGTATAGCCGAGGCGGGCGTGAGCGGCGTGCACACTTTCGCAGCGAAGAGGGGCAGCAGATGCTGGCGGGCTATGACCACCTTGCGGTCTTTCTTGCAGAACGAGAATCCGATACTACTTCAACAGCCATGCGGGTTGCCCGGCAGACCGCAGCCACGTTGGCTTGGTACATCCGGCAACAGACGGCCCCTTCGACGCAAGCCTATGTCGAATACCGCGATCAGGGCATGGCCGAGAACCTGATGTTTATCCTCGACGTGCTGTATCCCGACCAAAAGGTTATCGTTTGGGGGCACAACTTTCACCTGCGGCACGACAACCTTGCCATTCCCCCGGATTCCACGATGTTTCCCAACGTAGCCGCCCGGACGATGGGTAGTTGGCTCCACGAACGCTTTGAGGACGAAGTGTACACAGTAGGAGTGTATGGCTATGAAGGAACGGCAATGAACAACAGCGGCGAGATTTTCGAGATTGAACCGGCTGCACCTGGGAGCCTCGAAGCGTTGCTGTACCGGGAGGAGGCCGACGCGGTTTTCGCGGATGTGTCGCAAACGCCTTCCTCCCCCCAAACCGGATGGATGGACGAGCCGATCACCGCGCGATTTAATGGCACAACCGCGTTGCCAATAATTGTGCGGGACCAGTACGATGCGGTGTTGCTTGTCAACCGCGTCACGCCTCGGGTAATGCTTTACTGACTGCGGCCCCTTTAAAAAAGAAAAAACGGACCGCCTACTGCAGGCAGTCCGTTTTATACCATCCTCCATCCCGATTGGAGCGTTTGGGCTTATTTAAGCAGGACCATCTGACGCGTAATCGACTGAGAGCCTGCCTCTAGCCGGTACAGGTACATTCCGCTTGGCATATGGGATGCCTCCCAGGAAGCTACATGGGTTCCGGCGGCCTCATATCCTTCTCGTAAGACGGCGACCTCGCGCCCAAGGAGGTCGATAACCGAGAGTCGAATGGGCTGTAGTTCCGAAAGCGTAAAGCGGATCTGGGTGCTCGGGTTAAACGGATTGGGATAGTTTTGGTCGAGGGCGATGTGAGCGGGAAGCTCGTCATCCTCGGTGCTCGACGCCACGTCGGTCCAGTCAATGCGCACCTGGGTGGCTTCCTGAAAGCCACCGCCGTAGTTCACCTCCGTGGTGGCCTGTACAATACGACGGATGTCGTTGCGAAGGATGTATTTCTCCACTAATAACTCGAACCATCCGGTGCCATCAAAGAGCAGATAGCGGCTTTGGGTAGGAAGGCCCACCAACTCGGCTGGGACCGAGTTGCTCGTGGCATATTTAACGTTGATTTGTACACCAGGCACCCATGCCCCCTCAATCCAGTCGGATGAAATAATAACATCTTCCACCAATTCACTGGACCAAACGTCATAAAAACGTTCAGTAACCTGGCGCGACACGTTGGTCCACGTCCCCGTCCATTCCTGGGTTACGGTATCCGGGAGCCGCAGCGCAAAGTACAGCCCTTCGTAGTCCGTCGAGTCGTAAATCAGTTGTTGGAGAAAGACGTAGAGCGACGCAATGGTTTGGTTGGGATAAAAGGTGCGCGTTGCATTGATCCAGGTGCTGCCGGTATACACCTGGTACGTCTCGACAACGTCGGCTCCGTCTTCGAGGAGGGTAAAGCGCTCGCTGGGAGCCCAGGCAGTGCCATTCCAGAATTCGGAAAGACCGCCGCTGATCTGGTTGTTGGCCAGGGTGTAGGAATCCCGTTCGTAGTTAACCCATGCCCCTCCGACAAATTCTTGCGTGAGGATCTGGGCATAGATTCCGTTCTCCAGGGTATAGCGTATGCGGGTATCGCCTATCCAGCCATCCAGGCTTTGCTCATAGGAGGTTGTCTCGGTGAGGTAGCCATCGGTGTAGTCATATTCGATAAGACTAAACTCATGCCACTCCCCGATGGCATCGCCTTCCCATATTTCCACATAGCGGCGCTGAAGCAAACCCCCACTGTACAGGTTGCGGTTACGGGTTTCGTTGATCCAACCAGCGTCGAGCATGGTCAGGTGGGTGATTTGCTCCGGTCGATAATGCGGGACCGATTGCGTGGCCTGCATATGTTCCAGAAGCCGGGGAGGAGACGGAGGGGTGATGGTAAGGCGGTTTGATTGTGCCACGATTTGGGTGGCGGTTCCGGTAAGCAGCCCAACGAAAAGGGCCACTTGGAGTACGTATTTCATCTGAGGAGGCAACCAGAGGTGCCAGCAGTCGCATCACCTCGAAGTGTGGTGCACCAGTGACCGGAGGTTGGCAGTCAAATGGTGTCAATTAAGGAATTGGGAAAGAACAGCATTGGCCCAATTGCCGCATATAGTGCCTATGGCCCTGGAAAGTTTGAGCAATAGAAGGGCGAAATTAAATGTTACAATTGCCTAGTTTGGAAGAGAGAAAATCCGGTGACACACGCGGGAAAGCCCCGCCCGTTGATGCATGAAAGTCGCAGTGAGTACAGATGAACGGACCCATCTAATCGACACGCTGCTAAACGAGCTGAAGAAGCGCGGGCATGAGGTCTTGTATTTTGGGCCGTCTCCGGGTGGAGACGCCGCCGACTGGCCCGAGGTGACGCTTGAAGCCGTGACCCAGGTGACACGCGAGCAGGCCGACGAAGCCATCGTGTTGTGCTGGACGGGGACGGGGTGCAGTATCGTGGCAAACAAGGTACCCGGCATCCGGGCCGCGTTGTGCATCGATGCGGAGACCGCACGCGGCGCGCGTATCTGGAATCACGCCAATGTGTTGGCACTGAGTCTGCGTGCCACGCCCGAGCCCGTCCTTCAAGAAATCCTCAACCAGTGGTTCGGCACCCCGTTCAGCGACGACGACTGGAACTTGCGCCAGATCAATCGCCTGCGCGATATCGAAGCAGGCAGGCAATGATCCATGCATAGGGCAGAAGGCCCAACTCAGGGAGGTGGCTTCCGCCGCATACTGTGAGATATTCGTATTTTACCAGATACGACTCTTTTGTGGGTATACAACCTTGGAAACGGACCGAAGCGACGGAGAGGATTCTTTCGTTGGGAAAAACCGCCGGAACGACTTGTGAAGAGGCATTTATTTGAGCAGCACGAGTTGACGAACCTGCACATGGTCATTCAGTACGAGACGGGCGAAGTACACGCCGCCCGGAAGCCCCGATGCGTTCCAGTAGACCTCATGCTGTCCGGCACGCTGGACGCGATCGATCAACGTGGCCTGCCGCCGTCCCAGCACATCGTAGATCGCCACCTCTGCGTGGGTGTTGTGCGTGAGTGAATACGACAAGGTGGTGCCGTGGCGGAAGGGGTTGGGATAACCCTCCAGCGAATACAGGGTGGGAGAGAGCGGTGCGTCTTCCCGGTCCACGCCCGCGCTCTGGTCAGGTACGAAGTGCGACAGCAGTTTCAGGTAGGCTGCCTGGTAGTAGATCGCAGGCTCTGTAAGCTCCCACGAGTTGGAGAAAGAATAACCATCGCGGTAGGCTTTCTGTGGGGGCTGGTTGTTGATGCCGGGCTGGCTGCCGCTGTAGTCCTTATTGGGACCGCCCGGGACATAGCCGGGGGCGGGGCCGCACGCGGATGTTTCAGCATTTCCCCAGGTTGATCCCCGGAACCAGCCATGGTAAAGTTCATCGACCGAGTTTTCAGCGCCAAAGCCCCCCATATTCGAAAGGTACACGAGGTTCATCGGGTTAACGCCGTGCATGTAATGTAAGGTGGAGTAGGCCTTTTCGAGATAGGTTGCGTGGTTTGCTGCATCTTGCCCGTAGATCAGCAGGTTCATGTTCAGGTTGCCCGTGTTGGCTTTTACGATGTTGCTGCCCCAGTGGTACTGAGCGTCCGGCATTTGGGCTCGGTACAGGTCGCGGTCGTCTTGCTTGTAGAAATCGCCCAACGACTGACCCGCGTTACGGAGGCGGGAGCGAATGTCGTTGGCAACGCTGGCGTTGGCAGCGGGGAGGGAGGCGTAATAAAGCAAGGCATCGCCACGCTCCACGCCGTAGGGCCCCCACCAGTTCATGTGACCCACTTCCAAGTAGTGATCGACGACGTGTTGGTTGTATTCCGCCGCACCCGTCAGCGCGAAGAGATACACCGCTGCTGTCACCGCCATCTGTTGTTGATCATCAACGCTGCGGTCGGCGTCGCCCGCCTTGATGATCTGCGTGTCGCAGTTCGTTTCCTTCGGGTTGTT
>JAUIDY010000194.1 GCA_030428385.1 Rhodothermia bacterium | reverse complement strand
CTCGATGAGGGTCGCCTCGAAGAGGTTGATGAGCTTGGAGCGGGAGATTTCGGCCTCGAGGGCGTCCTCGTCGACGAGTTCGCTCGCCTTTTCCTGCTGGTAGGCCATGCCGAGGTCGAAGGCGGCGTCGTCCGAGAGGCGGTCCAGGTACTCGTTACGACGTGGAAACGCTTCCTGGATGATCGAAGTCACCACATTTTCCGGGGCATACCGAAGTTCAAAGCGCTCAAGTTCGAGCTTTTGAATCATGCGGTTGACTTCTGGGCGCGTGGGGTCATGGGTGATGAACACCACTTTGATAGCCCCCGTTTTCGACTCAACATCTACCTCATAAGGCACCACGGGTAACCGAAGCAGCTTCCCCCGGACTTCTTCCTCGAAGGTATCCATGACAGAACGGGCAAATTCCGGATCCGGCTTCCCGTCGCCGATGACTGCTTCTGTGAACGCATATACCCGTGCAGCTTCTCTAAAAATGGCCTCTCGGTCGACCCCTTTTATCAGTGCCAGCACCCGCCAAAGTGAATCTTTGGTGCCCTCCTCTTTTTGTTTTTTCTGGGCCCGTTTTATGTACCGCAACCGGACGAGCTTCTTGCTCACCAGCATGCTTATGACCCGGTCTTTCCGCTTAATCTCTTCTAACTCAGCCTGATAGGCTTCATCGAGTTCATCATCAAAGCCATCGCTCTCATCCACCTCCTCTGTCGCATCGCCAAGCTCCTCATCGGCCGCTTCAACAACTGCCTCCGGTACGTCGCTTTGTGAGGCGGGACTTTCAAGATCCAAGGCTTCCTCTGTGACAAACACAGGGTCCAATATTACAACGTTATCCTTTGCCTCATCGGTTTTTTCTTCAGGGGGGCTCAGTTCCCTTTCCACTGCTCCCTGCTCCGCGTCGCGCTTCTTTTGAGCAATCTGTTCCCGCAAAGCCGCCAACTCAGCGCGAATACCATTATCCGCACGATTTACCTCCTCTGTGTCAGTCGTCATCAACAAAGGAGAAGAATCTGCATTCTTGGTTGTGTCAATCGCAGGTTCTGATACGTCATCCGCATCAAAAATGATAATCTCATCAGAAGGTTCAGGGTCAGGATCAACTCTAAAAGCAACCTCGTCGTGCACCGACACCGGAGACCCGATTTCTTCCTCTTCTTCTACTAACTCAACTGTATGATGGGGTTCTGTGATTGCATCGAGATTGGCCGGTTCAAAATCCTCCAACTCGTCTGAAAAGATATTTGCCGGAGCAAACGACACCGGGTCCTCGGGTGCTGGTTCAGGGTCTGCGACCGGGGATTCATTTTCCAGATACGTCTCAGGAGGGGCGACTGCATCCTCAATCTTAGAGAGGGTGCTTTGCAGACAACGAGCGACATCCTCTGCATCAGCGTAGACCGTTTCAACCGATACAGAAATGCTCTCAACAAAGGCCTTTACTTGCGGATGTAAGGGATCATGTGTTGCGATTCGCAGCCTAGTCTCTTCCTGCTCCTCAATTACTTCCAGCGGCAACACCCCGAGTTGTACAAGTTCACGGCGGCGTTCTGGGGATAGGATCTCAAGGAATGCCTTTACGAACGAAGGCGCCGGATACGTCGGGGATATTTTTAAAGCCTCATACCCATGAACGTCTGCCACAATAGGCCATACGTTGGCAGGGTCCACGCCCGACTGATCTAAGAGGAGCCGCCACAGTTCCGTCCCTTGTTGGCGGGCATGGCGTCTAAATGCATGCATGACCGCGCCCATCTCTACAACTTCGGCCTTGAGCAAAGCCTGAACAACCTTGTCGTTAGTGGGCAGTGGCACGTGCTCATCGACTACCTCAGACATTACGTTCTGGGGGTCATGCTGTCCTTTCCCAAACGCGTCAGGACCTACAACGAATTCATCCAACGGTGCAGATTGCTCATAATCCTCTCCCACCGCCACTTGCTCAGCAGCAGCCCCATCGCGATCATCTTTGTGGGCATCCTCACCCATACTACGTTTCGCCATTACTGCTTTTGAGATCGTGGATAGCGGCTGTGATTTACAAACCGAAAGCCTTGTACCTTACCTGCCTCCAAGGTTCATCATGTCTGTTGCGCTCGGCTGGATCAACGCAATTTCGGAAGAGATCACAGTGAGCAAACAGATAGCGATGGTAATAAAGACCGCTACGGCTGTCTGAATCCCCTCGATTACGGTCTTCAGTTTCAGTTCCGTTTCACGTTCGTAATAATCCGCCATTTGTTCTGCACTTTTCCGCACATTCCCCGTCTCCGAACCGCTGCGAAAGCGTGCCAGCGTCATATGCGTAAAGACGCCGCTGGCCTCCATTGCTCGAACCAAGTCGGCACCTTGGGCCACCATCATGGGAACCGTTACCGTTTTAATCCGATGCTCCATGTAGGTGTTGTTACAGGCTTCAGAGGCGATCTTGATGACGCCAATATTTTCACCAGCTCCCGAGTAGAGGATGGCGAACACGCGGCAGTAGATTTCAATGTTGAGTTTGTGAAGCAAATCGCCAATGAGCGGCATGCGAATCATGTAGCGGTGAATGATAAACTTGCCTCTTGTAGTCTGGGCAAAAAATCCTCCCGCAAGCACAAGCGCAATAATCAAAATGGTGACCCACCACCAGTTTACATCCAACCAGTCTGCCACAGCTAGTGTCCCCATGGTCAGTGGGGGCAGTGTAACATTCATGTCCACGAACAAGCGTGCTGTTTCAGGAATGATGTACCACATAAACCAGACAAATGCCCCTATCAAAACAAGAATTGTGATAGCAGGTGTTATCATGGACTGCCGTATTGCACGATTAAATTCATCACGACGCTCAAGGAAACGAGCCGTAGACTCGTAAATCTGGGCCATGTTACCAGATTTGGAGGCAATGCCCAACATGTAGGCCGTAAATTTCCCAATCTGGTGTTGGTGTTTCAGGAATGCCTGCTGAGCATCCATCCCACCTTTCAGGTCCGCGTTTAAGTCGCGTATGACCTGGCGGAGGCTTTTAGAGGAAACATCATTAACCAGCAAGTTGAGCACTTCATCGAAGGGAAGCTTGTCATGAAGCAGGTTCGCAGCAAGTCGCACGAACATGATCATATCGCTCTTCGGAGGCTTCCCTTGGAAGGCCAGCAGTTTTTTCTCAACGCGAAGCACCTCAAGCCCCATCTTCTTCAGGGCCCGTTCAAGTTCATCGGCCGAGAAAGCTTTCTGCTCGCCTTTTACGATCTGTCCATTGGGGTGGCGGACCTTGTACATATAGATACGCCGTTCCTGCAACGATTGCGGACGAAATTGGTGTTTCTCCGACAACTCGTTGATCTTCTCCTGAGCCTTCCGTCGCGACTTTGCAAAAACGGTTCCTTGAACCGATTGCCCTGCCTGGTTGATGCCGTTGAACTTAAATTCCTTGACTGCCATGATACGATGAAAGCTTGCGTTTCCTCGGTATGGGTTTCGGATAAAGTAGGGGGAACTTAATCCGACAGAAAGATACGAAAAGCTAGAAATTCAACCACTTCTCAAAAAATATCGTGTAGAGTAACTAATGTCGCTACATGCAAAAACCCTTACTTAAGCATATTGATTCCCATCGGCTACGATTAGGGATAATAATCGATAAAACCCTGCTGCCAGTAACGCGGCAATAGCCATGCACTCCCGGTTTCTTGCAAGTACAAGGCTTGTAGTTCAGGTAGGGCTAATACATCGGGCGCTATTCCAGCAATCAACGAACCAATAGCAACCAAGCATAACAAGATCAATGCGAATGAACGTATTGAGAAAGATGATGCGGGCAACGATTGTTTCTCCTTTTTCTCCCGCAGATACAATCCCATCGCCCATCCCAAAACCAACACCAATAATACTTGGCTCATGGGCATTACTATGATCCCACTTACGAGTGCATGGGCTCCTCCAGCAAGAAGTGACGCTGTTAGGGCAATCCGGATGGATAAAACCTTCGTACGGGGTTTCGTCTCCATAAAGAAAAGGCTCTGGCGTATCCATGCCCAAAAGCCCCTGCAGCTTAACGTGACTAAAAAAAGTGTAGCCGGAATACCCCACTCTGCAAGCCACTGCATGATAGCACTGTGAGGATGGGCGGCCCTCATGGTCGTCATCGCATAATGCATGGGCCCAGCGCCCAGCAAGGGGTGCTCCTTTGTCATTTCCCAGGCATCTTTCCAATACCTCATCCGGCTATTGGGACTCGAATAATCGCGCGTAAGCAGGCCACCTTCGGTACCCGGCAGAGAAGCGGCCAGGGTATCTGCTGCGGGAAGAAGTGCGAATAAGACCGCATACAATGCGAGTCCAGCAACCACGCCTACGAACTGCCATTTTAGCCAGGGCCACGCCTGCTTTCTAAAAATGAGGGCGGTTGCAACCAAACACCCGGCAAGTGCAACAGCAGTCCCACGACCCCCGGACGCAAAAAGCAACATCCACCACCCGGCAAGAACCAAACCAACACCGACCTTTATGATCTGCCACGAGCGGGGTGTGAGAAGAATCGCAAGCGGAATCAGCGGCATCGTCCACGTTTGGTATTGATTAAAAAACCGAATGTGGGAAAAACCAATATGAGACAGCGACGGCCACAAGCGACTGCTGTCCCGGATGAGGTTATCAGTATACGCCACAACAAAACCGAGCAAATATAATCCAATCCCCAGCATCAATGCGCTGATCAGGAAACGAGAAGCCAGTTTGGGGCGGCCCTGTACGCCAGCAGCAACTAAACCCATCAATATGAGCAACAAAGCAATATGCGCCACCTCCAAAAAGGCAAACCGTGGGCGTAACGCCATGAAGGATGAAAGCACACCACACGTAAGCACGATTCCCAAGCCCCATCGCGCAAGGACAGACAAAGCCTGCACGGTCGTTAACCAAGCAACCCGCCACTCGGCAATAAAACCAACCCCCAACCCCGCACCTACCAGCAGAAGCACCTCGAAAATGCGCTTGGTGTTGTAGGGTGCCTCTCCCGGCAACACATTCACATTGGGCATCAGGACAAGATATCCAAATAAAAAAAGCGCCAAGGTAAGCCCTGGCGCCCGGAGGGAATTTAAAAGGTTTGGAGGAATGAGGTGCCCTGGATCATTCGCTTTGGCATCCATGCGTTAGCTCCCAGGACAAATGCTTACGGCACCGGCCCCTCCTCCTTCACAGATCTCATTATTTTGATAGACTTCTGTACTCACAATATCAAACCGTTCTACACGCAACCGCACACCGATCTCAGGATAGGAAGAACTTATCCCAACTAGAACCAGCGTGTTCTCCGTCCTTTCATCAACAGCCAATACCCCCGGCGGGCGATTGGTCGAGATCAGAAACCGCTCCAAATCCTCCGTCCCTGGGTTCAGTTCCAAAAAGCTACCGCCACCGCCGAGGTAAGGCGATTGCTTCTCCCGCCACTGAATGGCGTCGGAGGCCACATCCACGGCGTATCCAACTAGCGAATCCATGTGGTTCTGTTGGGCAGACTTGCCAAACATGTCGATACCGATATAGACCGCGATTGACACCACAACGATGGAGAGTACCAGAAGTAGAAGCTGTTGTTGTCCCATAACGTTCTCCTATTACGTGGTTTCTACCTCCCTTCGATGAAACCCGTATGGTTTGCAATCAATTAACCATCATCGCTAGATACAGTTCAGGCGGCATCCGAAGTATAATCAATTACTTATTCGGATGCCGCCTGAACTACGATTCTGATACACCTAGGCTTAAAAGTCTAGGATCAGGAACCACCGGTGCCCGGATCGCCATAAACTACGATCGTGTTAATCGACGCCGAGTTGGTGCCTGAGATTTCGATGGTGATGCAGTTTTCGGTGTCATCGTTCCATCCGTAGAGGTCTTTCGTCCCCGCACCTGCAGTACAAGCGGTGTCCCCACCAGAACCGTCGGTAAAGGAGAAGGTACCGTTGACATTGGTATATAATTGGTTATCGTCTGCATCGTAACCAATCAGCCGGAGCAAATCATTCGCATCGACCTCATCCAAATCATCAGTTGCAGGATCCCCATCATTGCCCCCACCGAACTGGGTCGGCTTCAGGGCCCAGGCCTGAACGTCAGAAGCGATACGGAGCCCGTCCGTCACGAGGGCGTCGGCGTTGCTCTTAATGCGGTTTTCGCTGAAGGCGTTGATACCGACAACGACGGCCAAGCCGACGATAACGATGCCCAGCACGAGGAGAAGAAGTTGCTGCTGACCCATTTCGAGTCCTCCAAATTTGGTTGGTGTGTATGTGTGTTAAAGGGGGAGTTCTTGTTCAAAGCGCGACAAGCGACCCCCGGCCGGTGAGGCAGGTGGCCCCGTCCGAGTACGGCTCGCTCCTATAACATGCACCGTGCCAGTTTTTCTTTCAGCGACCTTTTGAAGGTCCTTCAGCCTTCCAAATAGAAGAAGGGGGCTACAATATTTCTCATTCCCGCCCTATTTACGCTTTTTCAGCTTCATGAAATGGCGTGCTTTTTCGCTTTCCAGAAGAGATCTAGCCTGTTTTACCTTGATACATATTACATTTTGTAGCATGAGTGGAAATAATTACCCCTTCTGACCCGGGTCCTTTTTTAATGGGTTGGCAAGCTCCAATGTGGTCATGTCCTGGAAACCTACCCCCTACTTTCTGAAGGCATCCTGGGTATTTTTGTAGCCCTCCAGGGAGGAACTAACCCATTGTCTGCTCGATTAGTGCTCTTCCCCTTTTCTCTTTGCACTCACGAACTCAATACCGACCATGTCCAAAGCCGACGCCCGCATTCAGGAAATCAAGGTCAAAGGCAGCCACCTCATTGAAAAGATCAAAGACATCATAGAGGAAGGTAATGCCCGACGTGTCATCATTAAAAAGGAAGACCGTGTCCTTCTTGAATTCCCGCTCTCCCTTGGCGTAGGAGGTGCCGCAGCGGCCTTGGCCCTGGCCCCTACCCTTGCTGC
>JAUIDY010000193.1 GCA_030428385.1 Rhodothermia bacterium | reverse complement strand
TGTTGCTCATCCACGCCGCCCAGCGGTTCACCGCCAACGAAAAAGCGTTTCGCACTTATAAAGTTGTTGACCGTAGAGGGTTAGGGCAGAGCAGATTTTTCGACTTTGTCAACGGCCCGCGCGCAGTCGGCACACGCCTGCTCATAGCCGAGCTTGTAGGCTTCTGATACCCATCGTCCAACATCCTTTATTGACATATACCGGAAGCTAGGCATTGAATACTCTTTGACTGTCCGTCCATCACACTTGAGAACCAACCCCTTACCCTCGATGTGTTCTGTTTGTAAGTTCATAGCTTACCCCATTTGCGGCTAAGAAACCCCGTTTGTACCATATAGTTGTAGCCAGCAAGGGAGCCATCCAGCGCGGCGTTGGATTCCGATTTACGCTCAGAACGCGCCGGATGGCTCCTGCTGACTTATGGGGCACCCGCTCCGCTACCTAGTCGCTACCGTTTGCACTTGCGTGGTCTTGCACGCTTGTGGCGCTTGACCGAAACGGTCTTCGGTTTGCGATTCGGTGTCTTGCAACCACAGCCTTTCTTGGCCATGTTGGTATCCTCCCGGTAGCTGCTACTACCGTTTTGAGGTTGTGTTGGCGCACCACCCGTGTTGGTGATGCGTCTTTCACAACCCGATGGAGAATATGCGAGGCGGGTGCCCCAATTTTTATGCTCCTCTGTTTAGTTGATGAATCTTGGCAGGTTCGCTCGCTTGAGGTTCTTCTCCGCGAACCTTGATGGGCAACACCTTCACAGTTGCCATTCCATCGTTCAAGTATCCCTTTGGTAGCGCCGCTATCTCCTCAATATCGCGCTGGGAGATTGTTAGGGCGTTGCGTATATCCCTCCGAGTTTGCAGTCCGTTTTCGACCAACATATCAAACGAACGACGCAGT
Organism: Rhodothermia bacterium; assembly: GCA_030428385.1. Taxonomy (GTDB): domain Bacteria; phylum Bacteroidota; class Rhodothermia; order Rhodothermales; family JAAAOL01; genus JAUIDY01. The sequence continues at coordinate 6,076 of JAUIDY010000193.1, read as the reverse complement.
AAACGCGGTTGCTCAACGGGGAGCGTATCATCCAATGGCTCTCGCTTGTGCCACTTCTGGCTGCGATAGCGTTTCCACAATTTTGTAGCCTGCTCACTACTGATGACATCACAATCTGAGCAGCGCATAATCATTGCCGCCATCGCGGTCTTCCATTTTGGCTTTAGTCGCTCAAAAACTTCAAGTGTGGGTGCATAAAACTCTCCAAAGAAGGACGTTGACGGGAGCAGGAAAGCCCCCGCAAACCTATTCGCTTGTTTCTCAAGAAGCTTATGATGTAGCGTTTTCGCATCCTCCGACACATGGCGATGCAAAACTAGGTGGCCTAGCTCATGAGCCAAATCAAACCGAGACCGTACGCAGCAATCCTTGTCAGCATTCAATAACACACAGTCTCTATATGTATCGAATGCCCTCTTTGATAATGCGTCTTCACGGTCTTCATTGAGTCGCATTCGAGAAACTACGATGCCATTCAATTCTGCGAGCAACACAACATCCGAGATTGCACCATCACCAATTCCCCAGTAGGTTCGCAAGGCGGTTGCGGCAGCCTCGATATCTTCGTTGCCTATGGCCGTAGGGTCACCACCAAGTTTTGCATCGTAAATTTTGACGGGGGGAAGCTCAAGGTATTGCTCGACATAACCAACAACCTCGCGCACCCAATCAAGCAGCGAGTCTACGGCTTTTTTGGCGCGTTCCGGGAGGGATGCACCTGACCTGAAAAAAATGGGGTTATCTACATGCGGCCTGTCCGGTGCTAGAAAAAAGCGCTCAGGTAGCCCAAGAGCCTGCGATAGTGAGGTCAAGACTTCGCTACTCGGCGTCTGTCGCCCGTTCTCATAGTGAGAGATTGAACCGACCGTAACCCCAACAACAGCAGCCAAAGCCTTGCCTGTAATGCCGCGCACATCGCGAGCTTCGACAAGACGATTGCCGTTAAATCCGGGTGTGCCTGTCCTCATTCGTTATCTCCTGTATTTTGCTGTGGCTTGATGCGAATACCCAAATCCTTCTCGGAAATCTGCTCAACTCCGCTACCACCAACCGTTTCGCCGGGATAGACGGAGGAAAGGGGGAAATAGTCGAACGCATCCCCGTTCCCGTCTGGAATGACTACATAGAGAAAGCTCATGATTGCAGGGTTATTCCCCCATGTCCCATGTACGATCTGGACAAGTTTTCGTCCGCTTTCCTCAACTTCTATTTTGTGAAGACCGCCCTCGTCGAAGAACGACATTTGCCGATTTGGTCCCACCAACTCCTCGATATATTTGGCATCGCGCTGGTCACTTGGCTCCCCGACCCTACCAACGACAAAAACACACTCGTCGGAGTACAATTCGGTGTGTGTTAAGCCATTTGCGGCAGCCACCTGCATTGCGTCCATCCCAGCAGCAATCCCCGCATTGTAAAATGCGTCGTTAACCTTTCCAAAGCGGATGCTGCCGCGATGGTAGGGGATATTGCTCTCGAACTCGCGGTTAGCAATCTCGTCAGCTTGCTCGTAAGCAATCGGAAACAACTCCGTCATGCCTTGGTAGGCTCGTAAAGGAAGGTTGCGATGAACAAACGCTTTCCAGTTCATGAGGGCGACCTCAAAACTATAGTTATAGTGTCAGGTCGCAATTAAGAGAAAAAGTATAGTTATAGTCAAGCGCAGACTACTAACAAGTTGTCCACACTCAAATTATGCCTAAATCTGACCGGCATACTGACGACCCCAACCGGCAACGTGAGCCGTATGGTGATGGTGCATCTGGCGACGGTGCTTCGGAAGAACTGCCGTTCCCTGACAAAGACATATCTCCAACCCTACAGCGCCTCTTGAAGCGCAAGTTTGACGAGGCCGACGCCGGGGGCACAACCTTCATCACCCAGTGACGAGTAGTCCTAGCACCTGCTTCGCGTCGGTAAGCCGAGACATCCGGTGGTCGAGGTGCAAAAGCCCCGTGTTGATCTTTCGTGTTACCGCCTTCGCGTCGTCCCGGTCGGCCACCACATTGATTCCACGATCCTCCCAGTACCACCCGGCAGAAAAGCCCTGAAGCAGCACATCATCACGGCGCCGCTCAAGCTCATCGGGTGTAATACCTAGGTGCTCACAGAACCGCTCAACGTTGTACCGGCCCGTGAGATGGGTGAGTCCCCATCCCCTGAAGCGGAAACCATCCCCTTTCTCCGTGTTGCCCAATTCCCTCGCCTTGCGGTGGGGAGGCTCGTACCGCACCTGCCACTCCGTAGGACCCCAGATCTCCCAGATCCACCGGAGGCCTCCCGTCTCGTGCAAGGTCTGGGATAGAAAATGCGCCTGCCGGAGCGGCGTCGAAATATCGTATTTCTTCCACGTCTCCAACATGGCCTCGTGGTACTTCACCGCAAGGGTCGCATCTTTTACCAGTGACTGAAGCTGATGGATCGTCATGGGCATCTGGGAATGGAGGTGTTCAAGGAGAAGCCAGAATGGCAGCCGCACCACGCCGTCGGCCACCAGCCCGTAGCTCTGCTGCATGCGCTGAGCCGCCGATTTGCTGTCATCGCCATACCGCCCGTCGACGCCCACGCGGAGCATGCGCTGAAGCCGCTGTATCGCTGGGCGAAGTTCTGGACGTTGGCGCGCGAACCCATCGCCACGCCGGATGACGGGGTAGTCTGGGGCTTTGCTACGTGACATAAGGATCACTGCCTCCACCAAGCTCGACGTCGTAGGTAAGGCCGCTCAGGTTACGCTCGAAGAAGCGAACGATCTGGGCCTCCGGCAGCAGGTCATCAAACACCTCCAGATCGAAGATTCCACCCCCGCCGAATCCCGGCACGTAGTCGGTGGCGCCACTGTGCTTTTCCATAAACTCGAAGTACCCAAGGGGTGCCAGAATCGTGGAGAAAGAACCGCTGGCCACCCGCTGGCCGTTCACCCATAGCGCATAGCGCATGTGGTTGTCGTCGTAGGCCTCCATCGTGAGTGCGATGGCGACGTCCGTCGCGTAAAAATGCACCGGGTCGGAGTCGACCGTGGCGTTGAAGGCGTAGTAGGAGGGAAGCTCTACCTCGGCGAACTCGGTAAAGGTGGACAGGGAATCGTTCCACCAGCGAAAAGTGAAGATGAGACTGCCATTGTCTGGGAAATCAGGACTGGTGAAGGAGCCCTGGGAGGGGATCTCTTTAAAGCGCAGCTCCATGAAGTCGCCATCTAACCAATACCAGCGGAGAATCGTGACATCGGTCGGGGTTTCCTGATCCTCGTCGGGCATCAGCCGCACCGCAAGCTGCACCGACATAAACCGCTGGAGCCTTCGAATAATCAGCAGCGTCTTCACCGAGTCCGTATACCAGGGGTAAAGGAGCGTGTACCAGCGCAGCTTGTCCTGCCCATAGATCGTCACGAAGCTCGGGGAGCTGGCAAGGTACATCTCCCCGGTGATGGCACTGGCGCCGGTGACACCAAAGAGCCGCGCAGCCCCGATGGTGGTCTTGTCAAGCGGAGAAATCGTATACCCGCCACCGCTCACACTGCCATGGGCCGACCACACATCGGGGGCAAACATCTTCCAGATAGGCGTGATTTCCTGCGCAGGGAGGGTGCGCCGCTGCGTCGTTAGCGGCGCTGGTGGGACCTCGGCCGCAACTGGGTTGGCGAGGGCGCGGCGCGTAAAGTCTGGACGTCCAACGGAGCGAATCACATACGGCGTGGCTTCCCCATAGGGGGGGATCTGGAGACGGGCTTTTTTAAGGTACCGGCCATCAGGACCGTCTTCTTCGACCAGTTCGACGACACGGGCGTCCACCTCCGTCAGGTAGGACCCCATCGACGGTTGATAATCACACCTGAGTCGCACCCACGAACCCAGCCTCACCTCTGTTTCTTGATCGAGCAGGCTCTCGACCTGGCTGAGGTCGATAAATTCGGTGTCGATGTACTGCTGGCGCTGGCTGGCCTGATCCTCCAGGAAAGCAGCGGCTGCAAAATAGAGCCACAGACCTCCCATCTCGTAGGTGAAGCGCCACGCTCCGATACTCTGGGTCAAGGTGACCGCGTCGAGGTAAAACACCGTGCCGTCTTCCAGCGCTTCAAAGTGCAGGTATACTTCCCCAAAGAGCGGCTCGATGCCCCCGAGGGAGAACTCGGCGGTTTGATCGGCCACCATCTCGACTTTGCCTTCCCCATCCGGGTGGTAGACATCATCGTCATCCAGGAGGGAGATACGCACGCGCCCGCTCTCCACGCGCCCAGCCACCCAGAAACTGACATGCGGGCTCTGTTTGGAAAGGAGGCCTACCAGATCCATCGGCCCAATGCGTAGATATTCCCCCTCATCGAGTTCTAGCTTTTTGCACCGGTCGCCATAGCTGATATACAGCGGCCCCTCCGTATCGCCGAGGTCAATGTCGGTGACAGTCCCTCCACTGGTACTGAAGCCTGCAGGGGTACCAGTAAAGGCCATGTCTCCAGGCAGCCCCAGCAGTTCAGAAATGAGGTTGGGGTACGGCCCCACCTCGGGAAACAACACCGCTCGCTCGACGAGCCCGGCCTCGGCGATGGCGGCAGGGTCTTCCTGAAAATCCACGAAAAACCACTCGGTGAACCCGGAGTTGGTGAACGCAATTAACTGGGCATACCCGCTCCCGATAGCTGCGGCAATGCCTCCGCCGGGGTCCGAAATGGTAGCCTGTAGCGGAGCGGTGGTGGAAAGGATACGTGCGACCTCGGGGATCACCGCTGGGTTGTCATCATGCAGAATGAGACCATAGGCATAGATGCCATCCGGCGGGGGAGTAGCCCAATGGTCATCGAAAGAAATGACCGGGGCCCAGAAGGAGACGAGGCTGAGGTCGCTCCCTCCATAGCTCACGCTGGTGGTTTTGAACTTGAGCCCTGCGAACCCGACCGGGTTCGCTTCGTCTCCTCCGATCGGTACGATGCGGCTCGCAAACTGGGTCTGATCAATCACGCGACGTTGACGTACCAGGTTGCCATAATTCGAAAGGGCGCCACCATTAGGCACATCGATGGGGCGCAAGGTGGGGTCGGGTTCCTCGGCCGTCTTCTCGTCATCAGTCCATCCTTGCTGGAGGACGATGTGCACAGCGATAGAGGGGGCAGGGGTGCCATCGGAGGGATCACCGGTCATCACCGGCTCGATTTCACAGGAGAGCCCTTCAAACTCTTCTGCTTGCTGACAAAAACTGACCAGCAGGTCCCAGAAGGTGGTGTAGTTGGCATTGAAGCGAACGAACGTGTCTTCGAGGTCACTGGCGACGCTGCCCTGGGTAAAGAGTGGCGGGATGCCGTTCTTTGGGTCGAACAGGATGTCCATGGCGCTGTCATTTGTCGCGCCGTCGAGCCGGATACGGGGGAGGGGCAGGATGCGGGTCTGTTCCCCACTCACGGCCCGTACGTACCGGAACTGGACATCTTGTAGATCAGCCAGCATCGACACACAAATGATGACGTTGTCATCGACTTCGTGGATGCGGTAGCCCTCCCATGATCCGTCGTCATAAACCACAAAGACACGCTGGCGAAAACGAAGGAGGCCTCCCACATGGAACGCGCTGCCGGCAAAGACAACAAAACGCATCTCTGGCAGTGCCTCCAGGGATCGCTTGATGGTTGGATACCGGGCTTTGTGGGGCCAGAGGTCGTGGCCGGTCGCCGCCGGGGTGGCTGTGACGGCGGTCAGCCAATCCTGCGGCACTGCGTCGATCACTGCGCGCACACGCACATAGAGGGGCACGTCGTTGGTTGCAGCCAGCGTGTAGGGAGCCTCCACATCGTTTAGCTGCGTTGCAGGAGAGTCGAACAGGGGAGAGGTGTCATATTCGAGGTCATAGCTGTCCGCATCCAGAATATCGGCCCAATCGATGATGACGAAGCCGTCTTCCGCTTTGATGTTAAGCGCCAGGCTGCCAAAGGGCACGGTACCCTGCACCTTGTCAGTGGCCGTAAAGGTGGTGGTCCCTGCGTTCCATACCCAGATGTTGGTGATCTTCTTTGGTGTGGCCATGCTAGCACTGCGTGGATTATCAGAACGATTTGTGTTTGCGGATGGCCGTTTTGCCCAGGCGGCGCAGG
>JAUIDY010000044.1 GCA_030428385.1 Rhodothermia bacterium | reverse complement strand
GGGCGTTGTCGGGGGTTGATGTGTTGGATGAGTCGCTGACGGGCAGTGACATCGACAACGGTTCGCTGACGCCAGCGGATGTGGACGCCACGAGTGGGTTCTACGTCTCTAAAGGCAACGTCTACACCGAAACCATCACTTTTTCTGTGCTCAATGGTACTTCGGGAAATGGAGACGCCTTTTGCCAAGACACGAACGATTTGCCCCTCACAGGTGGATGCTGGGCTCCGTCAAGCGGCTCTTATTCGCTACGGAGCACTCGCCCTTTTGACTGGGACAGCCTGACCGATCCGGCTGGGTACGAATGCACCTACACCAATCAAAGTGGGGAAACCGAAGATTTTCAGGCCAGCATTACCTGTCTGAGCGTCGATTAAGGCCGCTGAGATCTTTTTTCATTTTCCGGTGGCCCCTGTCCCACCCAGACTGCGTCTCCTGAAGAAACCCCCCTGTTCCTCGTTCGGAGATCTCCGTCATGAAAACGCTCCTCTTGCTATGCCTTACGCTGGGTATCAGTGCCTATTCTGCCCATGCCCAGACGCCCCTCTTTGAAGTCGAAGACAGCGGCGGTACCGTCCTGTTTCAGGTCAATGCCGATGGCTCGCTGCAACTGCCCACCGGGGCCACCAACGGCCACGTGCTCACCACCAATGGAGCAGGCAACGCCACCTGGCAAGCGCCATCCGGCGGGGGTGGACTTGGGCTTCCGTTCGATGGGACGTGGGATCAGATCTCGCCCGCCTTTAAAATCACCAAGACAGCGGCTGGCGAAACGGTGGATCTGCGCAACACGGCCGGGTCGCGGCTGATCTATGGCGTGCTGTCCAATGGCGTGCCCGGAAGCGTGGCGGTTCAGTTCAACAGTACCCACAATGGCATTCTGGTTAATGCAGGCAACGGGGCGTCGTTCTCTGGGCTCAACAACAGCGCGAGTCCCACCATCCGGGCCGTAAACAACGGGGCGGGGTTGGCGGGTGAGTTTCTGGGCGGCATGGAAGTTACCAGCGACCTGGAGGTGGGCGGTGACCTTACCCTGACCGGCGACCTCGATTGTACCGCCTGTGTGCGCGGGAGTGACGTGGGCACCGAGACGCTTACCGGCGACCACATCGACGATGGCACGCTCACCACCGACGACATTGAGGACGGCACGCTGGTCAGCGAAGACATTGCCAATGGCACCATCCGCAGCATCGACATTCAGAATGGCACCCTTACGGCCACCGATGTGAGCGATGCTTCGACCAGCGGAATTTTTGTCTCGAAAGAACAGGTCACCGGCATGTCGGCCACCTTCAACGTGCCAGCAGGCGGAACGGCCTCGGGGCAGGCCACCTGCGGCGACAACAACTACCTGCCGCTGCAAGGGACGTGCTCCATTCCGGGCGGCGAGGCGGCATTTCTGATGAGCGGACAGGCATTTGGGTGGGGCCAGACCGATGTGCCAGCCACCTACGAATGTACCTATTTCAACAGCACGAGCAGCACCGTCACCGCGCAGGTGAGCATGTTGTGTGTGTCCAACTGATCCGGAGCGCCCCTCTGCCTTTGAACTGAAACCCCGCTTGAGGTATTGTCATGAACCGCTTGTTACTCCTTCTTCTTGTGTTGCTGGTGGGCGTTGCCCCGCCGCTTTATGCCCAGACCATCCGGGTGAGCAACGGGGCCACCATCCGCTTGCAAAGCAACAGCACCTTTAATGTAGGGCACGACCTGGTGATGACAGGCGGCAACTTCCTCGGTAGCAATGGCACGTTGGCCTTTAATGGCACCGGCGACCAGCAGTTTACGCCACCGGCTCCGCCCGAAAGTATTCCCCGCATTGTGGTGGACAAGGCGGGCGGCGATGTGGTGCTGCGCGGCAACCTGCTCGTGAGCACCCAACTCTCGGTGCTGGGCGGCGACGTGGACCTCAACGGCTTCAACATTGATCTTGGCGGGAGCGGTTTGCTCCGCGAAACCCCGGGCAACACCGTCAAGGGCACCAGCGGCGTCATCTCTGCCCGCCGCGTGCTGAACGCGCCGACGAGTGAAAATGTCGCCGGGCTGGGGGCCGAGATTTCAACAAGGGCTAACCTGGGCGTTACCCAGATCAGCCGGGGCCACACCATTCAGCGCAGCGAAGGCAGCGAAGGCATCGCTCGCTACTTCGACATCACACCGACCAACAACAGCGGCCTCAACGCTGACCTGATTTTTCACTACGACGAATCGGAACTCAACGGCACAGCGGAACTAGACCTCCGGCTGTTCCGCTCCACCAACGGCGGTGCTTCCTTCACCGAAGAAGGCGGCACGCCCAACGTGGCGGACAACACAGTGAGCCTGCGCAGCATCAATGCCTTTTCACGCTGGACGCTGGCGGGGGCGGGGCTTTTGCCCGTCGAACTGGTGGCGTTCGAGGCGCTGGTAGATGGTGCTACCGTAGCGATGCGCTGGAAAACCGCCAGCGAGTCTAACAACGCCGGGTTTGAAATCCAGCGACGAGACGGAGCCGACGAGATCGAAGCCGTGGGGGCGTGGGAGACCCTCGGTTGGATCGACGGCGTCGGGACGACGGTCACGCCGCAATCCTATGGTTTTGAGGTCCACGACCTCGCGCCGGGGCCGCACCGCTTCCGGCTGAAGCAGGTCGACTTCGACGGCACGTTTGCCTACAGCCCGGAGGTGGAAGTGGCGGTGGAATTGCCGGAGGCGTATCTGCTGACCGCCCCCTACCCCAACCCGTTCAACCCCGAGGCACACCTGAGCCTGATGGTGCAGCGGGCGCAACACGTCGAGGTCGTCGCTTTTGATGCACTGGGCCGCGCCGTGCGAACGCTGTACGCGGGCCGCATGGAAGCCGGTCATGCGCAAGCCTTGGTTTTCGAAGCCAGCGACCTTCCTACGGGCATCTACTTCCTCCGCGCCACCGGCGAAACCTTCACCACCACCCGGCAGGCCATGCTGGTCAAGTGAGGGAAGGGGGATGAGGGAAGGGGGAAGCGAACATCGGTTGTTCAACAATCGCCCTCTTCCCCCAAACCGCTTCCCTCTTCCCCCTCCATGTCCCCTCCATTACGCCCTTTGCGTTTCTCTAAACAAGTGACTTCCTCCTTTTTCTCGACCCAACCTTTCCAAACCATGCCTATCCTTGCATCGCTTTTCCGCTACACCTTCATCGCTGTGCTCACGTTTGCGCTTGCGGCACCGGCACAGGCCCAACTGGGCCGCTTGAAGAAGAAAGCCCAGGACGTTCGCAGCCGCACGTCGCAAACCGATAGCGGGTCGTCTTCTGCGTCCACGCCTTCCTCCTCGAACTCAACTTCTACGGCATCGCAAACCCCCTCGGAACCGGCACCCGCGCCAGCCGCGGAGGAAGCCCCGGCGTCCGGGCGCATCTGGTATGTGTCTCCGGCGGGAGCCAACGGCAACGACGGCACGAAGGGGGCACCGCTCAAGAACCTCGACAAAGCCATCGACAAGGCGGCGGCAGGCGACCGGATTTATGTGGCCGAAGGCGTGTATGGTGGCACTTTTGGCAAGGGTTACTGGCACACCGACAAGCCCCTCGAACTGATGGGGGGCTTTGCCGCCGACTTCAGCCAGCGCGACCCGCTGGCACACCGCACCGTGTTGCAGCCGCCCGCCAAAAGCAAAGAAACCTCGCGGAAGGCGCTGCTGGTGTTTGAAGGCCCCGCAGGCGGCGTGGTGGTCGACGGCTTTGTATTTGACGGAACGCTGCGCAACACCTACCACGGCGTCGAAGGCAAGCCCGAAGGCGTGGCGTCCGGGATGCTGACGCTGCCGCCGTCTACCTTTCCCGAAGGCGCACCGCCCACCATTGAGCAGCCCTGCCTGTTTATTCCGTCGAACCGGGGCGGCGGCGACGTGACGATCCGCAACAACGCGTTTGTCAATTGCTCCAACTTTGCCATCCAGGGCGGCGTGAAGGACGAGGGCACGTTCCTCATCGAGAACAACGTCTTCATCGGTACGCGCATGGCGGCGGTGGACGTGGCGGGCAAGTGCGCCGGGGGCATGGACAACCGCGGCAACCGCATCGTGGCCAACTGCGGCCTCATCGAAATTGCCAACAACACGTTTGCCTTCACATGGAGCCGCCTCAAAGACTTCGGCGACATGGGCAACGCGGTGCAGATCAACACGAAGAGCGACTACAGCATCCACGACAACATCATCGCCTTCAGCATCGGCGCGGGTATCACGCACTACCGCTTCAACGACAACAACATCTCGATTGACCGCAACGTGTTCTTCGGCAACAAAACCGGCGATTTGCGCTACAGCCCGGATTCGAACACCGACTTCCATCTCGGTGCCGCCGAGATTGCCGATGTGGAACTTGCCAGTGCCCAGGGCAATGTGCATGAGCAGATTGCCCTGCCGCTCGAACGGGCGTATGTGGAAGGCTTCATCGCGGCACGGTACAGCGAGCAGGTGGACTACGATCCGAATTCGTCGGCGAACCAGTTGCGCGAGTTGTTCGGCCTGAACAAACAAGGCACCATCCAGAGCCAGGTGACGATGTACGGTAACCTGTATCCGATGGAGGCCGCGCTCACCCTCTTTGGGGCAGCACCGGGCAAAGGGGCACAGCGTCCGGCCATGGGGACGTGGTAATACCAAGGCTCACGTTCTCCTAGCGGCTCCCCATAGGCCCCGCGTTGGTTGTACACCCAGCGCGGGGCCTTTTTCGATACAAGAACCACCCTGCTCTTTTTCATGTCATCACGAAGGATCGTAGATCCTGTGGTGATCTCACCCCGTCCGACGTGCCGTTTCCCATCGGGATGAGATCGCCACGTCGCACATGCTCCTCGCGATAACAATGGAGGGGGTGTGTAAAGCCGATTCCGTTTGTATATCGGGATACATTCCTGCGAGAACGCGTCCTCTCCCGTGGCCCGAAGGGCTCGTTCTTCGTGATCGCTTTAGAAATCGCCCCCTTGAAGGGGCTGTCACCCCGGATCAAGTCCGGGGCAGGCTCCGGGGCTGGGGGTGTTCATCGGCCTGGATGGCAAGCAGACACCCTCCGTCCCCGGCTCGGGCCGGGTCCACCTCCCTCAAGGGAGGGGTTTTATGTAGCACTTAACAGCACTGCCCATCAAGGGAGAGAGAACGCGAGAAGAGGCACCTGCGCTATCCCGACATCCACAAACGGAAAGAAGCGTCACACGCAAAAAGTGCTCAAAGAATCAAACCGAATACCTACTCTCTTGTCATTCCGAACTTGTTTCGGAATCTCAGGAGGAAGGAAAACCGATTGAGATCTTGAAACAAGTTCAGGATGACAACTCGTCTTGAATTTTTAGGATAGGAACTAAATGGAAGGCGTATACCGTGCCGCCTCATCCGGGCGGCTCCAGGCTTGATAGAGTTCGGCCAGCGCTGCGCGGAGTTGCTGGGTGACAGGGTGCGTGGGGCCGAGGTTGGTTTCAGCGGTGGCATGGCTTTCCCGCAACAACGTCTCTGCTTCGTCGAAGCGTTGCTGGGCCGTCAGGCATTGCCCCAGGGCGTGTTGCGCGTTGAGCGTGCGGATGTCGTCGTCGGGCGAAAAAGTAGCCAGCAGGGCGAGGGCTTCCCGCAGGTCCGGCTCTGCCGCATTGGGCTGCCCGCGTTGCAAGACAATACGTCCCCTCGCCAATCGGGCGTCAGCGATGCGGTAGTGCCCGTCGGGGTAGGCGGCCTCAAAAATGGCGAGGGCTTGCTGAATTTCCGTCGATGCTTCGTCCAGTGCGCCGCGTTCGAGCAGCAGATTGGTGTACATCGTGCGTGCCATGCCGATGTAGGGATGCGCGTCGCCGTAGCGTTCCAGGTCGATTTGAAGCGATTCGAGCAGCAGCGGCTCGGCGTCGGTATACGCTCCTTTTAGCATCAGCAGGTCCGCGAGGTTATAGAGGCTCGTCGAGACATCGCGGTGGGTGGGGCCGAGGAATTTTTGCTGCATCGCCAGCGCCTGCCGCCCGACGGACTCGGCCTCGTCATAATCGCCCATGTCGCGCAGCAGCAGCGACAGGTTGTTCAAATCGATGGCGAGGCTGGGGTGCTCGTCGCCATACAACGTGTGCGCAATGTCCAACGAACGTCGGAAAAAAGGTTCGGCTTCTTCATAGAGCCCGCGGTCCCAGTAGAGAAACCCCAGATTGTGGATGGTTTCGGCAACGGCGCTGTGGGTGGTGCCGAGTTGCGCTTCGCGCACCGCGAGCGCCTCGCGCAGCACGGTCTCGGCCTCGTCGTACTTGGCGAGTTCGGTAAGCAGGATGCCGAGGTTGTTCTGTGTTTCGGCGACGTCGAGGTGATTGGGACCAAACAACGTGTGCCGCCGCGTCAGCGCCTCCCGGTACAAGCGTTCGGCTTCGTCAAAGCTACCTTGTTCATACACCAGCGCCGCCACTTGGTCGAGGCTCTGGGCGACCGCCGCATGCCTCTCGCCGAAAAGCTGGCGGCGCAGGCGCAGGGCATCGCGCAGGTGGGTCTCGGCGCGTTCGTAGTCGCCCATGTCGTAGAGCACTTCGCCGAGGCGGCTGTGGGCAGTCGCGACATCCGCATGCACCGGGCCATGCAACTCGCGTGCTTGTGCAAGGGCGCGTTCCAGCAGCGGGAGGGCATCATCATAGGTGCCCAGCTTACGGTATACCTCGCCGATGGCAGCCAGCATCTCGGCCTGGAGGTCAGGCTGGTTGGCGAGTTCGGCTTCGATCTGCGTCGTGCCGAGCGCCAGCAGTTCGCGGGCGGTGAGGGTGTCACCGCGCCCGGCGTCGGGGTCGGCCGCGCCAAACATGCTGATGAGCAGGTCGCGGGTTTCGCGGGCGCGTTCGGCCTCGGCCTGCGCCCGGTCGCGCTCGGCGGTGACGCGCAGGGTGTAGAACAGGGCAAAGCCGAAACTCAGCATCAAAAACGCGGCGGCCATCGCTACGCCCATCCGGTGGCGCTGCACGAACTTGCGCAGCCGATAGCCCACGGTGTCGGGGCGGGCCAGCACAGGCAGGCCGTCGCGGTAACGCTGGAGGTCATCCAGCAGGTGCGCCGCCGAGGCATAGCGCCGCTCTGGCTCCTTGCGCAATGCTTTTAACACAATGTTGTCGAGGTCGCCGCGCAGCTTGCGGTGCAGCACGGCGGCGTTTTCGGTGGCGGCCTCGGTGCGTTGCAAGACGGCAGTGCTGGGACGGCGCGGCTCGGTGTCACAGATCACCCGCTCGATCTCCGTGGGCGACCGTGACTCGAAGTAGTAGGGCCGCTCGTTGGTCATTAACTCGTAGAGCACCACGCCGAGGGCATACACGTCGGTGGCGGTGGTGATGGCCTCGCCGCGCACTTGTTCGGGGGAGGCATATTCAGGCGTCATCGCTACGATGCCCGTCACGGTTTGGGCGGGGATCGGCGCTTCGTCTTCGGCCAGCATCTTCGCAATGCCAAAGTCGAGCAGCTTAACCCGCCCGTCGTCCGTCACCAGGATATTGCTCGGCTTCAGGTCGCGGTGGACGACGAGGTTGCGGTGGGCGTATTCGACGGCGCGGCAAACATCCTCGAACAGGTGCAGCCGGGCGGTGAGGTCGAGGGCGTGCTCGGTGCTGTAATCGGTGATGGGTGTGCCGGGCACATAGTCCATCACGAAGTAAGATTGCCCATCGTCGGCAAGGCCGCCATCGAGGAGGCGGGCGATGTGCGGGTGTTGCAGCCGTGCCAGGATCTGCCGCTCGGCGAGGAAGCGGCGGCGTACCGCTTCGGAGTCCATGCCCCGCTTGATCAGCTTAACGGCCACCTGCTGCTCGAAGAGCCCATCATCGCGCTCGGCGAGGTAGACCGCGGCCATGCCGCCATGCCCCAGCAATGCCACCAGCCGGTATGGCCCGACGCGGGTGTCCAGCGCCATCTCTTCTGGTTTCAGGGGCGCGTTGCCCGATGCGCTGATGAGGGCATCGGCGTAGGTGGTGGCCGAGGCGCTGAGAAAGTCGCCCTCGGCTTCATCGGCCTCCAGCAGGGCTTCCACATCGGCCCGCAAGGCCTCGTCGTCGCCACAGTGTACATCGAGCCACGCCCGCCGCTCGTCGGGCGGGAGGTCGAGGACTTCGTCGAGCAAGGCCTCTACGCGCTGCCAGCGTTCGGGTGAGAAGTGGGGCATGAAGGAGCGTAGGCGGGTGGGAGTCAGGCTCAAGATACGGAAGGAGAAGCCTCGGCGGCAGGTCGCTACAAATTACCCAAAAACCTTTGTACCCGACAAAACCCATAACCCTGTCATCTCGAACGGATGTGAGAGCTCTCCCACGCTGGAAATAGCGCAAACGGGGGAGATCTCTCCGCCCGCAGGTCGTCGAGATGACAAGAAAAATGTTTTGTCGGGTACAGCGCCCAAAAACAAAAGGCATGGGGGTGCCGTCTACGCGTGCGGTGTCTATATTGACGCAGCCCGCTCGTTAACGCTTCTGGATATGCCCGACGCTTCAAAAAACCCCCTGCTGGCTCCGCTTGCGGTGCTTTATATTGCCATGGCGCAAAGTGACGATGCTGAACTCAGCTCAGCCGAACTGGATGCCGTCATCGATACGTTGCACAGCCGCCATTTTAACCTGGACCGGACGCAGGTGCAGACGGCGATCCTGGAGACGCTGAACACCTACCTGGAACCAACGGCGCTGGATGCGGCGGCGCTGCGGGCCGTCAGCCTGCTGAGCGATCAGCTTTCGGCGCGCCAGAAGGCGGCGGTGGTAGACGACCTCGTCCAGATCGCCCAGTCCGACGGTGTGGTGCTGGATGGCGAGCGGGGGTTGTTTACGACGCTGGCCTCGGTGTGGAATGTGGCGGTGCCGCGCACGAACAAGTCGCCCAAAGATGCACCGTGGACGGCCCTTCACGACCTGGGGTACATCTACCTCGTCCTGGCGCATAGCACCGACAGCGAGTTCAGCGACGACGAGCGGCAGGTGCTCTTGCGCAAGCTGCACGCGTGGAAGCCAGACTCCTCCGACTGCGACATCAACGACGTGCTGGGACAGGTATTGGACCGTTACGCACAAGGTGCCAACACCGAGCAGTTTCGCGCTGCCACGGCGTCGGTCAAGCAAGCCTTTCCGGTTGATCAGCGCCGTGTCGCGCTCGACGACCTCGTTCAAATCGCCAACGCCGATGGGGTGTTTCTGGACAGCGAAGAGGACCTGATCAACGAACTAATGACGGCGTGGGACGTGACGCTGTAGCCGTTGTAGGACGTTGGCATCGGGTCTTTTTTTGGTCATCATGAAGCTCCGCAGGAGCTGTGGTGATCTCGGATTGTTATCGTTGATACCTGGATACCTTCCTTTGAGAAAGGGTTCTCTCTCCCCTGGCGGGAGAGAGACAGAGTGAGGGGGAGTCGTAGAGACAAGCATCGTTGTTTCACCCTCACCCTGGCCCTCTCCCATCAAGGGAGAGGGAACGCGGGAAGAAGCACCTGCGCTATCACGACATGTACAATCGGAATCCAGAAAATAGCATCAGAAACGGGGTGAGATCGCCACGTCGCGAAGCCTGTACGGAACGTGATTCTGTGCTCCTCGCGATGACGAGAGGGGGCGTCCGGCGTTTTTTACAGGTGTTCATGTATTAGGGCTTCCAACTCATCAAGCGCCTGCTGACGGGCGTCTTCGCCGTGGTGCGCCCATTGCACGCGCTTGCGGAGGTCGGGCATCGGCTCGCGGGGGTAGCCGAGGAGGTGAAACAGCGCCGCCGCGCAGTGATACCGCAGCAGGTCGTGTGCCTCGCCCGCTTCGTGCCGCAACACGGCCAGCAGCACCGGCCCCGATGTCTTCAGGGTGCCTTTTTCAGCGAGGACGTACCAGATCTGGTAATAGCCGTCATACCGCCGCGCCTGAATGCGGTGCAGCAAGGCTTCTTCCGACAGGTCGTCGAACGCCTCAGCGGTTTGTTTGGCGTGCCACTCCCAGGCATCCTGCCAGTTGGTAATGGGGGGCGGTTCGGGTTCGTCGGCGGGTTTGAAGGACGCAAACGCCCAGCCTTCGGTGCCGTTGTCCAGCCGCAGCATCCATTTGCCCATCACCGGCTCGCGGAAGGCGATGGTGGCTTCCTGTCCACGGGCCAGTGAGGCGACGGTTTTTTCGCCGGGGTCGGGCTGTACATGCAGCGAAAGGGTTTTGGTGGCGCGTACGCGGTCGCCGACCTGAAAACGGGGGCGTTTCATTTAGAGCAAAGGCTGGTATGGCGTGGCTGGCTTCAATCAGAGAAACGTAAAGCCTCCGTGCCAGGGGCCAGCGCCGTTATTCACTCGCCACTACGAAGTTGAAGTGCACCACGGTGTCGTCGGCGGTGCGGAGCGCGCCGAACATAGCCACGGGGGTGGTGAGGCCGTAGTCGGTCATCTTGAGCGGGTGGCTGCCCGTGAAGCGGTAGCGCCCGTCGTCCATGGCCTCGCCGGTGACCACCACTTCAATCTCGTTGGTCGTCTCGGCGATGGTGAGGTTGCCTCGGGTGAACGCCTGGAAGGTGCCACCGTCGCCGGGCTCCACGTTGGCGTGGGTTAGTTCGTAGGTAATGTTGGCGTGCTGGTCCACCATCAGTGTCTTGTGCATCAGCCGGTCCATGATGGTGCTTTTATTGCTCACGATCTGCTGACTGGGCACCGTCAGAGTGGCGCTTTCGATGGCGTCGGCCCCGCTCATTTGCACAGCGCCTTCCATTTCCGTGGCATGGACGGTCCAGTCGCTTTTGTTAGAGGTGCCCTCGATCCAGAGTTCGCTGTCGGGAAGGAAGGTGTAGGTGGTTTGTGCCTGGGTCGGCAGCACCATCAGTACGCCGAGGACAAAAAAGGCGAAAGGGCGGAAAGAGCTACGCATAGTGGGGTAGATCAGGTTTTGCAAGAACACGGTCGAAGGATGCATACACGAAGAACGTGCCGAAGGGATCGGGGTGCCCACGGTACTCAAAAATAGGCGTCATTCAGCAGGAGAGAAAGGTGGTTCATCGAAAAGGATGTGCAATTCGTCCTTTTGGTGTGCAATTCGTTGGGGCAAATGTCTGATGGACTAGACAAAGTGGTTATAACTTCATAGGTTAAAAGGCCGGAGAGCCCGTTGCTGCGTCTCGGCTGTGAGCGCTTCCACCACCACCTATTCTGGAACCGCTTGCAACCAGCCGTAGCGCCTCCCAGCACGCCGTACCGGGTGCGGCCCGTTGATTGAAATTCCCCTTCCGGTTGGGATGCTTCCGC
This sequence comes from Rhodothermia bacterium, assembly GCA_030428385.1. GTDB lineage: Bacteria > Bacteroidota > Rhodothermia > Rhodothermales > JAAAOL01 > JAUIDY01. The sequence goes on along the minus strand of JAUIDY010000044.1, from coordinate 34,389 downwards.
CACAGTGCTCCCCAAACCATAACTCTGCCCACTTTCTGCTTAAACAGCCTCCAGGGAACCATGAAAAAGCGTAACCAAGCATCCAACGCGTCGCGCCGCGATTTCCTCAAACAAAGCGCCTTAGGGGCCACCGCTGTCTTGGCGGGATACGGGGCCACGGGGGCCCAAGCGGCCACGCCGCGCTCCGCACCCGCGCTCGGTTCGGTGCTGGGCGCCAACGATCGCCTCACCGTTGGGTTCATCGGGGTGGGGGGGCAAGGCTTTAACTCCCACGTCATGAACGTGGTCAACAAGCGCCGCGATGGCAGCCCCCGCCACGAAATCAACTACAACGTAGAAGGCGCTGCTGCGTGCGACGTCTACTCCGGCCGCCGTGACCGCGCCAAGGAAGCGCTGGCGTCGATCACATCGAATGAGGTCAACACCTACAAAGACTACCGGGAGGTGCTCGACCGGGACGACATCGACGCCGTCTTCATCGGCACCGTTGACCACTGGCACGCACAGATCGCCATCGATGCGATGGACGCGGGCAAGCACGTCTACTGTGAAAAGCCGATGACGCGCTACCTCGGCGAAGCCTTTGCCGTGCATGACAAGGTGAAAGAGACCGGCAAAATTTTCCAGATCGGCTCGCAGTACTGCACCGAAGGCAAGTGGCATGTCGCTGCCGACATGATCAAGACCGGCAAAATCGGGCCGCTGGTGCTGGCGCAGGACTCGTACATGCGCAACAACCCCGATGGCGAATGGAACTACGAACTGGAGCCCGAAATCACGCCCGAAACGCTCGATTGGAAGATGTGGCTCGGCCCGGTGTCGGAGCGCCCGTTTGACCTCGATGGCTACCACCGCTGGCGCAAGTATTACCCGTACTGCGCAGGCATCCTCGGCGACCTGCTGGCGCACCGCATCCACCCGCTGATGATTGCAACAGGCTCTGACTTCCCGACCCGTGTGGCATGCCTCGGCACCCGCCAGATCACGCCAGACCGTGATGTGCCGGACAACACCCAGGTGATGGCGGAATTCGCCAACGGCCTCGTCATGATGGTGACCGGTGCGACGGTGAACGAGCAGGGCCTCGGGCAGGTGATCCGCGGCCACGAAGCCACACTCTACTTCTCCGGCAACACGCTGGAACTGCGCCCCGAGCGGCCCTTCGCCGACCTCGTGGACACCGAGACCCACGAAAACATCGAGCCCCGGCCGAGCATTCCTCATCACATCGGCGACTTTTTCGATTCGATCCGTGATAACACCGCACCGAACGGCAACATCGACGTGGCGATCCGCACGCAGGTCATCATCTCGATGGCGGAAATGTCGGAACGCCTCGGCATGATGCTGCACTACGACGCCGAAACGCGCAAAATCACCAACGGCGCCGGGCAGGAAGTTGAGCCGATCACATACGGCACGCTGGAACTGTCGTAGCCGCAGGTTGGAGCGCGTAGGTTTTTTCCTGCCGCTTCGCCTTCTTTTTCTCTACTGGTTTTGTATGAGAGTTTGGGTGTGGGGGTATCGGGGTCTTGTATTCTGATACCTCCAACCCTCACCCCTCCCACACACCCAAACCCACCCCCTCCCATACCCATCATGACCGTTCGTCTGGCACGCATGGCGATGGGTTCGCGGTGGGAGTTGGTGCTTGAGGGCAGCGATGAAACCTGGCTGCGGGCGGTGGGTGAGGAGGTGCTAAACGAGATCGCGTACCTCGACAGTCACCTGAGCATCTACAACCCGCGCAGCGCAGTCAGCCGCCTTAATGCGCGGGCGGCAAGCGGGCCCGTGCAGGTCGAGCCCCGGCTGTTTCGCTTGCTACAAACCGCACAGCGCCTGCATGCCGCCACCGACGGCGCATTCGATATCACGGTGGGGCCGCTGATGGAAGCCTGGGACTTTGTCCACCACCAGGGCCAGTTGCCCAAGCCCGGCGTGCTTCGTGAGGCCCGTGCCCGAACCGGGATGCACCGGGTGCACCTGGATGAAGCCCGCCGCACCGTACAGTTCGAGCGCCCCGGCGTACAGATCGACCTCGGCGGCATTGGCAAGGGTTATGCGGTAGACGAAGCCGTTGCTATCCTCCGCGAGAAAGAAGTAGAAACTGCGTTTTTGCACGGCGGCACCAGCGCCATCTACGGCCTCGGTTGCCCCCATGACGCCGAGGTGTGGAAAGTTGCCATCGAGCGCCCGGGGGCCGGCGACGATCCCGCCGCCGACGATATGGTTGCGGTGGTGACGCTCTGCGATGAGGCGCTGTCGGTGTCGGCGGTGTGGGGCAAGGCGTTTGAGGCCGACGGGCGTATCTTCGGGCATGTGCTCGACCCGCGCAAAGGCGAGCCCGTCGAAGGCGCGTTGCTGGCTGCTGTGGCGGGGCCTTCGGCCACCGAAGCCGACGTGTTGTCTACGGCCATGCTGGTGCGGGGCCGAGACGCGATGAACATGGTAAAAAAACCACCGCTGCGCAGCCTGCTTTTGCTTCCCGCCGGAACCGATGCCGGTTATGACATTATGGAATGGGACATGCCCCTCGTGTAGCCCCATCATTCCTATCCATGGAACGCTTACCGATACCCCACGCTTCATGAAAAAAGAAATCCTGATCCAACCCACCGGGGGCCGACTTAGCCGCCGCGCTTTTCTGAAACGGAGTTCGTTTGCCACGCTGACGGGGCTGATTACTTCCGATGAGGCCGAAACCGCTGCCCGACGACAAGGTCAGCGGCGGCAGGAGGGAGCCATCGCCTGTGCCTTGATCGGGTTCGGGACGTGGGGCCGGGAGATTGCCGCGACGCTGGCCGAGATGCCAGAGATTGACCTGGTGGCCATCGTGGATACATATGAGGTAATGCTGACCCGCGTCCGCCGCACCTTCGGCGATGAGGTGGCGACGCACCTCGATTATCAGGCGGTGCTCGACGATCCCGACATCCAATCCGTCATCATCGCCACACCCACGCATACCCATCGCGAGATTGCGATTGCGGCGCTAGAAGCGGGCAAACATGTGTTCTGCGAAGTCCCCTTGGCCCCCACCGTGGAGGACGCCCAGGCCATCGCCGAGGCTGCCGCCAAGGTGGCCGACACCCAGATCTTCCAGTGTGGACTGCTCTTCCGCTCGAACCCACAGTACCGCTCCATTTTCCAGTTTATCCGCAGCGGGGCCACCGGCTCGCCCGTGATGGCGCGGTTGCAGACGCACCTGAAAGAAAGCTGGCGGCGCGCCTCGCCCAACCCCGAGCGGCAACGCGCCCAAAACTGGCGACTCGATCCGGCACTGGCACCGGGGCTCATCGGCGAACTGGGCATCAACCAGATCGACAGCGCCTTCTGGTTCCTGAACGAACTGCCCACCGCCGTGACGGGCTTCGGGCAGATCATGCAGTGGAACGACGGGCGCACGCTCCCCGACACGGTGCAGTCCATCTGGGCTTTTCCCAGCAACCTGCACATGATCTACGACGCCACGCTAGCGAGTTCATTCGATGCGGCGTACGACGTGTTTCACGGGGCCAGCTCTACCATCATGATCCGCGACGTGAAGGCGTGGATGTTCAAAGAGGTAGATGCGCCGTTGCTGGGCTGGGAGGTGTATGCTCGTAAAGATGACTTCTACAAGGAGCAAGGCATCAACCTCGCGGCCAATGCAACGAAGTTGGACGCGCAGGAATTGAAGCCGACCGACGACGACCCCAGCCTCGAAGCGCCGCTGTGGTATGCGTTTAAAGAGTTTGCCGACAACCATATCTACGGCCCCTTCCCGGCTGCCGCAGGCTACCGCGAGGGTTACAACGCCACCGTGGCCGCCATCAAGGCGCACGAAGCCACGCTGAACAATACCCGCGTCGATATTGCCGACGATCTGTTTATGATGAGCTAGCTGACGTTGCATGAGATCAGGGAGAACGCCCTATGCGTGGTCTAAAGAAGGTGTTGTTGATCGGGTTTGTGCTGTGCTCGTCGGTGGGGTGTGATCAGGTAACGAAAGAGGTGGCGCGCGAGGCGTTGCAGTTCGAGGCCCCACGGTTGCTGCTCAACGACAGCGTGCTTTTCCTGTATGCTGAAAATCCCGGCGTGGCGTTTAGTATTGGAGCCACCTTGCCAGCGCGGGCCCGCGAGGTGTTGCTCATCTTCGGGGTAGGCATCATCCTGCTGGGGATGAGCATCTATCTGTTCGGGCAGCGCAACGTGACCCCCGTGTACCTGTTGGGCGCGTCGCTGGTGGTGGGCGGCGGGCTGGGCAACCTGCTCGACCGCATCTTTAACGACGGGCATGTCATCGACTTTGTGATGATCCGGCTCGGCATCTTTCGCACCGCCATCTTCAACGTCGCCGACGTATTAATTCTGACCGGGGTGGCGTTGCTGCTGTACAGCATGTTTCGGTCCGCCCAACCCCCGGAAGAAACACCGCCGCTGGTGGCTGAGGGCGAAGCCTAACCGCCTGATGACAGCACAAGCCGCCTTGCAACATCGGCAGACGGGTGTGGCGCAAAGGGTTTGGGGAAGGCCTCGCCGCCCCCTATTTTGGAAACGAAAGCGACAATGCCACGGTAGACATTATCTGCCCGCAGCGCGTGGTCGCTTTTTCTGTCATTTCACCCCGGTTCAACATCGTGCCCACGACCTCTTCTCCTGCCCCTTCGCTGCTGACCCGTCCGGCGGTGCGCTGGGGGTTGCTGATCCTGTTCTGGAACGTCGTTGGTCTGGCGTTTCTGGCCCGCTACTACATCGTCACGCTGAATGGTGACATCGAGTTTGAGTGGCGCATCGCGATGTGGACGGTGGTGGGATGGTACGTGTGGATCCCGCTGACGCCCTTTACCGCGTGGCTGGCGCGGCGCTTCCCCGTAGAGCAGCAGCGATGGCTGCGCCGCAGCTTCTTGCACCTCGTGTTCGCCATCTTGATCTGTGCGGCTGAGATTGCGTTGTACACAGGGCTGCGCATGGTGATTTATGGCATTTCGGGCACTGATTTCGACCCCATTCAGCACTACAACCGCTCGTTCCTCAGCACCATCTTTTTCGACATCCTGTTCTACTCGTGCATCATCGCCGTCGTGCATGCCCTCGATATCGAGCGTAAGTTCCGGGCGCGGGCAGTGCGGCTGGCGCAGGTAGAGACGCAACTTGTGGGAGCACAACTGCGGGCGCTGCGGATGCAACTGAATCCGCATTTTCTGTTCAACACGCTGCATACCATCTCGGCCATCATGGACGAGAACGTGAAGACGGCCCGGCGGCTGATGGTGGACTTGAGCGACCTCTTGCGGCTCTCGCTGGACCACAGTGGGCAGTTGGTACCGCTGCGGCAGGAGCTTTCGTTTTTACAGCGCTACCTCGGCATCGAGCAGGAGCGCTTGCAAGAACGGCTGCGGGTGCACATGGACGTAGAGGTGGCGTGCAATGAAGCGATGGTGCCGCACCTCATCTTACAGCCCCTCGTCGAGAACGCCATCAAGCACGGCATCGCTCCCTACGCCCGTGGCGGCGAGATCTACATCCGCGCCCGCTGCGAGGCCGAGGCGTTGGTGCTGGAGGTGGCCGACGATGGCCCCGGCATGTCCGAACCCAGTGGCGATGGGGCAGCCTATGTGGAGCCCCACGCCGAACGCACTGGCATCGGGTTGCGCACCACGCAGGAGCGGCTGGAGCATCTGTTTGGCGATGAGGCCCGCTTTGAACTTATCAACCAGTCCGACAGCGGGCTGCTCGTACGCCTCACCTTGCCTTTTTACACCGAAGTATTCGAATCTGTAAGTGCCTGATTCTACCTCTTTTCGAACAACCGAAGCCATGGAGACCATCCGCGTTCTGGTCGTAGAAGACGAAGCCCGCCAGCGGGCACGGCTGCGGCGGCTCCTGGAGGCCCAATCCGACTACGAAGTCATCGGCGAAAGCGCCAACGGACGCGCCGCGCTGGACGACATCCGCAAGCTAAAACCGACGCTGGTGCTGCTGGATGTGCAGATGCCGGAGATGACGGGCCTCGAAGTGATCGAAGCCCTGGAGCCGGAGGAAGTCCCGGCGGTGATTTTTGTGACGGCGTACGACCAGTACGCGCTGCGGGCATTTGAATTACATGCGCTCGACTACCTGCTGAAGCCGTTCGACGACGACCGCTTCGAGGAGGTGATGACGCGGGCCAGCACGCGTATCCGCCAGGGGCAGGTGGAGCAACTGGGCCTGAAGCTACTGGACCTGCTCCAGTACCTCAACGTGACGCCCGACGGCGCGTCGAAGATTCTGGAAACCACCACGCCCTACCTCGAACGCCTCGCCATCAAGAGCAGCGGGCGGCTGACGCTGCTCAAGACCCACGACATCGATTGGATTGCGGGCGCGGGTGTGTATGTGGAGGTCTACACCCAGACCCACCGCCACCTGCTGCGCCAGACGCTGCGCAAGCTCGAAGAAAGCCTCGACCCGGAACGGTTCGTGCGCATCCACCGCTCCACCATCGTCAACGTGGACCGCATCAAAGAACTCATCCCGCACCTCCACGGCGAATACGTCGTCGTCCTCGACAACGGCAAAAAGCTCAAACTCAGCCGCAGCTACCGCGACAAGCTGGAGGTGATTCTAGGGAATTTGGAGTAGATGCTTCAACTCCGGCGGTTGTAGGTGTCATGCCGGACCTGATCCGGCATCCCGCTGTCAAGCAACCTCGCCATATTGGGAGATGCCGGATCGAGTCCGGCATGACAAAGAATGGGTTGTTTTTAGGGTTGAAAGTCGAAGGAGGCATTGCTATATCCGAAGGTGGTCTTCTCCAGAACATCCCTAACTTGGTTAGAGCGTGATGAAAACACCTTGTGTCTACTTGTGTGTTTTAGCCTGCACCTTGGTGTGTGGATGTGCGTCACTAGCAACCACGGGCAAATCCCCAAAAGTCTCTTTTGAAAATGGATGGCAGGAAAAAGCCCATGATTACATATTAACAGATAGTGCGGCCGTTGCGTTTTTTCGACATCATTTGCAGGATTATACGGTGTCAAAGCAGACCATCTTTATCGACTATGCTTCTTTTAGTATGGCAATCGTACAACGCGAAGTTGAGCAGCCCCTTTCTTTTTCAGATATAAGACGGCTGCCACGGTACGATATTGTGCGGGACTCATTAGCAGAGGTGGATTCCATTAGATTGGCTCACGTGAGGGCGGAATCACGCTCGGAAATTTCCAGAACCTCCAGGAAAGCACTCTTCTTCATTTTCTTCTCAAGCCCATATGAGAACACCTTGGCCGCTGAGCTTATTATGGATGCGGAAGGCGTTAAGACATACGGAGAGATCATCTCGTCGAGTACCGTTGGGTTTCAGTATCTGTTCATCTTTAATGAGCGCGATGATATCGAGGAAGTGTATTCGAGCAAGATAATATATAATTGAGGGTAGGACGGCTCTGTTCTGGAACAGGCACGCATTAGATACTGCGCAGGTCATCATTTCATCTCTAAACCACACCCTTTGTGTCCAATCACCCCTTCAATCCCGAAAACCTGCTCACGAATGCGTTGTCCGCCGCAGGCGTTCACCTTGATCCCCGGAACGTCCTCGATGGGCTCGATTGGCAAGACACGGGAACGATTCCACGCGGGATGCCCCACTCCATTTTTCAAGTCGTCAACCATATAATCTACTGGCAAGACTTGTTTCTTTCGGGGCTGGAACGCAAGGACATCGCGGGACCCCAACACGCAAAAGACGGCTGGCCGGGAGCCATCCAACCCGCAACCCTGCAAGAATGGGAGCAGGTCGTCGAGCACTATCAGACAGGCTTAGCCCGCGCCCATGAGGCCGTCCGAAGCGCCGATCCCTTGCACCGCGTGCCAGCCCGCGCCGAGACCAAGCGCATCGATGTGCTCACCACGCTGGCGTTGCATACGAGTTACCATGTTGGGCAGATCGTGTTGATCCGTCGCATGCTAGGCGCATGGCCTCCGCCCGGCGGTGGTCATACGTGGTGAGGTGTAGTCAACGAGCTTTTCGGTTAGACGCAGAAAAGTCCTAGCACAGCACGGTGTCATGCCGGACTTGATCCGGCATGACACAGATTAGCAAGAATGCCAAACGGGGAGATCCCGGCTCGGGGGCCGGGATGACAAGAACACAGGTTGGCGCTATCCTTCCACCTCCTTGTACTCGAACCAGTCGAAGTCGGCGTGGTTACGCTGGCCGCTGATGTCCTGGCAGGCCATGCCTACGAAGTTGCCCGTGAAGCCGCAGGGCACGGCGTGCTCGTCGGAGAGGATGGAGGCGTCGTGCTCCCACCCGGCAGCGGCCCACGTCTCGCCGTCGCGGGAGTAGAAGAAGTTGATGCGCCCATCGTGGATGGTGAGCTTCAAGTACACCTTTTCGCAGCCGTCGAGCGGGTATTCTTTCTCGATGGGGAAGCTGACGTTGCCCTGCTCGCAGCGCATGAGGCAGAGGCAGAGGTCCGAGTGCTCAGCGCGGGTGAGGAAGAGGTAGTAGAAGTTGTCGGTGCTGTAGAACGCTACCAGCCCCGCCATCTGTTGGTACGTCTCCGGCTTAAACTCCACGCACGTGGAGGCTTCGATGTGGAAGCTTTTCTGTCGCCGCGCCACGAGGCTCTGCTCGAACTTCGAGACCATGCTTTCGCGCCCGAAAAGCCGCAGGTGACCGAGGCGCTCCGTCAGGCTCAGCATCTCGTCGTCCAGCGCCACGCGGGGGGCCTGCCACACGATGGAAAGCGTGTCGTCGTCAAAGTCGTCGCGGGCGGGTGTTTCCGGCCATGGATGCGGCGGAAGATCGGGGGCCTCGAACGTGTCGAGCGGGACGATGCCACCGGAGGTAAGGCGCGGCCAGCCATCTACCCACTCGACGTTTTGCAGCGACGTCTCGCGGCCAAGGATGGAGCGGCCATTGGAGAGGGGGCGGCGGCAGAGGTGGGCAAAGGTCCAGCTTCCATCCGCGTTTTCCACCAGGTCGCCATGCCCCGCCGATTGCAGCGTCAGCGTGGGGTCGTGTGCGCTGGTGGCGAGCGGGTTGCCCGGCATCACCTCGTACGGCCCGTGGATGCTGCGCGAGCGGGCGACGCTCTCGGCGTGGGTTGCAAACGTGCCGCCTTCCGCCGTCAGCAGGTAGTACCAGCCGTCGCGCTTGTACACATGCGGCCCTTCCACCAGCCCCAGCTTGGTGCCGGGGAAAATGTTTTCAATGGGGCCGACCAGCTTTTTCTGTTCGGGATCGTATTCTTGCAGCAGGATGCCGCCAAAGCTGTTTTTCTCGGCGCGGTGGTCCCACACCATGTTCACGAGCCACTTGCGCCCGTCGTCGTCGTGGAACAGCGATGGGTCGAACCCGGAGTTGTTGAGGTAAATCGGCTCCGACCATGGCCCTTCGATGTCGGTTGCGGTGACGAGGAAGTTGCGCACATCTTTAAACGCGCCCGTCCAGTGCCGCACGTCGGTGTAGATGAGGTAGAACAGCCCGTCGTCGTACGTTAGGCACGGGGCCCAGATGCCGCCCGAGTTCGGGTTGCCACGCATGTCGAGTTGCGAATACCGGTTGAGCGGACGCGCCAAGACGCGCCAGTTCACGAGGTCCTTCGAGTGCGAAATCTGCACGCCCGGAAACCACTCAAAGGTAGACGTGGCGATGTAGTAGTCGTCTCCAACGCGGACGATGGAAGGATCGGGGTTAAAGCCGGTGAGGACGGGGTTCTGGACGGTGGGCATAGGTCGGGGTGGAGATTGGGTGGTCGGGTGGGGCAGAGAATAGCGGAATATAATCTGCGATTCAATAGCGTCGGACGCGCAGGGGAAACCTTCAAGCAGTTTTGGAATGGTGGGTTGTTTGTGCCGGTGCTTGGGAGAAGGGGCGGTGTTCTTGCTCGTTAATCTGAGCGTTGCAGGGTAGTGGATGGAAGTGGATGCTCGTTAAGAAGGGTATGAGCAATCTGCATACTTGTTGGTTTTCTGTCCTTTCACAGCGGAAAGGACCAAACGCCTTGTCCCATCCAATCCCACGAAGCCCGTCCACCGCACGAGTCCATACCCGCTGGGCGGCACACGCTACCCTAACCAAAAAATGCCGTGCTGCTCGCCCACCGGCTAAACGCACGGGCTTCTTCCGGCAGCCCAGGCCGGGGATGGGACACTGGTGCCCCGTTCTGGCAACGTGCTATTTCAAACGCTTGTCAGTTGGCGCAGCGATGGAAGTGAGCACCGATGCCGCCTCCGTGGCGAGGGCGCGGTGGGTGGAACCCCGGTGCGTTTAGCCAATGGGCATCACCGAGGCGTTTCGGTTTGTGCCGTGTTTGGTGCCCGTTGGGTACGGGTCTAGGTGGGGTAGGATCGGGGTTCGCGCGTTTCGGAGGCGGCAGGACTTTGGTTCTTTCGTCCCTGAAAGAACAAACAACTCCTTTGGCTCAATTGCTGTGCCGGGGTATTGAGGACGTGCAACACAGAAGCTCGATGCAAGCATCAATGCTTCATTCGGCAGGCTGTTAGCCCAGCATTTTCCGCATCACCACCCGATCCGCCACCGGCAACCCCGCCGCCGCTTCGGCCTGCATCACCGCGTGCAAGTCCGGCGTCCAGTCGGTAGGCGGCACCACCTGAAAGCCGAGGCGCTGGTAAAACGGTGCGTTCCACGGAATATCACGGAAGGTGGTGAGGGTAAGCCATGGATAGTTGTTAGCAATAGCCCAGTCGCAGACGGCGTCCACGAGGCGCGTGCCAAGACCGTTGCGGCTATGGTTGGGCAGCACATCCATTTCTTGCAGGTGGGGGTGGTCATCCACCAACGTTGCTACAGCAAAGCCAACAGGCACATCGGTTTCAATCCAAACGGCGACCCACACCCGCCCGGCGTGCTGGTTTTCGACGAGCGTTTCGAATGGTACCGTTTCGCCTGCTGCCAGGAAAGCGTAGGGGGTGTCTTGAAACAACGTGGCTGCGGCTTGCTCAATCGCGGGGAGCAGCGGCAGGTCGCTGGGCAGGGCGGGACGGATGGTGTAGGGCATGGAATCATAGAAAAGACAAAGGCCCTGCCGGAAAACCAGCAGGGCCTTGAGAAACATCCGGCGACCCCAAGGTTCAGGTCATCGGATGGTAAGCTGTCCGGGAGCCCGGCAAGCTGTCGCTAGCAGGCGTCGCCAGAGGCTCCCTTCTGCATATCAGACATAGAATCACCTCCGTAGATCAGGGCATCATGTACACACCGGAAACGGCCCAGTTACGCACCCGGCGCAGCGAAAACAGCCCAAAGGCTAGCTGCTCAACGCGATCTTAACCATAGGGTTTCAGTTGCCATCAAGAAAGAATCATCACAGTGCCCCCCCTTTCTGCAACAGACCAAAGCCCGATGGTAACGCAGTAGTTGAAGCGCCCGCGCCGTAGCTTTTACGTTCCCTCATCACGAACCGCTAGTCGCCATGAACCGCTTCACCTTGTCCGTCCGCCTACTTTTCCTAACCGCCTGCGTGGTGTTGCTCGGTTGCAGCACCCCCGCGGAGGTGCCCGCCCAGGACGCCGTGGCGTTTGTTAACGTCAACGTCCTTCCCATGACCAGCGAGACGGTGCTGGAAGGGCAAACCGTAGTGGTCCGAAATGGCCGCATCATCGCGGTGGGAGCCGACGTGGAGGTGCCTGCCGGAGCCACACAGGTTGATGGAACCGGCAAATTCCTGATGCCGGGTCTCGCCGAGATGCATGGGCACATCCCGCCGCCCAACGCGCCGCAGGCCTACATCGAGCATGTCCTGTTCTTGTACCTCTCGCAGGGCATCACCACGGTGCGCGGAATGCTGGGGCAGCCGGGGCAGTTGGACCTGCGCGAACGGGCCCTATCAGGCGACCTGGATTCGCCAACGCTGTACCTCGCTGGGCCAAGCTTTAATGGCAACAGTGTTTCTTCGCCCGAGCAAGCCGCCGAAATGGTGCACGCGCAGCACGCCGAGGGGTGGGACCTGCTCAAGATTCACCCCGGCCTGACGCGGCCTGAATACAACGCGATGGCGGAAACGGCCCGCGAAGTCGGGATCACGTTTGCCGGACATGTGCCTGCGGAAGTGGGCCTGCTGCATGCGCTCGAGCAAAAGCAACTCACCATCGACCATGTGGACGGCTACAACGAATACCTCAACGGCTTCGAAGGGCCGATTGATGAGGCACAACTGGCGGAGGTGGTGCGGCTGACCCGCGAAGCCGAAACGTGGATTGTGCCCACGATGGCGGTGTGGGAAACGCTGTACGGCGTGAATGACATCGAAATGCTGTCGGCATATCCGGAACTGCAATACATGCCGCCGCAGATTGTGGCGCAGTGGAAAGCCGCCGACACCCAGCGCCGCAACAACCCCAACTTCAACCTCGATGCCTCGCAGCGGGCCATCAACAACCGCGTGGTGATCCTGGCAGCGCTGCACGAAGGCGGCGTGCCGATTCTGATGGGCACCGATGCTCCACAGCAATTCAGCGTGCCCGGCTTCTCGCTGCACCGTGAACTCAAAATCATGGAGCAGGCAGGCATGACGCCGTATGAGATCCTGCACTCTGGCACCGTCAACGTGGGGCGTTATTTCGCTGACAAAGACACCTTTGGCAGTGTCGCTGAGGGACACAGGGCCGATCTCGTCTTGCTGGACGCCAACCCGTTGACCAACCTGAACAACACCACCCAAATTGCAGGCGTGATGGCCCGGGGCCGCTGGTGGTCCCGGGCCGACATCGACGCCCGCCTCGCCGACATCGCACAAACCTACGCCACCGCCGACTGATTGCCATGAAAACACACGCCGTTCTGCTTGTTGCCCTTGTGTGGGGCCTCTCCGCTGTTTCCAGCCATGCGCAGGCACCGTCTGAGCATGATGCCCTCAACTTCTTGGTGGGCGCGTGGAAAACGGTCAGCACCGACACCCAAGACGTAGCCACGCCCGGCGACTTAACCTTCGAGTGGATGATGGAGGGGCATTGGCTCAAATGCACCTTCGTGGGGCACCGCGCCGACGGGAGATTGTGGGAAGCCTATGCGCTGTTCCGTTACCAGGCCGAGGCCGCGCACTACAAAATGTACTTGTTTTATCCCGGTGATGCGCCGCTGGAATATGAGGGGCAGTGGCTTGATGAGACGACGCTGCGCTTTGAAGGAGACATGCCCAATGGTGTCATTGGCATCGACTACCAGAAGCAAGCCGATGGCACCGTGTATCAAGAAAACTGGGTTCGTCCGCCTGGCGGCACGCAGCAGGTAAGTCTGAAAACGACGTATGAAGCGGCGCCCTAGTATCGCTATGCCGCGCTCATGGCGAGGGGGTTCTTCTTTGCCAAGACAACCGGGGTGTGGCCCAGCGTGGCGACGGAGCAGGTGCCCGTGCGGGCCAGCCGAAGGGCCGCTTGTGTATCAGGGACGACGACCACATCCGTATCTTCAAGGTCGCTGAGGAGAGGCATGTCGGCCTTGGTGCGTGGCGGAAGCGCTAGGTATTCTACCTTGGTACTTTGCAGTGGCTGGGCGGCGATCCATTGCTGGACCGGGGTTGGTCTTGCTGATTCATCGCCGGGCTGAGTCGGTGTGGAGAGCAACAAGAGGCGGCTTTGGAACAGATGCGCCAGGTAATCCGCACCATACAGGGCTTGCATGTTCGAAAGGTTGTCCACCGGAAGCAATACACGGCGAATAAGCCCCGCCGTGGTGCGATGGACGGGAACCGTCATGACGGGGCAGGGGGCGTTGGTCAAGACCTGCTGGGTGACGCTGCCCAGTCCTTGGCCAAAGTGGGCGCTCCAGCCGTGGCTGCCCATCACGATCAGGTCGGCGTTGTGCTTGCGTGCATACGACAGGATGCCGGCGCTTGGGTCGGCGTGGGTGACGATGCTGGTGTGCATGGTCACGGCATGGCGGTTGTTGAGGCTGTAGCGATAAGCCAGCCGCAGTCCTTCGAGGCGGGAGCGCGCTCGTTCCCTGCGCCACTGTCCAAATTCTTTGGGGTTGAGGGTGGGGGCCACCGCCTCCGAAGAGGAAAGTGGCGCGACCACATACAGCAGGTGAACGTCGGCACCTGCTCGCTCAGCCAACGCCAGCGCACGTGGCAGCGCCCGCTCCGCGCAGGCGGACAGGTCCGTCGGCAAGACAATGCGCTGATAGGTGAGAGAAGGAGAAATAGCCATGACAAAAACTTCCAGCCCGAATGAAGATGCATCCGGTGCTAACTTCGCTAGCGCCTCGATTGTGTAGTGACGGTGAAGCGTGTAGAGGGGGTGTAGGGGAAAAGTGACGGCGTGTGTGGGGGCGGGAAGTCTCCCGTCAGGCCATGGGGGACGATGGACACGCTATGAACTGTGCGTTATGAACACGCTTTGCTCGCGTCATTTACGGGCTTTGCCCATGTCATCGGCGTCATTGATTCATGGTCTCCCACACACCCTTTCCTTATCCCCGTCCTTCCCCTTCTACCCATTGCACCGCGTGCTGCATCAGTTCGGCGGCGGTGTTCAGGTTGAGTTTGGTCTTGATGCGGGCGCGGTACGACTCCACGGTTTTCACCGACAGGTGCAGCCGCTCCGAAATTTCTCGGGTAGAAAGACCACTGCCGGTGAGTTCGAACACCTCCAATTCGCGGTCGCTGAGCAGGTCCATCGGCGACTCGTTGAGGGGGCTGTGGCCTGTGGCCATACCCATCAGCAGCCGGTCGTTGATTTCTTCGCTCACATAGATCCCGCCACGTAGCACCCGACGCACGGCGTCGACGATCACGTTGCCTGCTTCCAACTTCATCACATAGCCGCGCGCACCTGCGCGCAACGCCCGTTCGGCATACAGCGCTTCGTCGTGCCGCGAGACAATGAGCGTGGGCAGGTTGGGATGCAGCGCGTGCAGGTGCTTCACAAGTTCGAGCCCGCTCATGCCGGGCAGCGAGATGTCGATGATGACGAGGTCTAGCTCGTTGGCATGGAGCAGGTCAAGCGCATCCTCGGCGCTGTCGGCCTGGCAGGTGACGTTGAGGTCGGGATCTTCGTTGATGGTCATCGCAAGCCCCTTGCGCATCAGCGGGTGGTCATCGACAAGAAGAATGTTGGTCATGGCAGTACGCGAATATGACGTTTAAACGGTTTCGGGGGAGGGATTCTGGCGGCGCAAGGTGCAGGTGACGGTGGTTCCTGTGCCCAGCGTGCCCTGGATATCGAGTGTGGCACCGATGATGCGGGCGCGGTAGTGCATGATGCGCACGCCCATCCCGTGCAGGTCGCTGTACGACTCCGGCGGGCCATCGAGCGAGATGCTCTTGAAGCCTTCGCCGTTGTCTTCCACCCGCAGGCGGATATAGGTGTCGGTGTGGTACAGACTAATAGTGACAGCAGAGGCCTTGCCATGTCGCACGGCGTTGGATACCGATTCCTGGGCAATGCGGTACAGGTGCATAGCGATGGTGGTGTCCGTCACCGAATCAGTGCCGCGCAAGTGAAACGCGCAGGCAATGCCGAAGAGGCGCTGCGCATTACGGGCGAGCCGCTCCAGTGCGCCTTCCAGGCCACCTTGCTCCACCTCTACGGGCACCAGGCCCCGGGCGAGGCTGCGGGCATACTGATCGGCGTCTTTTACCATCTCAGCAACTTCCGCCACTTCATCGGCCCCGGCAACCTCCTGTCGTTTCAGACGCCGGGCCACGTTGGAGGCGATGAGACCGGTGCCGGTGAGCATCTGCCCAAGGCCGTCGTGCAGATCCTGACCAATGCGGCGGCGTTCTTCTTCGGTCACCCGCAGCACTTCTTTTTCCAGGCGGCGCTGCTCGGTGATGTCGCGCACCAGCCCAGTGAAAATAAGCTGGTCAGGGAGGTTGACTTCGCTCACGCCGAGGTACATGGGAAACGTCGAGTCGTCCTTTCGTTTTCCGGTTACCTCGCGCCCGATGCCGATGATTTTGCGCCGCCCGGTGGTATGATACGATTCCAGATAGCCATCGTGTTCGCTGCGGTACGGATCGGGCATCAGGATGTCGATCTTCTGCCCGATGACCTCGGCGGCCTCGTAGCCAAAGATGCGCTCCGCGGCTTTATTAAAGGCGATGATTAGCCCTTTGGCATCAATGGAAATGATGCCATCGACGGTGGTGTCGAGAATAGCATGGACCTGGGCTTCACTCACCTGCCGCGCTGCCTCAGCTGAGCGCCACTCCATCACGTTGGCAAGGATGCTGGCGAGGGCATGCAAAAAGAGCAGGTCCGCGTCGTCAAAGGCCTTTGTCTGTTTGCAGAAAGCAATCAGGGCGCCACGCGGCGTCTTTTTTCCGGGTACGGCAACGGCGAGTACGCTGTGGACATCATGGGAGCCCGGCAATCCGATGTCCGAAAAGCGCGGATCGGTGGTAAGGTCATCGCTGCGGATTGCTTGCTGCGTCGTGAGGACGGTGCCGAGCAAGGAGGCCGCCTCGGGGATGTGCATCGGTTCCACAGGCGGCGTCCAGCCTTGGGCCGCCCGTACCACGAACTGGTCGCCCGTCATCCTTTCGAAACAGCCACACCCATCGGCCCCAAGCACCTGCCGGGCGGCGCGAGCGGCTTCCTCGTGCAACGCCGCTACTGGCACATGGGCCAAGGCGTGCTGGGTTACCCGTTGAAGGGCCGTCGCATGGGCGGAAATGGGCGATGTGTCGTGGGGATTCGGCATAAGCCATCGTCAGGTGATGCAGGTGACAATTTGAAAAAAGAGGGCGCACGTTATTCAGAGGTATCCCTTACGAGCGCTGTAGGGGAATCCCCGCCATACATGGGTTGCTGAGTCAGGTTCTGTGGGTTTCGGCCTGCCCGCTCTTTGCGAATGTAAGGAAATCCCCCACGCCTGTCGTGCGCCTTTGCTCACTTGGCCCCTAGGGGCTGGCTTGCAAAAAGATGCAAGGCGTCCGCGTTTCTTGGTGCTTGTTCGCGAAGCGCCGCGCTTCGTTTCCTTTCCTTTCCCACCTGCTGCACCATATTGTCTATGGAAGTGCAATCCCGATCTCCCGAAGCTGCTGCCGTCCCGCGCTCGTCGCTGGAAGTGTTCAGCTACGACGAGCAAATCGTTCGCATGTTTGTGCTGGCGACGGTCCTGTGGGGCTTCATCGGTATGTTCGTTGGGGCGCTCTTGGCGCTTCAGCTTCCGTTCTGGCCCGCCAACCTCGGCGAATACCTCACGTTCGGGCGGCTGCGCCCGCTGCACACCAACGCGGTGATCTTCGCCTTCGCGGGCAACGCCATCTTCGCGGCCATCTACTACTCCACGCAGCGCCTGTGCAAGGCCCGTATGTTCAGCGACGTGATGAGCCGCATCCACTTCTGGGGCTGGCAAACCATCATCGTCTCCGCCGCAATCACCCTGCCGCTGGGCATCACCACCTCGAAGGAATACGCCGAACTCGAATGGCCGATCGACGTCCTGATCGCGGTCATCTGGGTGATTTTTGCGGTTAACTTCTTCGGGACGCTGTGGAAGCGGCGCGAGCGGCATATGTATGTCGCCCTCTGGTTCTACATCGCCACCATCGTAACGGTCGCCGTGCTGCACATCGGCAACAGCCTTGCCGTGCCGTACAACTGGCTGCACGGCTACCCCATCTATGGCGGCGTGCAGGACGCGCTGGTGCAGTGGTGGTACGGGCATAACGCCGTGGCCTTTTTCCTCACGACGCCGTTCCTGGGGCTGATGTACTATTTCTTGCCGAAGGCGGCGTCACGTCCCGTGTTCTCATACCGGTTGTCCATCGTCCACTTCTGGAGCCTTGTCTTTATCTACATCTGGGCGGGACCACACCACCTGAACTATACCGCCGTGCCCGAATGGGCTGCCACGCTGGGGATGATCTTCTCCGTGATGCTGTGGATGCCGTCGTGGGGCGGCATGATCAACGGGCTCTTTACGCTGCGTGGCGCGTGGCACAAGCTCCGCGACTCGGTGGTGCTCAAGATGTTTGTCGTCGGCATTACGTTCTACGGGATGAGCACCTTCGAGGGGCCCATGCTCTCGGTTAAGACCGTCAACGCATTGAGCCACTACACGGACTGGAACATCGCGCACGTGCACAGCGGGGCGCTGGGCTGGAACGGCTTCATGACGTTTGGGATGATCTACTGGTTGCTGCCCAAGCTGTGGCGGACCGAACTGTGGAGCCCCAAACTTGCCACGGCGCACTTCTGGGTCGGCACCATCGGCATGTTGCTCTACGTGCTCTCGATGTACGTGTCAGGCATCACACAGGGGCTGATGTGGCGGGCATTCGACGACGCAGGGCGGCTCCTCTACCCCGACTTCATGGAAACGGTGGTGCAGATCATTCCGATGTACTGGGTGCGCCTCATCGGCGGGCTGATGTACCTTGCCGGGGTGGTGATGCTGATGGTTAATATGTGGTACACCATCCGCAGCGCTCCCAAAGACCTGCCCGACCCGACGTTTGCCGCGCCGCGCCGCGTAGCGACACCCGCAAAGGAATTGGCCGCGTGAGCCGACCGTCTTTCCTACTCCGAAACCCATTGAACCTGAGATAGACGCATGAGTGACCACCAAGAAACCATGCACCGACGGCTGGAAGGCTGGCCCCTGGTTTTTACGGTGCTGACCGTCGCCGCCATCCTGGTCGGCACCGCCGTCGAGTTTATTCCTGCCTTCCTGGTGCAGGGCAACATCGAGACGATTGAGACGGTGACGCCGTTTACGCCGCTGGAAGTGGCGGGGCGTGACATCTACATCAAAGAAGGCTGCGTGAGTTGCCACTCGCAGATGGTGCGCCCGTTCCGCCACGAACTGGAACGCTACGGCGAGTTTACCAAGGCGGGCGAGACGACCTATGAGCATCCGTTCTTGTGGGGCTCCAAACGGACGGGGCCCGACCTGCAACGTGTGGGTGGTAAATATCCACACCTGTGGCACGTTCGCCACATGGAAAACCCGCGCTCCACGAGCCCGCGCTCCATCATGCCGCCGTACGACTGGCTGCTCCGTCGTCCGATGGACATTGACAACCTGCCTGCGCGGCTGCGGGCCTTGCGGCGCGTAGGGGTACCCTACACCGACGCTGAGATCGAACAGGCTGTCGAACTCGCCCGGGAGCAGGCAGCGATTATTGCCCTCGAAGTAGAAGCACAGGGCGGCCCGGCGCACCTCGCCGACAAAGAGATCACCGCGCTGGTGGCGTTCCTGCAACGCCTTGGCACCGACCTGCGCACGACCAGCAACGCGGATGTGGGGAGCCCGGCGGCTCCGCTGTCACAGAACGAATCCGCTGAAACCCCGACGACGCCATGATGAAAGAAGCCGTGCGAGCGCTGGAAACCGGCCATCTGGCCGAAGTCGGCGTCATCGCGTTTACCATCGCCTTTTTGCTCATCGTCATTTACGCGTTTACGCTCTCGAAGGGCGAACGCGAGCGGGCCAAAAACATGCCGCTGGACGATGATCTCCTCCCACACTCGCCCCTGGAACTATGAGTACACCTGCTACGCCCGAGTCGCCGCACGGCCGCATCATTAAGGGCCATAAATATGACGGGATCAAAGAGTACGACAACCCGATGCCCGGCTGGTGGGTATGGATCTTCATCGGCAGCGTCGTTTTTGCCGTCGTGTATTATGTGGGCATCACCTTCATGGGTTTTGTCGACACGTACGAAGACGACCTTGCCGCCAGCCAGGAAGAACTCGAAACCATCCGGGCAAACTATGCGGCGGCCAATCCGGTCTTTCAAGTAGATGAGGCCTCGCTGGAAACCTATGTGGGCGATGCCGCACAGGTGACGGCCGGAGGCGTTCTTTATACCGCCAACTGCGCGGTGTGCCACGGGCAGGCCGGAGAAGGCGTCATCGGGCCTAACCTCACCGACAACTATTGGATCCACGATGCCAGCAACGTGGGCATCTACGAGGTGATCACCAACGGGGTGCTGGACAAAGGCATGACGCCGTGGGGCGACATCCTCTCCCCCGAAGAACGCGGCCAACTCGTTGCCTTCGTGCGCTCGCTGGAAGGCACCAATCCGCCGAATCCGAAAGATCCACAAGGCGAGTTGGTGGAATAATACCATCGCATGTAGGGCTTTAACCTACGCAGCGCTGTATTTTTCCCTGATAAGGCGTGTAGGCTGCGACGTGCAGGTACACGCCTTTTCTATGGCCATATTCGTATGTATTGCCAGACGGCCTCTTCGGTGTGCAATTCCCCTCGGTCTGGAAACGAGTTCACGTTTATTTCGTCCCTCACTTCGTTCGTTTCACACATCACGTTTCATTCCCATGGCTCGGCAGTTTATCGATGAAGGCGACGTTGGGGTTCTTGAGTCGCCCGAGGAAGTGCTTACCACGCTAACCAAAGAAGGCAAGCGGAAGTGGGTGTACCCCACGCTGAGTAAAGGGCGGTTCTACCGGCCCCGCCTGATCGTCGCCTGGGTATTGCTGGTGTTTTTTGTGGGGCTGCCGTGGGTCAAAATCGGCGGCAAGCCTGCCGTGCTGCTCGACTTTGTGCACCGCGAGTTCGCCCTTTTTGGCGCAACGTTTTATCCCACCGACACGTTTTTGCTGTTGCTGCTGGCGCTGGCGGTAGGCGTGAGTATCTTGCTGCTCACGGCGTTGCTGGGGCGCGTGTGGTGTGGCTGGGCGTGTCCGCAGACGGTGTACCTGGAGTTCGTCTACCGCCCGATTGAGCGGTGGATCGAGGGGCCCGAGCACAAGCGCAAGCGTCGGAATGAAGGACCGTGGAACTGGGACAAAGTGTGGCGGAAAGGAGCCAAGCTGGGCATTTATATCGTCCTGTCGTTTTTTGTGGCGCATACGTTTGTGGCGTATTTCGTAGGCTGGGATGCATTGATGGAATGGATGCGCGGCTCGCCGACGGACCACTGGGGCTTCTTTATCACCGCCATCTTCACCACGGGGCTGATGCTGTTCAACTTCGGCTACTTCCGGGAGCAGATGTGCACCATCACCTGCCCTTATGCCCGCATCCAGTCGGTGCTGCTCGACCCCGACTCGCTCATCGTGTCGTATGATCCCAACCGGGGCGAGCCCCGGGCGAAGCGCAGCAAGAAAAAGATGGAGCAAGAGGCCGCCGGGCTACTGCCTGCCCAGGGCGACTGCATCGACTGCTTCGCGTGTGTGCGCACCTGTCCCACCGGCATCGACATCCGCGACGGGTTGCAGATGGAATGTATCGCCTGCACGCAGTGCATCGACGCGTGCGATGTGATCATGGACAACATCGGCAAACCGCGTGGGCTGATCCGCTACACGTCGGAGAACGAACTGGACAACCTGAAGACGCGCCGCTTCCGCCCCCGCACTGTCATTTACTCCGTCTTGCTGATTCTGCTCACGACAGCTTTTACCATCGCCGTCACCACGCGTGAGGCGTATGACGTGAACGTGGGCCGCGTCGTTGGAGAGCCGTTCACCGAACTGCCCGATGGCACGGTGGCCAACCGCTTGCGCTTCCGCGTGCGCAACCAGACGGCGCAGACGTCTGCGTTCACCATCGAAGCTGAGGAGCCTGCCGGGACGCAACTGCGCATTGTGGGCGTCTCGCCGATTGCGCTGGAGCCGCAGGAGATGAAGCGTACCGAGGTGTGGGTGGTGGTGCCGGCGGCTACCTTTGCCACGGCGCAGTCGCACGAGGCGACGTTTGTGCTTCGTTTTGATGATGGCTACGAAGAACGGGTGACGTTTCCCCTGCTAGGCCCCTCGCCGTGACGTGCGGTTGGTATTATACGGATTGCCATCGTTGATGTCTGGATACCTTCCTTCGCGAATGGGTTCTCTCTCCCCTGGTGGGAGAGAGTCAGAGTGAGGGGGAAATACGCCAACGCAAGCGCTCGGCTCGGTATAACGAATCACCCTCACCCTGGCCCTCTCCCATCGAGGGAGAGGGAACGCACAAAGAAGCGGCTGTGCTATCCTGGCTTCACCAAACGGAATTGGTATTATTCGGCGAACCGGGCGGCCTCGGCGGGTTTGCCCCAGGCCATATACAACTGGTGGAGGTGACGGGCCGCATCTTGGGTCTCGGGGGTGCTGGGACCGCGGTCACGGAGGAGGTGCTCATGCGCCTGTAGAAGCAACGGCTCGGCCTCGGCATAGCGGGTCTGGCGGGAGAGGCAATGCCCCAGGGCGGCGTCGATGGTGGCGCGTTGCCAGTGCCCGGCGTCCAGATTTTCCAGCCCCCAGGTGTGTAGGTCACGCAGGGCCGTTTCGGCTTCGGACAGGTGCCCCTGGTCCATCAATACGTCCGCATGGCCCAGCAGCGGACGGATGAGGCGCGGGTGTCCGTCGGGGAACGTAGCCCGGTACCGGGCGATGGCGTCGGTGTACATGGCCGCCGCTTCGGTCAGGGCTTCTTGTTGGTGTAAGGTTGCTGCAATTTTAGTCAGGTCGCCTGCGATGTACGGGTGGTCGTCGCCCAGGAACCGCTGGTCCAGCGCCAGCACTTCGCGAAACATACGCTCAGCGTCGGCGAAGTCGCGGCGGTCGAAATACAGCGTGCCGAGGTTGCTGATGCTGGTGGCCACGTACGGGTGGTCGTCGCCATAGTGGGTGCGGAAAATCGCAAGGGCCTTTTGGTACAGCGGCTCGGCGGCATCCAGGTCGCCTTTGGTGTGGAGCAATGACGCGAGGTTGCCCGAACTGATGGCGACTTCCTGGTGGTTGTCGCCCAATAACGTGGTGTGCATCACGAGGGCGTCGCGGTAATAAGGCTCCGCGTCGTCGAGGTGGCCCTGCTCTTTGAGCAACAGTCCCAGGTCATTCAGGGCAATGGCGAGCATGGTGTGCGGCGGCTCATACAGCGACTGCGCCAGCGCGAGGCGTTCGCGGTAGACCGGCTCGGCTTCGTCGTATTGGCCTTGCTCAAAAAGGATCGCGCCCAGGTTGGCGAGGGCGTCTTCGCGCGATGCCTCGGAGAGGTGGGCGTGTTGGTTATGCAGCGCGAGGGTCTGGCGGGCCAGCGCCTCGGCGGCGTCCAGGTTGCCGCGTGCCCGCTCGATGTTGGCGAGGGTTTGCAGCGCGGCTGCGGTTTCCGGGGCGTTTTCCCCGTGCAAGGACTGGCTAAGCTCAACAGCCGTGGTAGCCGCCTCGGCTGCCTCATCATACGTTCCTGCCTGATACTGTACCTGTGCCAGCGCCACCCAAACGGGGACGAGGGCGGGGTGCTTCGGGCCGTGATGCTCCTGCAGCACCGCCAATGCGCCCTGTACCATCGTGTCGGCGCGGGCGGTGAGGCCCAGTTTGTGGTACACCTCGCCCACCACCTGCATCATCTCGGCCTGCACAGTGGGTTGGTTGCGCAGTTCGGTGGCGAGGCGCTGGCTGCCCCGCTCCAGCAGCGCACGCGCGGTGATGGTGTCGCCCCGCGCCTCGTTGGGATTGGAGACTTCAAAGAGGCCCAGTACAAAGTTTTTGACCTCCTCGGCCTTCTGGGCTTCCAACTGGGCGCGGTCGCGCTCGGCGGTGATGCGCTGGGTGTGAACGATGGCAAATCCCAGGCTGAGCAAGACCAGCGCGGTCGTCATAACTACGCTGAGACGGTGACGCCCCACGAACTTGCGCAGGCGGTAGGCGGTGGTGTCGGGGCGGGCGAGGATGGGGAGCCCGTCGCGGTAGCGCTGCAGGTCGTCCAGCAGATGAAAGGCCGAGGCATAGCGCCGTTCCGGCTCTTTGCGTAGTGCCTTCAGCACCAGCGTGTCGAGGTCGCCACGTAGCTTCCGGTGCAGGTCGTCGGCAAACGGCGGCAGGGTGTCACTGCCGCGCTGCACGGCGGTGCTGGGGCGCGGCGGGGCCGTGCCACATACCACCCGCTCAATCTCGGTCGGCGAGCGTTGGTCGAACTGATAGGGCCGCGTGCCGGTGAGTAACTCATAGAGCACAATGCCCAGGGCATACACATCTGTAGCCGTGGTGATAGCCTCACCCTTGACTTGCTCCGGCGCGGCGTATTCGGGCGTCATCGCCATGAGGCCCGTCTCGGTCTGGGTAAATAGCGGGGTTTCGTCGTCGGCCAGCACCTTGGCGATGCCAAAGTCGAGCAGCTTTACGGTGCCGTCGGCAGTAACAAGGATGTTCGACGGCTTGAGGTCGCGATGGACCACAAGGTTGCGGTGGGCATATTCCACGGCGCGGCATACCTTCTCGAACAGCCGCAGCCGCGCGGAGAGGCCCAGTTCCTGGGTAGCGCTGAACTTGGTGATGGGCACGCCATCGACGTACTCCATCACAAAATAGGACCGCCCGTCGTCGGTGAGGCCGCCATCCAGCAGCCGGGCGATGTGAGGATGTTGAAGGCGCGCTAGAATCTGCCGCTCGGCCACAAACCGCCGCCGCACGGCCTCCGAATCCATGCCGCGCTTGATGAGCTTAACGGCCACCTGCTGCTCGAACAGCCCATCGGCACGCTCGGCGAGGTACACGGTGCCCATGCCGCCTTCGCCCAGGGCCCGCACCAGCCGATAGGGGCCTACTTCCTGGTTTTGCAAGAGGGCATCGGTGCGGTCTTGCTGCGTCACGTCGGCGGCCTGCACCAGCGCGGGGGCAAATGCACCAACTGGCACTTCGAGGAACGCTTCTTCTTCCTTGTCGGCTGCCAACAGGGCTTCCACGTCGGCCCGCAGCGTCGGGTCGTCGGCGCAGTGGGCATCGAGCCAAGCACTGCGCTCGTCCGGAGGCAGGTCGAACACCACGTCGAGGATGGCTTCCACCTGTTGCCAGCGTTCGGGGGAGAAATCGGGCATGGAACAGCACCACAGGTTGGAAACGACGGGTCAGGCGGCCTCGCCGAGGGTCTGGTAGAGGAAGGCGCGGGCCTTGCGCCAATCGCGCTTCACAGTGCGGTCCGAGACGTCGAGCACGGCGGCGGTTTCTTCCACCGTCATCCCGCCAAAAAAGCGCAGCTCCACAATCTGACTGAGGCGTTCGTTCAGGGTGGCGAGCCGGGTGAGGGCGTCATCCAGCGCCAGCAGTTCATGCGCCTGCGCATCGATGCGGATTTCAGCCTCGTCGAGCATCGTGGGCGGCTTGCCGCCGCCGCGCTTCTGGGCGTTGCGGTGGCGGGCGTAGTCCACCAGGATATGCCGCATGGCCTTGGCCGCGACGGCGAAGAAATGCGCCCGGTCGTTCCACCCGGCCTGCTGCTGGTCGATCAGTTTCAGGTAGGCTTCGTGCACCAGCGCCGTCGTGTTGATTGTGTGTCCCGGCCGTCGGTAGCCCAACTGCCGGTGTGCCAGGGCGTGCAGTTCCTGGTAGACGAGCGGAAAAAGCAGGTCCAGCACCGCATGGTCGCCCTCGCGCAGGCGGACAAGCAGTTCCGTGATAGGGGGGGTGGTAGCCATAGGGGGAGCAACAAGCAGGCAAGGCACAGCGAGGAGGCAAGTACCGACACAACCGCGTCTTTTGCAAGTCTCTCGCGATAGGGACATCGCGAAGAATGGATGGCGGCGTGACCTGCTGTGTGCGCCATGCGGAATGCATTTTGTGGCATCCTGCAAGAGAAAGGTTACCCTGTCCCTGCTTTGTCGGGGATGCGCTGCTTCCAAGAGGGAGGTTGTTATGAAACCCATGATGCGGACGCTGGTCCTGGTCGTTATTCTGGTCCTTCAGGGGTGTGCCACGTCCCAGCCAACGCCTCGCCAGGCGTCGTTTGCATTCGACTACGCGGGAGATATCTATGAAATCGTGCGGATGAACGAGCCGACGGGTGGAGATGCCAACCTTCTCATTTTGCGAGACGACCGCCGGTTTTTGTTGCAAGCCGTGGATCAGAACCAGGATGGGAGGCTCGACACGTTGTTGTTTGGGGGTCTCACTTTGGCACAGGCCAATGATGTCTATGCTATGGGTATTGCTGCCGCGAAGGCCCGGGGGATGCACAAAAGGCGCGCGCCGGTGCAGGTACTGATTACCCAGTTTAATCGAACCTATGCCATTCAAACCTTTCTGCGTGACGACGCAACGTGGTTTAACGCCTTTATCCTGTACGACCCGCTGTTAGCAAAAGAGGTGAAGCTGATCGACCAAAACGCCGATGGCAGGCTGGACCGGGCCGAAGGCATCGAATACCCGTTGGAGGAGGCGCAGAAACTCTACGAGCAGGTGCTAACACAAGGCGTGCGGGAAGGGAGCATCCAGGAGGTGAACGACCGGTTTAAGGTGAAGCCACCGGAAGAACGACGCCCGGGCTGAGCAACCCAAACGGCGGATGAGCGTTTGATTTTTACTCACGATGTTATGGCTGTCCCCTCGCACCCCGTGTTTCCCCCCCGCTTCCGTCTCCGATCTCTTCTGTTGGGCGTTTCCTTGGCTGCGATGTGGCTTGGGATGGCTGGTTTTGGGGCACCCGTGCAGGCGCAGCATTCCGTAGCGCGGCAGTGGAACGAGGTGCTGCTGGAAGCCATCCGCAACGACTTCGCCCGTCCCACCGTCCACGGCCGCAACCTCTTCCATACGGCCATCGCGCTCTACGACGCCTGGGCCATTTATGAAGGCACAGCCTCGCCTTACCTATTGGCGCAGCATCGCGATGGCTATTCCTGCCCGATGGAGGCCTTTCCTGCTCCCGGCGACGTGCAAGCCGCGCAGGAAGAAACGATGAGCTATGCCGCGTACCGGCTCCTGACCCACCGCTTCGAGCGTTCGCCGGGCTCCACCGGGTCGCTGGCCCGGTTTGATTCGCTGCTGGCAGGGTTGGGCTACGACGCCGCGTTTATCTCGACGGACTATGCCACCGGCTCGGCGGCGGCGCTGGGCAACTACCTCGCCCAGTGCCTCATCGTGTTTGGGCGGCAAGACCACGCCAACGAGCAGGATAACTACGACAACTATTTTTACCAGCCCGTCAACCCACCGCTGGTGCCGGAGTTACCTGGCAACCCCGATCTGGAGAACCCCAACCGCTGGCAGCCCCTCACGCTTGATGTGTTCATCGATCAGGCAGGCAATCCCATTCCGTTTAACACGCCCAAGTTTCTGAGCCCGGAATGGGGGCAGGTGGCGGCGTTTGCTCTTACCGAGGAAGACCGCACGATTTACCACCGCGATGATTTCGACTACTGGGTGTACCATGATCCCGGTCAGCCGCCGCACCTCGACACGACCGCTGTGGGCGGGCTTTCGGAGGAATACAAATGGGGCTTTGCGCTGGTGGCGGCATGGGGCGGTCACCTCGATCCCAACGACGGCGTTCTGATCGACATCTCGCCGGGGGCGATTGGCAATATCCCGGACCTGCCCGCTGCTTTTGAGGACTATCGCGGCTTCTACGACCTGTTGGAGGGCGGTGACCCCAGTCTGGGGCATGCGCTGAATCCATACACCGGCCAGCCGTACGTGCCGCAGATCGTTCCGCGTGGCGACTATGCCCGCGTCCTCGCCGAGTTCTGGGCCGACGGTCCCGACTCCGAGACGCCTCCGGGTCACTGGTTCACCATTCTCAACTATGTGAGCGACCACCCGCAGTTTGAGAAACGCTTCCGGGGCGAAGGGCCGATTCTGGATGAGTTGGAATGGGACGTGAAGGCGTATTTTACGCTGGCGGGGGCTGTTCACGATGCGGCGGTCACGGCGTGGGGTATCAAGGGCTGGTACGATTACATCCGCCCGATCTCGGCGATTCGCGGGATGGCGGAATGGGGGCAAAGCACCGATCCGTCCCTTCCTCGCTATCATCCCGGCGGCATCCCACTGATTGAGGGGCGCGTCGAACTGGTAGCCGAAGGCGATCCGCTGGCAGGGGAAGGTGGCGAGCATGTTGGCAAGGTGAAGCTGTATACGTGGCGCGGACCGGGCTACATCGAAGACCCTGACACCGACTTTGCAGGCGTGGACTGGATTCTGGCCGAGAACTGGTGGCCCTACCAGCGCCCCAGTTTTATCACGCCACCGTTTGCGGGCTACATCTCCGGGCACTCCACGTTCTCCCGCGCTGCCGCCGAGGTGATGACGCTGCTCACGGGCGATGCGTTTTTCCCGGGGGGCATGGGCGAATTTCACGCACCCCAAAACGAATTCCTTGTCTTCGAGGAAGGCCCCAGCGTAGACGTGACGCTGCAATGGGCCACCTACCGCGATGCCTCCGACCAGACCAGCCTCTCGCGCATCTGGGGCGGCATCCATCCGCCCGCCGACGACCTTCCCGGTCGGCACATCGGGATTGAGATTGGCATCGACGCCTTTTTGCTGGCGGAGCGCTATTTCGAGGGCAAGCCGCCCGACCCCAGCGGGGCCCCGCTAACCAGCCGTGCCTTCGCCGAAGTATATCCCAACCCCGTCCGGGGCGGCTCGATGCTCAACGTGGATTTAAACGTGCCCGTGGAAACCGTGTCTGTCGAACTGTATGATGTGCTGGGTCGGCGTGTGCTGGACTTTACCCAGCAGTACCGGCAGTTCGTCACGCTCGACACCGGGCGGCTCGCAGCGGGTGTGTATGTGCTGCGGCTTGTAAGCGAGGACAATGCGTCGGTGCAGACCGTGGTGGTGGTGGATTAGGCGCTCCTCAATTTTTCCGGGACTTCCATATGTCTGGGGTGAGATCACCACAGTTCCTGCGGAGCTTCGTGATGACGCTGAAAAGGGAGGTTTGTGTAAGCCTTGTTCTTAAAATGCTACCTCTGATAAACAATCCATGCCCGTTTCCCCTGGTTATCGCAGCTTCGTCATCGAGCAACTGGAGCATGTTGCATCCATCGATTCAAAAAGCATGTTCGGCGGGGTGGGGCTATATGCCGACGGCTATTTCTTTGCCTTGATTGCCGAGGATCGTTTGTACTTCAAGGTGGATGACTCGAACCGGCCCGATTTTGAAGCCGCCGGCATGGAGCCTTTTCGCCCCTACGGCGATGACCGCGCCATGAAGTACTACGAGGTACCCATCAGCGTGCTGGAAGATGTGGACGCCTTGCAGGTGTGGGCGGGTAAAGCCATCGTGGTAGCGCAGCAGGCGGCCCAAAAGAAACGGCGGCGCAAGTAAGCGCTGATATTTGCTCGGAATGTTGCCTTTTCGCTTGTTGAGGCGTCAATCAGATGATTGTTGTTGTCTTACCGGGCTTGGCCGTTCTCCGTGTTCGAAACCCGTAGCGGACCTTAACGTTGGCCCGAAGCAGACACGTCACAAAGCCCCCAAACACCTCCTGCTGCGGATTCTCCCCTCGCTATGCAACGCTTTCCGTACGTCACTGACTATGTAAACGAGATCTTCGACCGCGAGAAGACGCGGTGGGATTAGCGGTTTCTGCGTCCGGTACTCATCGTTTGGTACTTCTTCCTGCGGGCCCTCATCATCCCGCTCAAGTTTGTGCTGCACCGCCGGGCGTGGGGCTTCGAGAAAAAGGTCATCGACGCCGTGCTGGCCTTTGGCATCAAATATTTCGCCTCGCACGATGCGCTGCTGCTGCTCATCAGGCATGTGCAGATCGAGCCGGTGCTGTATCGCTATTTGCTCTCGGGGACGCCGGAGCGGCGGGACGGGCGGTCGGGCGAGATGCTGAAGGGCATCGACGGCGATTTCAGCGTCAACTCCATCAAGGACGTGGTGGCGCATGGGCTCACGATCTGCCACGACGACCTCTCGTACGAAGTCTTCGAGCGCTTCGACAAAGACGCCTTTCTCGCCAACCTCGACTTTTACCGTCACAGCCGCCCCGAAGACATCGAGCAGTTTGGACGCAAGATTCTGGATCAGAACGACCGGCACTCGTGGCAGCTTTTTGGGGCGACGAATGTGGTCTTTTTTGTCGTCCTCACCATCACCATCTTTGGCGACCTGCATACCATCATCCGGGCACTCAACTCGTTCGACTCCGACTCGTTGCTGCTCTGGTGCCTGCAAAACATCTACGCCGATGACCCGCAGGCGCTGATCAACCTCGGCTTCTACCTGCAAACGAACAGCAACCGCAGCCACTACAACAGCAGCCCGTTCCTGTCGGACCCCAGCCAGTACCTGTACCACCACATCGCGTTTGATGAGTTTGCCTACGAGTTGCTGCGCAAAAACCCGGAAGCCGTGGAACTAAGCGAGGTCACCGTTGCCTGATTGTTTTCTTACCCGCACGGGTTCTTTTCTGCCGGGCGAGCCGGTGGACAACGCGCACATTGGCGACTACCTGGGCCGGGTGCTGGGGGAGGGCGGCGTCCGCCGCAAAATCCTGAAAGCCAACGGGATTGAGACGCGCCACTACGCGCTGGACAAGAAGCAAAACGCCACGCACTCGGTGTACGAACTCGCCACCGAAGCCGTCGATGACTGCCTCAACGGAGAGGCCCCGACCATCGACTATCTGTCGGCGGGATCGACGCATGCGCCGCTGCTGGCTCCGGGGTTGGCGTCGCTGGTGCACGACCAGTTGGGCAAGGCCAAGCTGGTACGCGAGGCCGTGGAGATCAACTCCAACTCCGGCATCTGTTCGTCGGGGGCGCAGGCCATTGTAAACGCCGCCCGCGCCGTCAAAGCAGGCGATGCACAGGCAGCGCTCGCGGTGGGTGTGGAGCAATCAACGGTGGCGCTCAAATCGAAATCCTTCCGCCCGGCGTACGACCTGCCGACCATCTTTCGGGATGTGAAGCGTTCGCAGTGGTTTATGGCGGTGTTTCTGCGGTTTATGCTGTCCGATGGGGCCGGGGCGTTTCTGCTCGAACCGGAGCCACGTGCGGCGGGCCGTTCGCTGCGGGTAGACTGGACGTATTCGCGTTCGTTTGCGCACGAAGCGCCGCTGTGCATGAAGCTGCAATACAACCCGCTGGTGCTGAGCCAGGACGTGACGATCCTCGCCAAATACATGGGGCCGCTGTCGAAGAAGGCGCTCACCGGGGCGCTGGCTGCGCACCATGAGTCGCTGGACAACTACACGATGGTGCTGCCCCACATGTCGTCGTATTACTTCGAGCGGACGGTGAAGCAGGTGATGGGCAAGCTATCGCCCGACCGCGACGTGCCGTACTGGACCAACCTGCGCACGGCGGGCAACACCGGCGCGGCCAGCATCTACATCATGCTCGATGAATACCTGCGCACGCAGCCGGTAAACGTGGGCGACCGCCTGCTGCTTTTTGTGCCGGAGTCGGGGCAGTTCAACTACGTCTTCGTGAGCCTGACGGTGGTTTCGTGACCGCACAGCGTATCCTGGTGTCATCTTGAACACAGTGAGACACGAGGCGAAACCGACTGACGTAAGTAAATCTCCCACGTTCGTGAGTATTTCCAACGCAGAAAAATACGGGCCCCCGTTGTCTACGGCTTGACCGAAGGAGCGTATTTGCCATCCTTAATGTTTGGCTACTTGCTTTAGAAATAGGTTCTCTCTCCCCTGGCGGGAGAGAGACAGAGTGAGGGGGAGTCGTAGAGACAAGCATCGTTGTTTCACCCTCACCCTGGCCCTCTCCCATCGAGGGAGAGGGAACGTGGAAAGGAGTGCCTTCGCTATTCCGACATCAACAAACAGAATCGGTATAACGCATGAAAATCGCTGTCGTCGGCGCGGGGAGCAGTGGCCTCATCACGCTGAAGTACCTGCAGGATACGTTTCCCGACGCCGAGCTGGTGTGCTTTGAGAAAAGCCACTCCGTGCGTGGCTGCTGGGGCGACCAGCGACCCGACTTCATTTCCACCTCCACCAAATACACCACCCAGTTTTCGTGTTTCCGCCAGTGGGGGCCGGACGTGTCGCCTGCTCACGACTACGCCGAGTTTTTTCGCGGCGGCGAGTTTGGGGATTACCTGGAGGCATTTGCCGAGCACTTCGATCTCTACAAACACATTCGCTTCGGCGTGGAAGTGCAGCACGTGGAAGAAAGCGAGGACGGCTGGACGCTCCGAGTTGCTGATGAGGAGGGGCACACAGACGAACGCTTCGACGCCGTATTCTTGTGCACGGGACTGGTGAATCAGCCAGCCTCGCTTGGCACCACGCCGGTGCCCATCGCGGACGACCCCGAGGCAATTCGGAACGCCACCGTGGTGGTGGTGGGCGGCGGCGAGTCGGCGGCGGACGTGGCAAACCACCTGGCGAAGCCCGCGCATGGCAACACCGTGTATCTGTCGCTGCGGTCGGGCATCCGTGTCAGCCCGCGTTATCATCCCATCCGCGGCGTGCCCTCCGACTTCCTGCGCAACCGGCTGTTGCTGTCGTTTCGCAAAGGCCCGCGCAACTGGATCGGCGAGCGGTTCGTGACCTTTCGCATCCGCTTCGATCAAGGGCTGGCGCGGTGGTTTCCGCACCAGCACACCCCGTCCGACCCCGACAAAGCAGCGCAGGCCCGCCGTCGGCATTGGGACCTCCAACTCAAGGCGCGGGCCAAGGGGCGGCTGTTCAACGTCTTCCACAACAAAAGCGACGATTTCCTGGAAGCCGTTGCGGAAGAGCGCCTGTTTATCATCGGGCCGCGGGTGGATGAGGTATGGAAGGAATACTACGACTTCAATCAGGAGACCACCCTCACCCTTTCCCCGGATGTGTTAGTGCCAACGACGGGTTATCATTCTCGCCTGAGTGAGATGTCGCGGGGGCGCCTGCACCTGAAGGATTTTTACCACGGCTGCGTTCACACCGAGGCACCCAACCTGTTCTTGATCGGCTTTGCGCGGCCCATTATTGGCAACATCCCGTCGATCAGTGAGATGCAGGCCCGGTATGCCGTGGGCGTACTCGCGGGGCAATATGCGCTTCCGGCAGATGTGAAAGACGAGCAGGCAAGGGCATGGAAGGCGCATTGTGCCGAGTACCCCGCCCTCGACACAGAAAACGTCTACCCGGTGGAGCAATACCCGTACAGCGACGTGCTGGCCCGCGAGATGGGGATGATGCCTACGCTGGGCGCGGTCTCCTCGCTGCGGCGGTGGCTGAAAATTATGCTGGCCCCGGCCAGCAGCACCCATTATGTAGACGCTTTCTTCGATGCGTCGGCAATAGCGCAACAAAAGATCTACACCCCGCCCGTCTTAATCGGCATCCTTGCGCTGATGCGGCTGTTCGGGCTGCCGCTGCGGGGATTACAGCGCCTGCGCAAGCGACCACGGGGAGGATGAGAAGCCCGGATGGCCCCGTTTTGCTCATGGGTTGGTTTGCCAAAGCGGCGACGGACGGTGGGCCGCGTCCATCAATGCGGCCATCTGGGCGCTCACAGCCGGATGTTGTTCGGCTATGTTGTTGGCTTCGCTGAGGTCGTCATCCAGGTTGAACAGCTCGATGCCGCCCGTTTTCATCGGCGACCGCACGGCTTTCCAGGGGCCTTGGCGCACGGCCTGTGCCGAGCCACCCTCGTAAAACTCCCAGTAGAGGTAGTCATGGGTTTCCTGCGCCGTGGCTTGGCCTTGTAGGGTGGGCAGCATGCTGATGCTGTCCAGCGCGTCGGCCTGTGGGAGGTCGGTTTGGGTCAGGTCAGAAAAGGTTCGCATGAAGTCGCCCACATAGCTGATGTGGTCCGAAGTTGCTCCGGCGGGCACGGTGCCGGGCTGCCATGCAATAAGCGGCACGCGGATGCCGCCCTCATACAGGTCGCGCTTGATGCCACGAAGCGGGCCATTGGCATCGAAGAACGCTGGATCGTTGCCGCCTTCGGCATGCGGGCCATTGTCGGAGGTAAAAAGGACGAGCGTGTTGTTGGCGAGACCCAGGGTGTGGAGGTGGTCCAGCAGGCGTCCCACATCACGATCCATGCGGGTAATCATGGCGGCGGAGCCTTTGACTGGGAGCGGCCAGTCTGTTTCGGCATACGGTTCATACGAGGGCACTTCCATGCCCTCGTCGCCCGCTTCGTTGTTGGCATGCGGGATGGTCAGGGCCAGAAAAAGAAAAAACGGCCCCTCTTGATGCTGCTCGATGAACTGGAGGGCTTCGTTGGCGAACAGGTCGTGGCTGTACTCATGTTTTTCGATGGCGTGGCCTGCGCCATCGGGGCGCATCGGTTCGGGAAGGCGGTTGCGGAGCGGCACGCGCGTTTCGTCGCGGAAAAGGAACGTGGGGTAATAGTTGTGGGCGTGGCGCTGGCAGAGGTAGCCGAAGAAGTGGTCAAAGCCCTGGCGGTTGGGCTCGCCCGGCGAACCGGGACCGCCGAGTCCCCACTTGCCGATCAGGGCCGTGTTGTAGCCCTGGCCCTTGCGGACTTCGGCGACGGTCACGACTTCGTCTTCGAGCGGACGCTGCCCCATCGGCTTCACCTCTCCGTTGCCGCGAATAGGCGTGTGTCCGGTGTGCTGGCCCGTCATCAGCGCGGCTCGCGACGGCGCGCAGACGGTGGAGCCGGCGTAGAAGTCGGTGAAGCGCAGGCCTTCGGCTGCGAGGGCGTCGAGCTCGGGCGTGCGGATGCGTTGCTGCCCGTAGGAGCCGAGGTCGCCGTAGCCGAGGTCATCGGCGACCACCAGCAAGATGTTGGGCGCGCGTCTCTGGTCAGGCTCCGCCTCGGCGGGTGAGTCGGTCGCGCAGCCGGGCA
>JAUIDY010000043.1 GCA_030428385.1 Rhodothermia bacterium | reverse complement strand
CTATGTCCGTATCGCTTGACCGCCTCCGTTCGCTCCTTGCCCGCGTCCAGGACCTCACGGCTTCCGCAGAAATCCTGTCCTGGGATCAGGAAACCTATATGCCCGATGGAGCGGCCCTAGCCCGGGCCCATCAAATCACCACCCTGACTACGCTGGCACACGAGTATTTTACGGACGATGAAGTGGGCGTGCTGTTGGACCAACTCACTGGAGAAACCGCCGATCTTGATCCCTTGTCCGACGCGGCCAGCCTCATCCGTGTGACGAAACGGGACTTCGAGCAGGCGCTGAAACTGCCTACGTCGTTGGTGGCTGAATTTGCCGAGGCCGTTGCGCATGCCAAAGTGGCTTGGCGGACTGCGAGAGAAACCAATAACTTTGATACTTTTGCCCCGCACCTTAGCCGCATCGTAGATCTGAATATTCAGAAAGCTGAGGCACTAGGGTACACCGATCGGATCTACGATGCTCTACTCGACCAGTTTGAGCCCGGCATGAAAACCGCCGTCGTGGAGTCGGTTTTTAATGACTTGCGTACCCAACTCACCGAGATCGTCCAAGCCATTGCCGCCAAGCCCGAACCCGATGCCTCGTTTTTGCATCGCACCTTTGATCAACAAAAGCAGTGGGACTTCGGGATGCAGGTGCTACAGGACTTCGGCTACGACTTTAACCGAGGGCGGCAAGACCTGTCGGCTCACCCCTTTACCACCTCGTTTTCTATCTCGGACGTTCGCGTGACGACGCGGATCAATCCATCGTTTCTACCCTCGGGGTTATTCGGCACGATGCACGAATGTGGGCACGGCTTGTATGAACAAGGCATTGATCCGTCGCTGGATCGGACACCGCTGGCAGACGGCACCTCCCTGGGCATGCACGAATCGCAGTCGCGGTTGTGGGAAAACCTGGTAGGACGCAGTGTGCCTTTCTGGGAGCACTATTATCCAACCCTTCAATCTGATTTCCCAGAACAGCTTAGTGATATTCCGAGGGAGAAGTTTTATCGGGCCATTAATCGGGTGAAACCCTCACCTATACGCGTGGAAGCCGATGAGGTGACCTATAACTTGCATATCATGCTGCGCTTCGAGTTGGAAAACGCCATGCTGGAACAGCACCTGCAGGTTTCAGACTTACCTGAAATCTGGAATGCCAAGATGGAAGAATACCTCGGCATCCGTCCCGACAGTGATGCCAACGGCGTCTTGCAGGACATCCACTGGTCACTCGGTACGATTGGATATTTCCCAACCTATGCGCTGGGTAATCTGATGTCCGTCCAAATCTTTAATGCCGCCCGAGAAGCCCTGCCCTATCTCGACGAACAGATTGGCGCCGGACAGTTCCTCTTGCTGCGGGGTTGGCTCCAGGAACAGATCCACCGTTTTGGGCGCAAATTACAAGCGCCTGAGATTCTTCTGAGGGTCACGGATTCAACACTGAGCGCAGCCCCATGGCTGGCTTATATCCGCGAAAAGTACGGAGCATTGTACGACGTTTAACAGCAGATGCCCAGTCTACTGTTGTGCCTTTTTACACCGATTCCATGCGCTCCAGTAAAGCCTGGTATTTCTTGTTGTTGTGCATAGCCGAGAAGGCGGGATGATGAAGGACCCAAAGGCGTTGCTCGGGGCGGTCCCCCAACCCATGATTTATCGCTCGCTCTAAAGCCCCGATCGCTTTTTTCGACTTTCCCTCTTCGGCATAGGCAACCGAGAGGCGGAACCAGGTGAAGGGGTTTGATGGACTCAATTCAGTAGCGACTTCCAGGTATGCCAGTACCAACTCCCTGTCGTCCGTATGATGAATCGTGGCTGCTTCGATGAAGTAGGCACTTGCCATACTTAGCACCCGCCGGGCAATGCGGCGTTCGGTCACGTCCTTCTCCTCTTCTGCCTGTTTCCAGAGCTTCTTCACTTCCCGGTTGAGCGTAATCCGTGCATCAAAACGGCGCTGCGGATCCAGAAATTGTTGTCCCAGGTCGAACAACGCGTGCGCCTGTTCCATTTGTGCAAGTACCTGGGCGCGTTCAGCGTCATGTCCTTCCTGAAAGGCCGATTCCAATCGGGTCACATGGGCCTGTGCGGCGCTGATATCAAGGGTGTACGCATAATCTCTGACGATGGCCCGGTACCGGCGGGCAGCCTCAAAGGCATCGCCTGCGGCCTCGGCTTCGGCCGCGTGGCCTAAATCACGAATCATCCACCGTTGCAGCTTTTCAAGATCACGGGACAGGTGGCCGGTCCGCATCGCCTGAAGGTCCATCCACCGTAGTGCATCGGCAGCTACCGTTTCAGGCGGCCACTGATGACGGCCGTCGAAGCGGACAAAGCGATGAGCGGTGCTGGTTCCTTTGAACTGCTGCTCCAATTCACGCAATTCGGGGGTGTTGTAGTCGTAAATCCCCATTGTGTTAAAATACACAAAGGGCAATCCTTCGCCGGCAGGAACTTGCGATGCCAAACCCGCCCCACAACCGATCACACCTGCAACGCCTCCTGCGGATCGATAGGCCACAAGCGATGCCACCCGTGCGCCACCCGAAAACCCCGTCGTGTATACACGATTCGGGTCAATTGAAAAACGACGGTTTAGATCTTGCTGCATCGCTGCCGCGGCCTGTAAGGACGGCTGCATCGGTCCATTGCGAGAATTATAGGTCCCAGCCACAATGTACCCTAACTCCTCCGCAACAGACTGAAAAAGTGCAACCGGCGCATCGCCTTGACCAGAGGGATCGAAGGCCAAAAGCAACGGCCATTTTTGATCGGGTGTATACCCTGACGGGACAAAAAGGGCGTACCGCTGCGTCGAGTCGTGCAGCGTCGTTACCTGCTTAATGAGCGTTCCGTACGAAAGAGCGGACGTGGACTGAGCCAGCAAATCTGAGCTCCCCCAACCTGTAAACAGCAGCACGCCAAGAAGCAACCGAACCATTCTCTTCCTAAGCCATGATGAGACTTCCTCTTGCTCATCACTACGCGTCGTGAATAGATGGGATACTGCGCAAAGAAACCCAGGCAGGGCTTTGTTGCTGAACGGTTGTTTGAATTAGGCGAGTTGCTCGTTTTGCTGGGCAGACTGCACCATTTTCTTCTCGATTGGTTGCGCTTATCCATCCAGCGTTTGAAAACGCTCGAAGGCTGCCCGCTCCAACGATTCCCGATGATCCGGATGGGCAATGTGGAGCAGCGCTTTCGTCCGCTGGCGCAAGTTTTTCCCATACAGGTTCGCCACGCCGTATTCGGTGACAACATAGTGGACGTGGGCCCGGGTCGTTACAACACCTGCTCCTTGCTTTAGAAAAGGAACAATGCGAGACTCGCCCCGACGGGTGGTGGAAGGCAGGGCAATGATGGGTTTCCCCCCACGCGAAAGCGACGCTCCTCGGATGAAATCCATTTGCCCCCCCACCCCGGAGTACATGCGCGTCCCAATGGAATCGGCAACTACCTGTCCCGTTACATCCACTTCAATGGCACTATTAATGGCTGTCACCCTGGGATTGCGTCGAATCACGGCCGTATCATTTACATAGGCGACATCAAGCATAGCCACCTGTGGGTTGTCATCGATGAAGTCGTAAAGCGCCTGTGTACCCATCGCAAAACTGCTGACGATTTTCCCGGGGTGCTTTATTTTTTTGCTTCCCGTGATGACGCCCTGTTTTACCAGCGAAATAAGTCCATCAGAAAACATTTCAGTATGCACGCCTAAGTCACGATGGGAAGTCAACGCGGCAAGCACGGCGTCTGGGATAGCACCGATGCCCATCTGCAGCGTGGCTCCATCCTCCACCAGCCCCGCACAGTAACGCCCGATGGCGACTTCTACCGGGGTCAGTCGTGGACGTGGTATTTCCACCAACGGCTCATCTACTTCTACGGCTAGCGTGATCTGATCGACATGCACGGCACCGTCTCCATGGGAACGCGGCACCCGGGGGTTGATTTGTGCCACCACATAGCGTGCTGTCTCCACGGCGGCCCTCGCAACATCAACCGATACACCTAACGAGCAAAATCCATGGCGATCGGGCGGCGACACATTCACCAATGCCACATCCAGCGGCAAAATGCCCTGTCGAAACAGCGCCGGTACTTCACTTAAGAAGACGGGGATATAGTCGGCCTCCCCTTCGGCTACAGCGGCACGGACGTTGGCTCCGACAAAGAGGGCGTTGGTATGAAAACTTTGGATGTAAGCGGCATCCACGTACGGAGCTGGACCTTCTGTATGCAGATGTACCACCTCCACAGCGCGCAATTCGTTCGCGCGCGCGGTCATGGCAGCTATAAGTTGTTGCGGCGCAGAAACGGCCGTCTGGATAAATACGCGGTGTCCTGAGGCAATTACCGAGACGGCTTCTTCGATAGGAACGATTTTCATGACTGTATCAGGCTTGTTGGCACAAACACCGCACAAAGTAGCGTGGCTGCTGATAGTAAACCGTTGATGCCGATCCCTGGTATTTGGAAATATGAAGAAGTAGGCCGCTTCGAGAAAAGAAATGCCATTGCCTCTCAGCGCTGTCAGGATTCCCCCCTCCTTCAATTCGGTCGTCGCCTTACATGCCGATTACAATTCCAAGTTGAACCATGTCAGCCTTAAACTCATCACCGATCCGATACACTTCATCTTGTACGGTGACTTCTCCATCAACCAGCCCGGTTATATCTATGCCGTATCGCAGTTCGGGAGAAAAGGCAATGGTTGTCCCAGGGATCGTAAGGCGTACGCCGAGCCCAACAGATGCCGTCGTAGCGAGGTGTCGGATGTCGTCACGGAATTCGGCATCGAAGTCATCCAGTGTGTACTGATACCGAAATTGAGGCCCCATGAAGAGGTACGGCACTGCACCTTTGCCCAGCGGTAGTTTCAGCCGCAGGTCTATCGGAATGGTAATGAAGTTGATTTTGACCTCGTCGGCATCTAGAAACTCCGTGCCATTATACAGGGCTCCGCCATTCACAAAACTCACGCCGGTGCGCATATGCAGCGGACCGAGGCGCACCCCCGTATATACACTCAGGTAATACCCCAGCACCACGTTGTAATCCTTCACCACCCGGTTGTCGAAGTCGATCTGAACATCCAACGTTGTCAGGTTGGGCCCTACCGACAGCCCAAGCGAAAACCCTGAGCGCCGCTGCTGGAGCGAGTCGAGCGGTTGGATTTCCTGCCCCCACACCTGGGTAACCCAGAATAGCGGCAGGAGCAACCCACCGATCAAGTACAAATAACGGATCGACACGATAACTGTAGGAGCCTCTTGTGCAGATGCACGCTAGTGACAAAGCCCCAAGGTAGCAGGAAGACCTTCCTCACGCAAGCCGTCTCCTAATCCAGCAAATGGAATTCGCTGCGGCGGTTCTGCTGGCGATTTTCAGGCGTGTCGTTTTCCACCACGGGGCGCGTAGACCCAAACCCGGCTGTTTCGAGACGGCTTGCGGAGACACCGTGGTCGGTGAGCCACGTTTTTACGGCTTCGGCACGGGCCTCGGAAAGGGGGAGGTTCACTTGATCAGAGCCTGTGTTGTCGGTGTGGCCTTCTACGCGCAGCCGGACATCGCCATGGTCTTCCAGCAGAATCAGCACTTCGTTGAGCACGCCATTGGATTCAGGACGAAGCGTGGCGCTTCCGGTGTCAAACAAGATCCCGGTGGTGGCAAAGAAGCCGTTGGAGACCAGGTCGTCGTAGAGGGAGCGAACACCACCTTCTGCGATACGCAGGTCATCGAGGTATAATGAATAGCGGTACACATTCATGAATACGTGCAGCTTCTCGGCACGAGGGAATTCGTACCGGGGCACATTGGCCACCCGCACGCCATCAGCGTACATCTTGCAGTATTCACCGTCGCACCCAAGCGCCACCGACATCCAGTTCCCCGTTTCTATACCCACATTGCCTGCCGCTTTTCCGGCCCCATAGCCACCGGGGAGTTGCAATCCCTGTTCGTGCTGGTTAACAAAAATATGTGGATTCGGCGGGTAATTGCACCGTGTATCCGGGGAGTCATCGCTACCGTCGGAGAAAATTTGAATCTCCGCCCGGCGCAGCGGGTCGGTGGTCTGAAGACGAAACTCCAGTGTGAACCGATCAGGAAGCGTTTTCGGCAAGGAGACGGTAAAACAACCATTCCCGCCCGGGCCACCCTCACTGGTGCCTTCGCCAATGCGGAGCACTTTATTGGCTTCCTCCCCACTTCCCAGCCGAACCACGTCCAGGTTTCCCGCTATATAATCAAGGCGAGACGGGAAATTGCCCGTTCGTGTACCTTCGAAGTCATGGAAATACAGTACGGTGTCTCCGGGCACGAAGTCATAATTGGCCCATACATCGTCATCTTGCGCCGACGAACCGTTGCCATTGGTGCTGGTTGAGGCCGGGGTCGCGGTAGCAGGCGGTGAAGCATCCGCAACAGGTTCGCCCTGGGCATCGACAATTGTTGGCTCCTGCCCCTGGGCACGGGCTTCCTCGATACACCGCTCGTCGGTCACAGAACAAACGATGGCATCTTCCACCACGTCGATGGCCTGGTCTGCGGCACGCACGGCCCCATTTTCGATGCGACGCTCGGTGTTGCGCTTGATGCGGTCTTTTATCCGCGAGCCGAGTTGGGCTTCCGCTGTGGGGACCACAAAAGCAGCGAGCAGCAAAAAGCAAAATAGGCGAGTAAGAATGCGATTCTTCATGGCGATATTGGTAAACGCTGGTTTAGGCAAAAAAGTATAAGTGGTCGTCAACACGGCTTAGTCTGAAGTCAGGATAATCCCTTGAACCGGAACGCTGCCCGAGCCTGATTTCGCGCCCGGCTCAGCCAACGGAACTACGGCAACGACAACCGTGGTTCCGGCTGAAGGAATCGGTACCGCTGTTCCGATGAGCGACCCACCTGCTGCATAGCATGCATTTTTTTGGGGAGAGGGTAAGAGGGCGCACTGCTCGACGGAGCAGCCGGTGTAATCAACTGAATTCAAGGAGCAATCCGGGGTACGAGCTGGCGTCTCACTTCCCCAGTTCCAAGGAGCCCATGAGGCTAGCCA
The DNA here is from genome assembly GCA_030428385.1 of Rhodothermia bacterium. Classification (GTDB taxonomy): domain Bacteria; phylum Bacteroidota; class Rhodothermia; order Rhodothermales; family JAAAOL01; genus JAUIDY01. The sequence goes on along the minus strand of JAUIDY010000043.1, from coordinate 38,754 downwards.
ATCGGCCCATTCTTGAATGGCACCAGCCCCAGAGTCTCCTGTCGGAAAGAAGTCGGCACTTGGCAGCCGACCACCACCCACAGGAACCGAGGCCCCAGGCTCCAGAGACATACGATCGGCCACATGGATATCAACCGGCTGGCCGTCCTGATACACGGCAGTAACAATGGTGACGTCGGTTGCTTCGCTGCCAGTGTTTTTTATCGTTCCGTTGCTCGCAATCCGCTCTCTCAGATCGGCCCTGCTGGTTGGAGGCGAAGTGGTGACTGACTTGTCAACTTGAAGAGACAGGGTTGGAGATTGTGCCTGCGTTGTAGGCACCCCCAAAAAGCAGAGGGGTAGAAGAAATAAACCGCAAAGCCAGAGGATTGGATGTGGAAAACGCATGAGAAGGGAAGCTGGTTTAGGGGGATCAGAAGGGAATGGCTACCCTTCCGAATGATTTCCGCCCTTACAGCGTCAGAATGGAAGCAAGTGGCTCACGCGTGCCCCATTTTTTCTATTGCGAGGGAAATAACCTCATATTTCCTCCCTTTTTATCCTGTTTCTCCTTATTGCGAACCGTCGCCATTTCCTTGTTTCAGCAAGGCTTCGATCCGAATTAGAGCATCGCGGATGTCGACCAATAGGGCCTCGTTAACAGAATCGCCGCTTGGGCGGGAAGGCAGAGATTCATGCAGGCTGGCTGACGATAGAGCATCCCGTTGATTCAACACGGCCTTTCGGAAGGCCCGCACCTCTTTAATGCCGGTGAGTGAAACCAATGCACCAGTGCCGGATTGTCCGGCCGTTTCTATGCTCAGCTTGTGGAGGTCCATCTTGCGCATAATGGGCCCTTGGACCATCCCCAAGTCCGTAATTTTCTCGAGCGGGATGGTTTTCTCCACCCGGACCAAGATCCCTTTGCTCACCTTTAGCGTGTTGGCAGTCAACACACATTCCATTCGCGATAAATAGCGCCTCGTAATTCCCATCCCGCCGATTAACCAGAGCGGTATCAATGGAATTCCTACGATGCTGACTAAGAGTATGATGACCCCTGACAACAACCAATACGTACACACCCTGGGGTTAAATTCTGCACGAAGGATGATTTCCTGTTCCATGCTAGCATCGCTTTTTGATGGCAAATGTCGAACTTGTATCTCGCTGCGGGATCCAGCCCCCACTCAGCTATTCTGCCACAGGCACAAAAAGCGAGGCGGGCTGACCGGCACCCCACCGCACCCGCAGCACCTTGCGGGTTTCATCATACGCTACCTCTACCCCATCCCCATTGAGGGTAAGGCCATTGCTCATTGCATCAACAATGATTTCGGCTGTCACCTGCGTAGAAAGCGGGGGTACCTCCAGGTGGATTCCGTCCTCATCTCGCCGCAGGGTGATTTCTTTTGATGCGTCTCCATCAAGGTAGTCTACGTAGGTGAACCGGGTCACGTCGCCTTCTTCACCAGGGGTGGCATGAATCACCAGGTGTTGGGGCTGATCATCCCAGAGGTGCGCATTGCCTGAAAAGATGTTTCCCGTGACGAAAAGGCTGTTGGTCCGAACGAAGCGCGGTAGTTTGTTTAGAGGGGCCGACAGGTTTAGAGCTTGGCGGCCTTCGTACCGAACGGAAGGATCTTCAAGGTCATGCCAAGTTCCTTCAGGGAGATACACGTTGCGATTTGTATCAGCGGTAAATACCGGGGCAATCAGGAGGGCCTCACCGAGATAAAACTGATCCCAGATGGAATAGGTTGCCGCGTCATCGAGGTGACGATAGGCTAGCGGCTGCATCAGCGTCCCGGTGGTTTCACTGGTGGTGGCAAGGGAATACAGATAGGGCAAGAAGCGCATTCGGTCCTGGTTGATCGAACGAAAGGCCGCCTGCAGGTCTTCGCCGTATTGCCAGGGCATGCGATCACGCCCGGAGCCACCTGCTCCGTCCAGCTTGATTTCAAAAAATCCCGTCATGCTACCTGCTTGCATCCAACGGATGTACAGATCTTCGGGGATATATCCTTCGCCGATGTAGCCGCCTACATCGGTGCCCCACACCGGAAAACCCATAAACGCGCTACGGGCCGCATTCGCGAAGTTGGCCTGCATTCCTTCCCACGTCGAGCGTGGATCGCCTGCCCAGATGGCGCTCAGGTACGGCTGCGTCCGATGAATGGCTGCACGGGCGAAGGTGAACTGGTCGTCGCCCCACTGCTCGCGCAAGATATCGTCATGGACTTTGGCTGAAAGGTAGACATACGTGTTGCGCCTCGCATCGGTATGCACTGATGTGTCGTGCCATGCTTCATGTGCTGGTACAAGCTCATCGGCGCGGTCAATTTTATGCCCTTTCACGCCGTGTACGTATTGCTGTGTAACAAGCGCTTGCTGAAAGGCCTCGACGGACGGGGGGTGCGACAGGTCAATGTAGCTAAATGCCCCCGCGAGATGTTTTTCAAATCGAGCATCGCCAAACGTTGCTGCCGAGGTCCAGGTCATGAACTCCAAACCATAGTTGTTCAGCTGGCTAATAAACCCCGAGGGGTCGGGGAAGTCGGCATTAAAATTCATCACTGACCACGCGTGTGCCCCATCGCTGTACGGACGGTCCACAAACCAGCCGGTGAAGGGGATCTCTAGGGCATTCATGCGCTCCACATCATCCAAGATTTCTGCCGCCCCCCCGTCGTTCTGGTCCCGCCAGCCAATTGGTCCCAGGCCCCACATGGGTACTTTTTTGGGTGCTCCGATCACGTTATAGTAGTGGCGGTGAATGTCTGCACCGTTCTCTCCAATAAAAATGTACCAATCGAGGGTGCCTGTTTCGTGATAGATGCGGTTCCGGCCGTTGATGCCAAAGTCGTAACGCCCCCGTGCAAACGTATCGAAAAAGGCGCCGTAACCGTGCGTACTCATATAAAACGCTGAATACGCCGACGCATAGTTTTCCTTGAACCAAGACCCCCGGCTATCAATCTCCACATTAATCACGGTGCCCGTTAGATCCGGTGAGAGACGGTTGTCGGGCTGAAGCAACGCCGAAAGGCCGAAGAAATGGTCGTCCAAATGGTCAAATTCGAGCGTCGTCTGGTTGCCCCAAGGTGGGGCGGCATACATTCGAAACCCACCATTGATTACGCTGATGGTGAGATCGACGGAACGTGGAGTATCGTCGGTCGCAGGCTTATTGTGATCTACCGCAGCCGGATAGGTGAGACGGACGATCACTTCTGCTTCGTTTTCGCTTATGATGTTCCATCCTTCGGCGTTCAGATGGTTAAACCGGATGGCGTCCAGCATAATAAGAGTGCGTTCTCCCTTCGTGATGAGAATCGCGTCATTGTCTACGTTCAGCGTTGCGCCCTGAGCATGAAGCGCTGTCGTTTGCGGAGGCAAGAGCCCTCCAACAAACCCGGAAAGAACAACCAAGAAACAGAATATCATTGGGGGGACTGAGCAAAGGAAGAAAGACAAAACCGCCGCCATGATAGGGAACGTGCAGCAGAGATTCTTCAACGCGCCTCTACTCTTTCCGGTGTTCAACCACCGAATAGTTGCTGAAGAGCAGGCTCCTCTCTAAAACCCAGACTGTTCAGCAACCAATCCTAAAAGCAGAATGGCCCAGATTAGCCCACCGAGAACGAGGCACACGATATGCCCGGCCGACCATCCGTAATAGGTTTGCTGAGGGTTGCGCTGTTCCGTCACCGCGTTGATGTACTTCTGGACAGGCATCAGGCATAAAAACCCCGGCACAACGGCAGCGATCAGGGTAGCTTCGATACTGGGTAATCGACTAATGATATTGGAGACGATAAGCAGCAGCACCCAACCAGTCGCCAGTGCGCCTGGCGAGAACGTCGGTTCCTGAAATTGGCGTGCTTCTTCGTCATCATGGATGTTGTTCAGCAGGCTGTGGCAATAAAAGATGCCAAACCAGCCACGCCAGAACGGACGTATCCGCAGCCCTTGTCGTTCTTTCAGGTACCGCCAATTCTTGTATATCCAGTAGGCATCGTAGATGCTCATGGAAAGGATGGAAAGCACAATAAGCCGATTCACGGGGATGTATAAAAACAGAGGCGTTTGCAGCTCAGTTTCTGCCAGGACACCTGTATTCACCTGTCCCACGGGATCTGCCGGTGCCTCCTCCCCCATTCCTGCGCGTAGTGACGATGCGGTTTTCGGTGACAGTGACATCCCTAACACCTTCCCTACGGGCTCCCAGGTCGCCATGCCTTCCTTCCAGCACAAGGTGTCCGGTTCAAGCAGCCCTTCGGCCAGTTCTTTCCGCACATTCGCTTCCTCAAAAGGTCCCGATTGTTGGTCTCCCTGTGCGAGATAAATGGATTTCATCGTAAAAATGGGTTTGATCCGGGGTGCATACCCTTCTGGCACACGCACAAAGAGAGGAGGCCGATCTGGCAAGATGGGAGATAATAGGGGGCGCTTCCCTGAGAAGCAATCGGTTGGTTGATAGGTGTTTTTCCGGCCAAAGGTTATATCAGTCAAGTTGGCGTGTCTATATCCACGATGGTCCCTTCGAATGGCCCTCTTCTCGGCGAGTGTTGTTCCTTTCATGCTTTTCTCCTTGCTCGCGGGCTGCCATTCGAATCTATCAACGCTACTCTCAAATCAGTTGGTGACATTTATGAAACCGCTCCTCCTCCTTCTTTCACTGCTCCTGCTAAGCGCGTGCGGCGGCATGAAAATGATTCTACCAATCTCTGATGCCTCAGAAAACGTACCGCGCACCAGCCGTTGCACCCCGTCGGTCCCACAGGCGGGCACCATGACGTTTCAAGAAATCAACCTTGAGGGCACCTTTACCCCGGCAGTGGTTGCCGTTCCTGCAGGAGGATATGCGCAAACCACCTTCACCCCTGCCGTGACCGGGCGCTCCCGAGGCGGCACCATTGCCTGTGATTTTGCCTATGTAGACAATAAGGGCAACGCCAAAATCCAAGACGCCAAAAAGGCCGTGATCGTAAGGGACGCCAAGAAACCTACGGCGATGATCGACATCCCCGGAGATGATGCAGACGCTCCCACCAAACCGGTCGGTACGGCCTTCGATGTAACTGTCGATGTGACCGACACCGCTGCCGGGGGCATGTTGGGGGTGCCTAGCGGTATCGACTACCTGTTTGTGGAAGCGAACGGCCCGCTTGCTCCGGCGTCGATGATCATTCAGGCGGCGGGTGTTTTTCAGGGTCCACCGACAGATGCCAATGGTCCGACGATGTATGACACCCCGTTTCAACTCACGTGCACTGCTGAGGGTGACGGTCGGGTGCGCATCCGTGCCTGGGACGCTGCGGGGTCGTATATCGACTCGAACTGGCACAATGTGGCCTGTGTCGATCCATAAGGAATATGCTGTGGCGTTCGGTGGGATATCGTTGATTTACTTCGCCAACACAACGAGGCGCACCTCGGCGAAGGTCTCCCCTTCTACCCGGATAACGTACACTCCGCTCGCCCTCGCCCCGGCCTGCCACGCCAACACCTGCGTCCGCCCCGCCTCCAGCGATCCCGAAAAAAGACGCGCCACCTGGCGGCCCAGCAGGTCGTACACCACCACGCGTACCTCCTGCGTGCGCCCCACTGCCAAACGCAACTGCGTCGACGGGTTAAACGGGTTCGGGTAGGCCGCCGACAGTTCATGCGACCCGACCATGCCCACCGTCACTTCCACTTCGGGGCTGTGGGCGAAGGTGCCATCGTAGTCCACCTGCTTGAGCCGGAAGACGTGCGTACCCACGGTCAGCCCCGCCACGTCGAACGTATAGGCTTGCGGCACGGTGGTGGTGCCCATGCCGTCCACAAAGCCCAGCACCGACCAGTTGGTGTTCGTGTTCGCCTCGCGCTGCTGGATCTCGAACCCGGCGTTGTTGGTCTCGGCGGCGGTTTCCCAGCGCAGGTGTCCGGTGGTTCCGTCGAGCGTAGCGGTGAAAGCAACGAGTTCGACGGGCAAGAGGTCGGGGGATTGGCCTTCGGTGGCCCCAATATCGCAGGCAGCGATGCCATCGCCGTTGCCGTCGGCAGGGCGGGGCAGGCCGCGCTGGTCGGTGATCGAGTCAGTCCCACAACCGAGGGCGCTGGTTTTGTCAGCGGCATCTACAGGGATGGCATCGACGGTGGGGCTAAAGGGGGAGGTAGGCAGTTGGGTTAAAGTGGGGCCTCCGTTGTCCTGGAGTGGACCGAGCATGGGATCGGCATCGAGGTTGTTACCCTGATCCTCTCCCAGGCTAGCATCCCAGCCCGCCCCGCTGCCGCCGCTGCCCTGCACGATGGAGTAGCTTATTTTCGGCGTCGCACTCTGGTTGTGAAGCTGCGCCGAGGCGTCGATGCCACCATTTTTATCCTCATTGCCCCAAAGGATGGTACCGCGTATCTGTGTGTTGGAATTGAGATTATAAATGCCACCCCCAAACGCGTCGACGGCCTCGATACCGGGAGCCCTGTTTCCGGTGATGGTGTTGCTGATGAGTGTCACATTTCCAACCAGATAAAGGCCGCCACCGTTACCAAAATTTGCTACATTATTCGTGATGGTGTTTCCGATAAGCGTTGCCCGATGATAAATATAAAGGCCGCCACCGCTTCCACGGGCTCTGTTATCTGTGATCGTGTTGTTCGTGACCACCGGGATGCCCTGCCCCGAGTAGATGCCACCCCCCTCGACGCCCGTGTTGTTGGCGATGCGGTTTTCCGTGATGACAGGGCTCCCTGAATCATTGTAAATACCTCCACCACGACTATCAGAATTGTTCTGAGTGATTCTATTCTGCCTCAGAGTCGGGCTCCCCGTGACAATCATGACCCCGCCGCCGCCATATGAACTGGTGTTGTTGCGAATGGTGTTGCCTGTCAATTCAGGGCTACCAGAACCAATATAGACCCCACCTCCAGTACCCAAAAAAAATTCAAGGGACACAACCGAATCATAAGCCCTGTTGTTTTCGATGGTGTTGTTCCTCAGCGTCGGGCTTCCCGTATTGATATAAACGCCCCCACCCCTGGCTAGTGAATGAGGATCACCGAAGCTCCTACTGGCGTTGCCAGCCCTAATCGTAAAGCCATCAAGAATCGCCGAAGGGTCTCTTCCCGTGCCATCGACCACGTGGTTGGAATTGCCATCATTCCCACTGCCCTGATCGATGTCGCCCGAGAGGATGGTCTCGTTCGCCACAACGTCGCGTGCCTCGAGCATCGTCTCGTCCCCGGCAAAACCGCCATAGATTGCCACCCCATTTTTTAGGCGAAACGAGGCCGTGCGGTCATTATCCGTCTGTACCGCCCCCTCGTCAGGATAGTACGTCCCCGCGGCCACCCAGATTGCCTCTCCGGCGAGTGCTTCGGCCCGTGCATCTTGCAAAGAGGTAAAGGCATCTTCCCACGAGGTGCCATTTCCCAGACCCATCGCTCCAGCATCCACATACACGACCAGGTTGGACACTTCGCCCATTTGCAGTTCCACCGCTCCGATGTCACAGCCATCGTCCGCATTCGGGAAATTACTATCGTTGGCGTTATACGGGCGCAGCAGCCCCCGCTGATCCTGGCTTTGGGAGAAGCAGGAACCCGCGTCAATGAGCAGCGACAAGCGGGTGGGAAGCCGCGTCTCGGTAGCACCGCCGTTATCGGCCAACCCGCCGAGTTCTGGATTTACGTCGAGGTTGCCGCCGCCGTCCGTGCCCAGGTTGGCATCCCAGGCCGCTCCGCTGCCGCCACTGCCCCGCAGCATGGAGTAGCGCACCGTCGGCGTCGCTCCGCCGTTGTTGTGCAGTTGCGCCGAGGCGTCCGTACCGCCGGCATCGGCGTTGCCCGACAGAATCGTGCTGCGCACCTTCGTGCCACTACTCTGGTTGAACAAACCGCCGCCGTTGCCCGTGGCCGCGTTGCGCGTTATCGTCGCGCCCGTGAGCACCACGCTGCTTTCGCTGTCGATGTAAAGCCCTGCCCCTTTCTCGGTCGAGGTATTTTCGTCAACTGTGGTACCCGTGAGCGTCGGGTTGCTATTGAGCGCGTAGAGCCCACCGCCATCGCGCATGGCGCTGTTGCCCGCAATCGTACAGCCGATGAGGGCCGACTGGCTGTCGTTCAAGAATAACCCGCCCCCATCATTCTGGGCCGCGTTGCCAGTAATGGTCAGCCGGGCCAGCGTCGGGCTACCCGAGACAATGAACAGCCCGCCGCCGCTGCGCCGGGGACTGCTGCTGGCGAAAAAGGCATAGCCTGCGGTGATGGTAAAGCCATCGAGCAAGGCCGTGGCGTCGGCTCCGTTGCCCCTCACCACATGGTAGGCATTGCCACTGGTACTGCCATCCTGGTCGATGTCGCCCGAGAGGACCGAAGGGTTCGCCATGACGTCGCGCTGGTCGAGCGTCGTTTCGTCGCCGTAAAAGCCACCGTAGATTGACACGCCGGTGATGAGTTGGAAGTTGGAGGAAAGATCGTCCTCGGTTTGCCCGGTCCCTTCGTCGGGGTAGTAGGTGCCTGCCGCCACCCAGATTTCGTCGCCATCAACGGCGAGCGCGAGGGCGGTTTGGAGTTTCAGATAGGCGTTGGCCCACGAGGTGCCGGTGTCGCTTCCTTCCGCATCCCAATCCACGTAGTAGCGGGTTTGGGCGTGGACCGTGGTTGTGAGTAGCGCGAGCAGAAGGAGGAGGGAAAAGAGACGGGTGGTTTTCATGGCAGTACGGGGTTGGGCGTCAAACAAGAACCGAGCGAGAAGCAGGCGTCATCTAAGACTCGGAGGCGGTAGATGGCGCGGAAAGTGCGGCGTCCCCCTCCGTCCGTTCGGGCGCTGGCCTGCGTCCGACCATGGTCTTTGAACGAGGACGATCGGGCAATTCGGAGGTGAGGATGTCGAGTTCGAGGCGCAGGTTTTCGCGGGTGCGACGGGCGTCGTCATCGGGCATGGGAACAGCGATCTGGTGCGGGTTTTTGTGTCGGTGGACAAGATGCCCGGCGGAGCCCCGATGGCGCTAACGTGCACGTTGCATTCTTTAGCGGTTTTGTGTCATTTACTGCAAATACAGCCCCTTTCGCGTGTTTTTTGACGAAAAGGCGCAGCCACGGGAAATGACGGCGCAACAAAAAAAGGGACTCGCTTTGGCGCGAGCCCCTTTCGTTTTGTACGCTGGGATTGGCCTGTTTACGAACTAGGAACCCGCCTCCTGTGAGGCCGCGAACGCCGAGGGCAGCACCCCGTACTGCTGACGGAAACACTTGGAGAAATGCGAGAGGCTGCGGAAGCCAACGGCATACGCCACCTCGCTGACCGTCCCGGCGTTTGCCTCCAAAAGCTGCGCGGCCCGGCCCAGCCGAAGCCCCCGCAAAAACGCCCCGGCAGGCTGGCCCGTCAGGTCCTTGAGCCGACGGTGCATTTGCGAACGGCTCAGCCCCAACTCCGACGCCAGTGCTTCCACCGAAAACGCCTCGTCGTCGATGTGGGCTTCTACGATGGCACGGGCTTGTTCGAGCAGGGCCTCGTCTGCGGAAATCACGTCGGGTTCGCTCGGCACCACGACATGCAGCGGGCTGCGCTCGTCGGCGAGGCGCTGGCGCAACCGGAGACGGGCGGCGATCTGGTTATCGACACGAAGGCGCAACTCGCGCACGTCGAATGGCTTCGTCACGTAATCGTCGGCGCCGGTGCCCAGGCCCTCCAGCTTGTCTTCCCCTTCGGCGCGGGCGGTGAGCAGGATAAACGGGATGCAGTCAAGCACGGGGTCGGCTTTGACGGCGGCGCAAAAACCGTAGCCATCCAGGCGGGGCATCATCACATCCGAAATAATCAAATCCGGTAGCGCATCGTGCGCGGTTTCCAGCCCTGCCACTCCGTCGGCGGCTTCGAGCACGCGGTAGCTGGCTTGCAGGTGTTCTCGCACGTACGCCCGGATCTCCGGATGGTCGTCCACGATCAGCACCGTCGTCACATCTTGCGAATCCGTAGCGGCATCCAGCACTTTTTCTTCCGATTCCCACGCAGTTGGATTGCCCGCTGCGGCAGCCGCCAAGGCCCGCTGAATTCCTTTTCCTTCGCTTTCGGCGGATTCCTGTTTCCCATCGGCGGCCTGTCCATTTGCGCCGGGCGCGCCCAACGGCCACCGCACGGTACAAGTCGTGCCTTCGTCCAGCACACTCGCAATGGCGACGGTACCGCCATGCAACTCCACCAACTCCTTCACCAGCGACAGTCCAATCCCCGTCCCCTCGTATCCCCGCGTGTTGGTGTCTTCCACCTGATAAAACCGGTCGAAGAGATGCGGCAGCTTCTCGGCCGCAATGCCAATCCCGGTGTCTTGCACGGTCAGCACCGCTTGGTCGTTGTCCTGCACGACGCTCACCCGCACGGCACCCTCCGAGGGTGTGAACTTAAACGCATTCGAGAGCAGGTTGATGACCACTTTTTCGAGCATATCGGGGTCGAAGGCGGCCGGAAGCAAGGGGGGCGTGGCCTTGAAGGTGAGGGCCACTTTTTCGCGCTCGGCGAGGGCCGCAAAGGCCTGCACCAGACCGCGTACTTCCTCTGCAAAGTCGCCTGCTTCCAGCTTCACCTCCATCCTCCCCGCCTCGATTTTGGTGATGTCGAGCAGTTGGTTGATCAGCCGCAACAACCGCCGTGCATTACGCAGGGCCAGGTCTACCTTGCGCGCGCCATGGTTTGTGAGTGTCTCTTCCTGCTGAAGATCACGCAGCGGTCCGATGGTGAGCGTGAGCGGCGTGCGGAACTCGTGCGAGATGTTGGCGAACAGCCGCGACTTCATACGGTCCATCTCGCGCAGACGCTCGGCCTGCGTTTCGATGGTTTGTGTGCGTTCTTGCACCAGGGCTTCCAGTTCCACCGTTTGTGCCTGCAACCGTCGAATCCGCCACTGCGACACCCCATACACCGCCACGCCGAGCAACCCGAGGTACAGCCCATACGCCCACCACGTCCGGTACCACGGTGGAAGCACGGCAAAGGCAAACGACGCCTCTTTGCCTTCGATGCCGTACACGTCTCGTGCCTTCACGCGGAACGTGTACCGCCCTTCGGGCAGCGCGGTGTATTCTTTGGTCGTGGCTTGACTCCATTCGCTCCAAGCGTCATCGAAGCCGTCCAGCCGTACCTGATAGCTCGTCTCGTGGGGTAAGTCGTACCGGGGCGCGGAAAAGCTAAAAACAAGGCCGCTTTTTTCGATGGGGAGCGACGGCGATGTGGACCGGAGGTCCGTCGGGATTTGGCCTGCAAAAAGGGTGTCGCCCCCCGCCGTTGCCTTTCGGAGCATGGTGGCAAACGGAGCCATCGCCGATGCTTGGTGGGGCTTCGATGGGTCATACCGAATGACGGCATCGCTAGCAAAAATCCACGCTGCCCCATCGGCTCCCCAGTCGGTCTGCACAAAGCGGTAAGAAGCTAGGCGACGCAAGGGCGTGCGCTCCCACATGAATGCATCGGAGGCATCCGTAGGCTGCAGATAACTAATTTCCGTCGATGTAGTCAGCCAGAAGCGCCCGACAGGATCGTCTACCGCCCAGATGACGCCGCCGATATTGGCTTCTTCGACCATCGCAAACCGGTCGTCGGGTACAAACGCCGGCGCGGCGTCCTCGCGGTAGCGATACAGATCGCCCTCGGCGCTAAACACCAGATCGCTGCCCAGGCGATATACGTTTACCGTATTACCGGGCAGCCCCTCGCGGTCCATAAATTGCTCCACGACAGGCTGTTGCCTGTCGCCCTCCCCAAATGAAATGCGCCACACGCCATCGTAGGTGGTCCCCGCCCAGACTGTCCCTTCGTCGTCTTCCTGGATCCACCGCACCTCGGCCTGAAGCCCCGGCACCGGTCCCTCGTCATTCCATGCGGCTCCGTCCCACCGAATCGAGGTGAGGGCGTTTTGAAGCCCGACAAATACCCGGGTGGAGTCCGAGCGGGAGCGCAAGAGCGTCAGCGAATTGTCGGGCAGCACCTCCACCGACCGCTCGCCCCGGCGGCTGTACATCGCATCGCCTGCAGCGATCAGGAGTTGGGAATCGAACGACAACAGGTCGTAGATGAGGGCTTCGTGATCCGTAATGGGTTCGAACATCGGCGCATGCCCCGGCGCAGGGATCCGTTGCCGAAAGAGCCCACCCGGATTCGCCATATACAGCCGCCCGTTGTGCCACGCCAGCGCGCGCTGCGACCCCGGCAGGCCCGAGCGGTCTTGATCGAAATAGGTAAACGGAGAATGCAACTCCACCCGCGACAGGCCGCTCTCATGCCCCATCCACACGCCGCCCTGGGGATCCTCGAAGCTGGAAATGACGATGTTGTCATTGAGCCCCTCTGCCCGGGTCAGTCGGCGCGACAAGGTTCCATCAGGATCCATCACGATGGCCCCGTTGCCAATGCTGCCGAGCAACAGCCGTCCATCGCTCAACCGGTTGCCGTGATACACAAACGATGCGGTAGCGAAGGCTTGTGCTTCCGGCGCGGCGAACGGCTCTACAGCGGCCCCGTCGTACACCATCAGCGGGTGACTGCCTCCGCCCACTAAAATACGCCCGTCCCCCAACGGCAACACCACAAAGACGACGCGGTCCGCAAACTCCTCTGTACCCGGCAGCAGGACAATTTCTTGACCTTCCATTCGAACCAGGCCGCGTCCGGTATCGCGGAGGTAGAGTTGGTTTTCTATGAGAAAGGCCATGCGAAAAAGACCCTGTGGCTCCCATACGTGCATCTGGGTGCCATCCCACCCGAACAGCGCCTCATGGGTGTGAAAGTAAACCACGTCATCCACTACAAACGTCCGCCACACATCGCTAAAGTCGCGCATGCGCTCCGGGACGTGCTCCATCAGTGAGATGAGGGCGCTTTGTCCGCGCGCGTCCGTTGTGCGGTAGGCGATTTCATTCTGGGCCCCGACGAAAAGCGTGCCATCTCCCCGAACGGCGAGCGAGCGAACAGCAGAAGAAAGGGGAGTTCGCGTTAGCGTCCACGAGACGCCATCGTATTCCAGCAATCCCGATGTATTCCCCACATACAGCACGCCACTGGTATCCTGTGCAAAGGACCAGTTTTGACCATGTGCATTGTAGTCGACAGGGCGCCAGCGTTGGATAAAGGGGAGCCCTTCCGGGGCGTACAAGGTCTGTTGTGCCCATACGCCCGGTATGATCCCGAGCACTCCCACCAATCCTATTCCTCCCCAGAGGAGACTAAAAAATAAGGACCGGGGACACCTATGCATGGAGGTGAAAGATAGAATCGATGGCGAGTGGGAGTAGGGGTGTTTCCGTTGTGCTTCGTTGCAACATGAAAGCACTACACACGGCGTGAAACACTCGTGACTAAACCGGCGCCCGAAAGATACAAACCCGTTCGGCGTGCTCCTAACCAATGAATACCTTGCTACACATGTGGTAAGAAGTGCTCCCTTTTTTTTATCGATGCACATGGCCAAGATGCACTGATCCGCGTCCTTATTCTTGTTTCCTGCCTTGGTAACACCGCCATGCCAACAGGACGCATGCAAGCGCAAGAAGGAAGAGACCCAGCACGCCCACCCCTAATGGAATCATTCCCGCCATTTCATCATAAGCACGCCTACCTCCCGGCGTCTCCAATCCCCAATAGGCAAAAGCCAAACACGCCAGCGCGGCCATGAATATCACCATCGGAAGATGACGCATGGCTGCCCTCATCCTTCCACCAACCGCCGCAGTTCATCCAGCTTCATCAGCGCCTCGATGGGCGTCATGCGGTTGAGGTCGAGGCTACGAAGGGTGTCTTTGAGCTGCTCGGCTACAGGATCTGGGGCCGCCGTGAAAAGCGACATCTGGAAATCGGGCTCGTCAATCGTGGCGGCGACGGGCTGAGCAGAGCGGCTGGGGATGCCATCTCCGTGGGCGGGATCACTGGCTTCTTCCACCACCAAATGTTGGCTTTCAAGCTGCCGTAGCACCTCTTTCGCTCGTTGGATTACTGGTTCGGGAAGCCCCGCCATACGTGCCACCTCGATGCCGTACGAGTGGTCGGCCCCGCCGGGGATAAGTTTGCGCAGGAAGATAACTTTTCCGTCGTGCTCTTGGACCTGGATGCGGTAGTTGCGCACACGCGGGTACCGGTTCGCCAACTCGTTTAATTCGTGATAATGCGTAGCAAAAAGCGTCCGGGCAGCAAGTTCGGGTGCTTCGTGCAGGTATTCAACCAAGGCCCACGCGATGGAAAGACCGTCAAACGTAGACGTGCCGCGTCCTACCTCGTCAAGCAAAATGAGCGACCTGGCAGTGGCGTTGTTGAGGATGTTGGCCGTCTCGTTCATCTCCACAAGAAACGTACTTTCGCCCGCCGCCAGGTTGTCGCTCGCTCCCACGCGGGTGAAGATACGGTCCACAACACCGATACGAGCCTTCGCTGCTGGGACAAACGATCCCACCTGTGCCAGTAAGACAATCAGCCCGGTTTGCCGGAGAACGACGCTCTTGCCCGCCATATTCGGCCCCGTGATGACCAGAATTTGCTCCCCGTCCGGGTCAAGATTGACGCTGTTGGGAATAAACGGCTCACCTGCGGGAAGCGTCTGCTCAACCACAGGATGCCGCCCCTCCTCAATAGAGAGCTCGGTGCCGTCGTGCACCTCGGGGCGGACGTATTGGTTTCGCTCGGCCGTATAGGCTAGACTGGCAAGACAGTCCAACATGGCCAGATAGGAGGCGTTGAGTTGTAGCGCTGTTGTTTCTTCCGCCACAGCCATACGCAACTCGTCGAACAACTGCTGCTCCAGCGAGGCCATTTTCTCCTCGGCGGTGAGGATTTTCTCCTCGTATTCCTTCAGTTCCGGGGTGATGTAGCGCTCCGAGTTGACCAGCGTTTGTTTGCGGATGAAGTCGTCTGGCACTTTGTCTTTGTGTGCGTTCGTGACCTCCAGGTAATAGCCAAAGACCTTGTTAAACCCCACTTTAAGCGAGGTGATGCCGGTGCGCTCGCTTTCCTTCTGCTGCATCCGGGCCACCCAATCCTTAGCCGACGTGGCGATGTGGCGCAATTCGTCGAGGGCATCATGGTACCCTTCTCGGAACAGCCCCCCCTGCCCTACCAACGCAGGCGGCTCGTCCACCAGCGCTCGTTCGATGCGCTCCACCACGTCGGTGCACAATGTCAAGTTATCGCCCAGTTTGCGGAGGGTGTCACACGCTTCGTCATGCAAAAGCGACTTGAGTTTGGGGATCTGCTTCAGCGTCA
The DNA here is from genome assembly GCA_030428385.1 of Rhodothermia bacterium. GTDB lineage: Bacteria > Bacteroidota > Rhodothermia > Rhodothermales > JAAAOL01 > JAUIDY01. Next base: position 23,546 of record JAUIDY010000043.1, on the reverse strand, counting down.
GTTTGAGGTGGACCATGTCCCGAGGCATCGCCCGATTTGTCGCTACTTTCGCCGCCAGCCGCTCCAGGTCACCCACTTCGCCGAGTTCGGTGCGCAGATGTTCGCGCATTCGTGGGCTGGTCACCAACGCGTCCACAGCTTCCAGCCGCTTTTCAATATTATCTACGGTGCGCAGGGGGCGCACGAGCCACTTGCGAAGCAGCCGCCCCCCCATCGGCGTGAGTGTGGCATCGAGGATTTGCACGAGCGTACCCTCTTGCCCCCCATGCTGCATCGAGGCGACGAGCTCGAGGTTGCGCTTGGTCTGCGGGTCGAGCGCCATAAAGTCGTCGCTGCGGAACCGCTGAATACGACGGATATGAGGTAACTTTCCTTTCTGTGTGTCGCCGACGTAATACAACGCCGCGCCCGCAGCCACGAGGCCGAGCTTCAGGTCCTCTACGCCATAGCCTTTCAGGGAATGCGTTTGAAAATGACGAAGCAGCGTTTCATAGGCGAAATCGTAGCCAAAAACCCAATCCTCTTGGGGCGACAACAAATAGTCCTGAAACCTCAGTTCCTGCACCTCCCCGCGTTGGCGTTTGTCCACCAGCACTTCCGCAGGTGCGATGGTTTGAAGCAGTGCATCCACTTGCTCGGCTGGAACCTCGGTAACGGAAAACTCGCCCGTAGAAGCATCCAAAAACGCCACGCCCGCCCAGCCTTTGTCGCTGCGTTCTCGGCCCCAGCAGACCGCGGCAAGATAATTGGCGCGTTTGGGATTGAGCAATTGATCGTGAAAGGAGATGCCGGGCGTTACAACCTCGATGACACCGCGCTTGACTATCGTTCGCGCCATCTTGGGGTCTTCCAACTGCTCACAGATCGCCACCCGCAGCCCGGCGGTTACCAGTTTGGGCAGGTAATTGTCAAGGGCATGATGGGGAAACCCGGCCAGCGGCACGTCTTGGGCCTTCCCATTGGCCCGTTTCGTCAGCGTGATGCCTAGCACCTGGCTCACTGTCTTTGCATCGGCGTCAAACGTCTCGTAGAAATCGCCCATGCGAAAAAGCAAGATCGCGTGCGGATGACGGTCTTTGATCTTGTAATACTGCCGCATAAGTGGGGTCTGCCCCTGCGCCTTTTTCGTCTTCCCCTTACCCATGTATCGTGATGCGTGAAACGTGTTATTATTCAGTCGATCGAAGAACGCCAGAAAGACAAGACCTTGCAAGCGTTGACCATACCATTTGATCGACTCAAACGATACGCCTAGGCATTCTCACGTTTCACGATTAACGCGGCACGCAAGAACCCTTTTCCTCCAATGTACGCCGCCCCTCTGTCATCCTTCCGTCATCTGCTACGGATTGGGGTAGCGGCGCTCCATTTCTGCTATAACGGCGAGGCGGATGTCTCCGTGCTCGGTGAGGCGGCGGACGCCCGGATTTTCGTCTGTCAGGAAGCCGAGGTTGGTTTCATACCCGGTGAGCAAAAAATCATTAATCGCCACACGGTACCAGCGTGCTGGATCAATGGCCTCGCCTTGAACCTGCCATCCCTCGTCCGTGATTTCGACGTTGGCGGTTTGCAGGTAGCCTCCCGTCCCTCGGTTTGCCACCCCCTGGGTTAGTACCTGCACAAGCACGTCTCCCTGTATTTCAGTGGTGAGGATGGCTCCACCAAAGGGGAGCACGCGGATAATGTCATACTGAATGACCGTACCAGGCTGGATAACGTCATCGATCCGGATGGAGCCACTGTTAAAAAGAGCCAATTCCGGCGTATCTGCTTCGGCCAACATAGCCTCCGCAATCAAGGCTGTCAGACGGGTGGGATGATCGCGAACGCTGCTATCGCGTCCATCCAGTGAAACAGGCACAACGGCCACTGGCGATCCAGGCTCTAATCCGTTTTCCCGAAACCCTTCAAATCCTATCTCCAACCACGCCTCTACGACTTCTGCTACCTCCGGATCATCAGGGATGGCATCTGTTATTTCCTTAAGATTCGAAGTAATCGAGAAGTCTTCTGTTTCTGGATCGAAGCGCAGTCGATGGATATAAACGGTGCGGGCGTTGGCATCTGCCTTCACGATGGGGGTAAGATTGGGACCACGCCAAACCTGAATATTGTCGTGCTCGTGTCCCCCCAAAATCAGGTCAATGTTAGTGAATGTTGTTGCAACGTCTATGTCTTCCTCCAAGGACAAATGTGTTAAACCGATCAGCACATCCACATCATCTTCAATACGTTCAACTTCCGCTTCTATTGCCAATATCGGATCGGAATAGCGTACGTACTCAGCCACTCCGCTCGTCAGTGTGGTGCCGATAAAACCCAAACGCAGGGTGTCACCCGGTTGCCCCGGAATGGTCTCGACGACATGCGGTACCGAGTTTGGAAAAGGATTTCCTGCGCGATCAAATACGTTTCCGGAAAGGTAGGGGAATTCAGATTCATCAAGTCGCTGCAGGAAGGCATCTTCATCGATGTCAAACTCGTGGTTTCCGAACGCTGCCAGGTCCATTCCCAAGGCATTGAGCACTGCGACCATCTGTTTCCCTGCCAGCCGCTCCCCGTCCACCTGAGCCGTCCCTAGCGCCGAAGGGCTAAAAAAGTCTCCTGCAATAACGGTAATCACATTCGGGTTTTCAGCGAGCAACTCGTTCCTCAGGGTCGCCACGCGCGCGAGTCCTCCACGTTTCCCTCCTTCTACGGGTGTAATCTCATAGACGTCATTTAACTGCAGAATGGTCACCTCAATGGTGCGATCGATCGGTTCTTCTTGAACCACAGGAGGGATTGGCTCCGAGGAAGGCTGAATGGTTGTCGGAGTCCCCCCACACCCAATCAACAGTACCAGGCAGGTAAGCAAGGCGTGACGGAAAAGAAGGTGGCGCATGGATCAAAGGGGGTTGGAGCGGGTGCATGAATGGGACAAAAAGGTACAGGCAGACTGCTCGAAACGCAACGATAGATGATGGAGTATCGAGCCTGTTGCGTGTCTTTTCTCCGTAACGCGATACCTCCCACCCTCTTACCTCATTGGCGATCTGCCCTATGCCCTGCCCCCGCCAAGGCACGCTGCTCCTCTTGCTCTGCCTGTGCCTTGCGTTATTTACAGGCTGTGCATCCCTGGTACAATCGATAAAAAATGAGGACTGCTCCCTTGACCCGACCCATCCCTACGATGTTATCCGCGTTGATCTTGCCCAAGCTGAGATCCGACTGTTTTGGAAAGACGATGCGGGCAACCGATATGGTTCACTGTCGCAGATTCAACAATGGGCCAAAGAGCATCACTTCCAGCTTATCGCCGCTACCAATGCGGGGATTTTCGAACCCGGGTTTATTCCAACAGGCTTGTTTGTGGAAGCAGGGCAAGAACTTTCCCCGCTCAATCTTGCGGATGGCTACGGCAATTTCTTTTTAAAACCGAACGGCGTCTTTTTTATCAATGACCAAGGTGCCTCGATTTATGAAGCATCTCGTTATGCCGAGGCCCGACCCGATGTAGTGTATGCCACCCAGTCAGGACCGCTGTTGCTGAATATGAACCGCGTGCATCCCGCTTTTACGGATGGGTCTCGAAACTGCCGTTTGCGGAGTGGCATCGGCGTTTCGCCTGACGGCTCCGTTTATCTGGTTATTTCGAATGGCTCCGTCAATTTCTACGACTTTGCCGTTTATTTCCGGGATCAACTGGGCGTCGAGGAAGCGCTCTACCTGGATGGAGGTATTTCCAAACTTCTTGCCCCCGAAATGGGACGAATGGAAGATGGGGAGTTTGCTGGGATTCTAGCCGTCCTGATTCCTTTACCGCGTCCCTGAGAGACCAAGCCAGCGCCGACACGTGACATTTTTGGCAGTGCGGACCCAAAAGGGGTCCTTTTCGCTGAAACTCGACAGTTCACGGGCCCGCAGATCTTGAATTCGCGTTACATTTTTATTAATTTAATTGAATTGTTTGGCTCTGCAGGAAGCGGTTCCATTCAGAAAAAATCCACATGTGGTCTTCTCAAATCGCAGCGGGCCGACGCTGTTTCCCATCTACTTTGATGTGACCTGGGATCGAGAAGTATTGGCATTTTTCCTTTAAACCAACGCTTGAGCAGTATGGCAAATCCGAAGCGGATTCTTTTTGTGTCTGGAGAGGTTGAACCCTTTGCCAGTATTTCGGAAACGGCATCCTTGGTACGCGCCCTGCCCGAACAACTCCTTGAAGCCGGCGATTTTGATACCCGGATTATGATGCCACGATACGGCATCATCAGTGAGCGGCGGAACCGGCTGCATGAAGTCATCCGGCTCTCTGGCACTGAGGTGCCGATGGGCAGTGAAACTGAGACGTTAAAGGTAAAAGTGGCTTCGATCCCCGGGATTCGCCTTCAGGTGTATTTCATGGATAACGTTCGCTACTTCAAGCGCAAGGGCATCCATGCGGATAAAAGCGGCACCTTGTTCGATGATAATACCGAGCGGGCCTTGTTTTTTGGACGCGCGGTGCTTGAGACCCTCCGAAAATTGATGTGGAGCCCCGACGTGATCCATGCCTTTGGATGGATCAGCGGCCTTATCCCTATGCTGCTCGCCACCGAATATGCAGACGATCCCCTCTTCGCTGATACCAAGGTGGTCTTCACGCCAGATGAGGTAGATGCAAAGGCAACCCTCACCGACGACCACGTTGAGGCATTGGACCTCCAGGTAAATGGTGAAGCAACCGGGCTTTCGTTGCCTCATGTAGGCTTGCATTTTGCGGATATTGCTATCTATCCGCCTTCCGTCTCCCCTTCTTCCGACGACCTGCAATTCAGCGCCGAGCAAGAGGAGCAAACGGAGCAAGCCATTGCCTTGTATGACCATACCTTGAGCGATGTCTTGGCGTAGCATCGTTCATAATGGGTAGAATCCGAGCCCTTCGAAACCTGTGGGGTAGTCTCTGCATATAGGGCACCCCTTAAAACCCCAGCGGTCCAAGCCGCATGGGGTTTTTGCTGTATCAAGGCACGGGTACATACGATTGTACCCATGCTCGGCGTTGTTGGCTGCACGGGGACCGTCGCGCATGCAACGGACTGATTACTTTCCTGATACCGACTTTTCTTCAATGAATCGATTGCTTTTTGTGGGATTGGCCTGTTTGCTGATGGTGGGCCTGATGGCGTGCGAAGATGCGGCAACGGTAGGTGTGGACCTTGTGGGAGAACAAGGGGAGCCGATGGTGACCCGCCTTATCACGTCCCGCTTCGAAACCGAACAAATCGAAGATGTGACTGGCGGGACAAGCCGGGTGCTGGCAGGATCGGTGGACGATCCTTTGCTGGGCTCCCTTTCCGCAATTGGATATATGGACTTCACCGGCCCTTTCGGCTCGCCCGATGATTCCACCCTCATTGCCGCCAATATTTTGTTGCAGCCAAATTATGTATATGGCGATACATTGTTAACGCTATCTCTTTCGATCACGGAAGTCCTGGAGGACTGGGCCGAAGCAGGCGGTACGGCCGATACCACGCTTCCTATTGAAGCCATGCCGCTCACCACCTTCGACTTTGCTGCTTCTGACTCGCTGCTTACCATTCCGTTACCCGAAAGTTGGATTACGCAATACGAAGGAGACATCCGGGGAGCTACCTTCACGGATGCGTTTCACGGCTTTGCACTACAGACCATGGCATCCAGTGCAGTGGTGGGATTCAGCCGCGTAAGCGCCGATCTGCAGCTCATTACCCCTACTGACACGATCCTGTATCCAGCTACCAAGTCACTGTCATCTATTAGTCGTTCCAATGAACCTGTACTTCCCCCCGATCGGGTGGTTATTCAAGATGGCGTAGGTGCTTCCGTGAAGTTTGCCTTTGACTTCACTGACGTGCTGGAAGAACCCCTTAATGGAGCTTACGTGCGCGTTTTCGCTGACTCCTCTCAGATCCAGGATACGCCTGCCAATTTTGTTCGCCCACTCCTGAGAGATGTCTTCTTGCAGGCCATGGCACTCACAGATGAAGGGGAAGAAGTGGTGCTGATAAGTGTTAGCGGCTCGCTGGATGAGCACGGCAACCTTCGTTTTTCGTCCAACGCCATGCGGACCCTGCTACAGGGCGCTTTTTTTGAGCCCGACCTGTTCGACCATTTTCGACTTTTTCCTCCGGGCGATGCCAACTCGATCAACCCCCTGCTGATCCATACCCCCACCAGTACTGATAAAGAACCCGAGGCCCTGCTTACCTTATCACCGTCGGGGCGCTAACAATGTGTGCTGCAATCCGAGAGTCCCATTCGTACGCGCCTTTTTTTCCTATGCGATTGCTCTTCCTGTTCCTACTCCTCTGGATCACTCCTACTGCCTTCGCCCAGTCAACGGATGCAGGCTCCTTGTATTCTCGGTTCGGGGTGGGCGAATTGCAAAGCTTTTCCTCCTCGCAACTGCAGGGATTAGGAGGCGAAAGTGCGGCGCTCTGGTCCTTTAACTATCCCAATTTCGAAAATCCGGGGTCCTTGGGATTTCAAGCGTTAACCCGCCTCAATGTAAATGCCCGTATGCAGCGGCTATGGATTAGCGATGCCAATGAGACGAGCAGTAGTCTCCGCTCAGGCTCCCTGGGATCGGTCCAGTTCACCTTTCCCTTTCGAACCAACAAATGGGGGTTTGGTGCTTCTTTTTCTCCGTATTCCCGGGTAAGCTACCGCGTACGTACGCCGGGGGAGTTGGTCACCGATCCGATAAACGGCGAAACCTCCACCTACACGATCAATTATGAAGGCTCGGGCGGTCTTCAAAAGATCGCGGTGGGAACCGGGTATCGGGTGACGCCCCGGCTTTCCCTAGGACTTACGGCAGATTTGATCTTTGGCATTATCGAAGAGGGTCGGCGCACGACGTTTGGGACACAATCATTTACGGAAACCAACCTTGCCACGTCGACCCAATACCGCGGGGCTTCGGCAACCGTGGGGGCACTCTACACACATTCCCGCATCTTTCGAGAAGCGGATAATATCAGCGTAGGGGCCAGTATCAGTCTTCCGTTCACGATGGATGGCGAACGGGCCTTGACCTTGGGCGAGAGCCTGGACCGCGATACCCTGCAATCTCAAATAACAGGAGATCTTGAAATCCCGATGAGTTTGCGGTTTGGCTTGGCCTATAAAACTGACAACCGTTGGACAGCGGTGGTGGGAGGCCGATATGAACCGTGGAGTCAATTTGATGCGTCGTTGTCTATTCCAGGCTATAGTCCTGGGTCCTTAAATCAATTTCAGGATCGCTTCCGTTTGTCAGGTGGGATCGAGTTTATTCCAGGGGGACGAGATATCTCTGCGCCTTTTTTTCAGCGTATTGCGTATCGTTTGGGAGGATATGTGGACCAATCCTACATTTCTCCGAGCGAACAATTGGACCTAAAAACTTCAGCGCTCACGGTAGGAATGGGGATTCCCACACTCTTTGCTGGCACGCATCTTGATATTAATTTCGAGGTAGGATCACGGGGGTCGGCCGAAGGGTCTTTTGTCCGCGACCGCTTCCTGGGATTCTCGGCGACGCTGAATATCGGCGAGCGCTGGTTCACAAGACGGAAACTACGCTAAGGCGTGTGTGTCTATTCTAGGACGTGCCCCCTTGGTCCCATAGAAAACCCACCCAACCATGAATGCCCAAGGACTTTTTTACCGGACGATGCGAAATTCTGCTGCGCTACTGATCCTGCTCATGGCAGGATTGGTCCAACCCGCCCTTGCCCAGACCAACGGTGACGAACCGAGCGACCAGGACAAGGCCATCCACTACAGTCTCTACTACGAGAACTTTAAGAACGGCAACTACAGCGACGCCTTGCCCGACCTCCAGTGGATACTCCAGCACGCGCCCGGTTACCCCAACAATTCTGACCGTAACTTCGAGCGCGCCGTCGACCTCTACGACTCGCTTGCTGTGCGCGCCGACTCTCCCGAACAGAAACGCGCCTGGCTTGATTCTGCCCTCGTAATCTTCGACACTGCTGTACCCCGCCTCGAAGCCGTTGGTGCTGAAATTGACGCCTTCATCTGGACCCGCGACAAGGGGCGCTTTATCCAGGGACGCCGCGACGCCCTGGCTGATCGGGAAAATGAGGCTTTTGATGCCTATCGGGCCATGTATGAGATGGATCCCATGCGTACCGACCCCTACTACATTGGCTTGCTCGTTAACGGCCAGTTGCGGGATCGCGACTTTGGAGGCGTCTTTGATACACTAGATGACATCATCGAAAAGCGTGGGGAAGATCCGAAGATCACCGAAATTGTGGACCGGACGAAGAAGTACATCTTGGATAATTTCCCGGAGGAGTTGGAAGAGTGGCTCTATGATCAGATTCAGGATGATCCCAACAATGTGACGCTGCTCTTGCAAGCCCTGCAGGTGTATACCGATCTGGACAAAGAAGACGAAGCCCTAGAGACCGTGCAAACCTTGCTGGGGCTAGCCAATGGAGAGGCCGCTGATCAGTTTGACGATGAACTGCTGACGAGCCTCTACCGCCAGGCCCTCGCGGCGTATGTGGCAGCGGGAGAGACGGAAGAGGCGCGGGATGCGTTTCAGAAGCTGCAGGGGTTGGGTGCCGAGATCAAGGCGCAGGACTATTACAACCTCGGGACGCTGGAGCAGAATGCGGAGAATTACGGCACCGCACGGACGTACTTCCGGCAAGCATTAAACGTCGATCCGAACTACACGCGCGCCAAACAGGCCATCCCGAACCTGTACGTGACGGCAGTGGTTTCTTGTGGCGTTTCCGACCGTGAATCGAAGGCGGTGTACTGGCTTATCGCTGATGCCTTCTCGGCGGCGGGTATGGGCTCTCAGGCTTCTACGTACCTGCAATACGCACCTAACGCCGAAGACATCTTCTACACGGACAAGTGGACCGTGGGTGGCAGCACGCAGGCGAGCTACTCGTGCCGCGGCCTCACCATCAGTGGCACCACGACCGTACGGGCGGGCGGCTAAGTCCACCGAATGCGTTCTCTTCAAAAGGCAGCCTTGTGAAAACTGGGCTGCCTTTTTTGGTGGGTTACTTTGATAAATGGAATACTTCGCTAGGCAGATAGATCTGCTGTTGCTTCCTCAGTTAATTCCTTCAGGACTTCAAACCAAGCTTTCTGCGCCCGCAAATTATCTCCTGCTCGCTCCGCATATGTATTCGATTGGGCCGCATCCAGGAGACGGGCTTTGGTATTGTCGGCCCATTGCATTTCCAGCATTTCTACCACTTGCTGTTTAACCTCAGGGTCGTATAACGGAAACGCGACCTCAACCCGGCGGCTCAAATTCCGGGTCATCCAGTCTGCCGAGGCTACGAATACTTTCTGTTTTCCGTTGTCGTGAAACTGGTACACCCGTGCATGTTCTAGAAAGCGATCTACGATACTGCGTGCTTCAATCGTCTCGCTCCACCCATGTACACCCGGTACCAGGCAACAAATGCCACGTATCAGCAATCGCATTGGTACGCCAGCCTGTGAGGCCTCATACAGCCGCTTGATAATTTCAGGGTCCTCCAGGCTGTTCATTTTGAGCGTTATTCCACTGGGCGCTCCTGCCATTGCCTGCGTTTGCTCATAAGCAATCAGATCATAAAAGGCTTGGCGCATCTCAAAGGGCGCTACGAGCAAGTGCTCAAATACGGGATCCGGCATCTCACCAACCAGATACCCAAAGACCTGACGCACTTCTTCAGCCAACCTCGGATCGGCAGTAAACAAGCCGAGGTCGGTGTATAGCGCAGCTGTTTTTTCGTTAAAATTCCCGGTGCTTAAGTAGGCATAATAGCGGAGTCCTTCTTCTTCGCCGCGTCCTACCAATGCTAATTTGGCATGCACTTTCAGATGAGGCATGCTGTAACAGGTACGCACACCCGCTGCTTCCATTTGGTCAGCCCAATGTAAGTTTTGGGCTTCATCAAACCGGGCCTTCACCTCTACAAATGCGGTGACTTGTATGCCTTTCCTAGCTGCCTTGATTAACGCCTGAACAATTGAGGAATCGCGGGCCACCCGATACAAAGTGATCCATATTTCCTGTACGGAAGGATCGTTTGCTGCCTGTTCGAGAAATTGGACCACATAGTCGTACGACTGATAGGGGAAATGGAGCATCTGGTCCTTCGCACGAATCGCCTCAAACATCGAAGATGCCTGATTAAATGGTGGGTGCGGTAATACGGGTAGATTGGGGTCACTATGTTCTGTCAACCCGAACCGGGGAAAATCCATCAGGTCGTTTAGGTTGTGATAGCGCCCACCAGGAACCAGATCCTCATCATGAAGGCTAAAAACCTGCTTTAAATAGGCCACCAAGGCATAGGGAGCTTGCAGGTCATACAAAAACCGACTGGGAAGTCCCGTTTCTCTCTTGCGTAAGCTCTGTCGGATTTTTGCCACTACATCCCCAGAAAACTCATCTTCCAAATACAAGTCGGCATCGCGTGACAATTTCACTGCATACGCAAAGCCTACCTCCATTTCTGGAAAAAGCAGCCCCAGATGAAGCCGTATCACGTCATCTAGAAAAATGACGGCTTGATGGCCATGCTCCGCCGGAACCGAGATAAACCGGTCTAGCGGCGGACTTGGAATATTTAGTAGTGCAAATGTTGGCCCTGCCTGAAGAAGGTCATGGGTTTCCTTTTCCCAAAGCTCAACGATGAGATAGATTTTCTGGTTTTTTAAAAAAAGGTGTTCCGCCTGCTGATCTGATGTGTCTTTCAGCAGGATCAACTCAAGATGAGGCCGCACTTCTGCCTCAAAATAAGAACGGAGAAACACTGCTTGGGAAGCAGAAACGTTCTGCTCATTGATAAGCCGAATGCCCAACTCTTCCAGTTGGGGAATTAACTGTCGACGTAATATCTCGCCGAAGCGTTCTTGCTGGGCAGTGACGATTCGATGTATTTCCCGAAGCAACTTCGACGGATTAAACTGAAGCGCTTTCGTCGTTTTTTTCTTTAGCCGTAATAAGCTCCGCAGCGAAGCCACTCGCACACGAAAGAATTCGTCGGAGTTAGAAGAATAAATGGCCAGAAACTTGAGTCTTTCGAAAATCGGAACGGTCGGGTCTTGTGCCTCTTGCAGCACCCGCTCGTTGAAAGAAAGCCAGCTTAACTCCCGATTCTGCCAAGGGGACAAACGCTCTTCGGACATGGTCGATGAATAGATTAATTTCGTTTTTCTGCTCGTTTCATCCCTGCTGACAAATCACCAATCAATTCGAGAATTGAATAAAGGCATATTCGACCGGAACGGACGAATCAGAAACCTAACAGGCGTACCCCAATGGGGAGTAATCAATTTGTTATCAATCGAACATCTCCCGTATTCCTATTGCCATTTGCACCTTAAAACCAGCAAGTCGGAGCGAAGAAATACCACTCACCCTGATTCACAGTTCTGCCCGTATCTTATATAAAAACAAAGCCGTAGGTCACCATATCGTTGTACCTATCCATTCGTTCGGAGGCCTCCATGCAAAAACTTACCCTCTCTCTATTAGCGCTTTTCTTTGTCTTGGCAACCCTGCCCATAGCCGTTTTCGCAACAACTGATGATGAACCCCTTTCACTTGTGCCTCCAACTACCACGGATGTCACCTCCGCCCAATGGAAAAGCTTTAACCAGAATCTGGTACAAGCCATCACTTCGGACAACGAAGGGCTGAAGCTAGCCGGACTACAGATGGTAATTAAGTATGGGACAGCGGTAGATGTGAGTGCTGCCCGGTTTGATATCGTCCGCATGTATCGCGACCACGACAATGAACGGGTACGACGCATGGCCGTGGTGGCGCTTGGTGCGATGGAGGATGCCTGGGCGTTGGATTTCTTAACTCGCTCTTTGGCGTTCGAACGCTCAGCCCTGGTACGTCGAACCATGGAAGCCGTACTTTGGGCCCAGCATAATTCCACTCCCTAGCAAGGTTTGAGGACAGGGAAACACGAGGTGTTGAACCTCTTCTTCCCCCCTGTTCTACGTTCTCTTTCCTCATCTCTACCCTAAAGCCTGTGCGACCATGCACAGGCTTTTTTTGTACTGAATTTTCCCAATACTGTACTTTAGCATATTCGAAAACACCCGATATTAGGGGTAACCCAGACCATTAATATTGGTAGTTCCTACATCCATGAGCATTGAAACCCTGAAGCAGCTAGCCCACCTTCGAAAGCAAATTGAAGAAGCGGAAACAGTAGTCGACGAAATTGCTGCCCATCGCGAACGTCTTTTTTTGTCACAAATCGCCAACGTACAACACGAGTGCCTCAATACGTTTTTCTCCTATTTTGGCATGGACGCTGATTTTGAGTTGGATGTGTACGAAAACGCTGTTTCAGCCCGCTATTTGTCGCTCGAAATTACGCTGACCGTGCTGAATAATGGCTCCGCAGACATCCTGCGAATGCAGGTCTCTGGCGCTCTGAATGTGGATATATACCACGAGATTTCCTTATTGCTCAACCTGGAAAACGGTGGGCGAAAGTCGCCTCCACCCCGCGTTGGAAACACCGACCAAGATCAGTATTCGAATCGATTGTTAGAATTGCGGATCCGGGCGCTTCAATTGAAGGACGAGATCACAGCACTGGAGCAAAAATCGTTTGTATATCGTGTCCGTGGTGGAACACCGACGTCACCCGAATCCAAGGGAGTGGCGCTGTTTGAATCTTTTTCAGACTACCTTGATCACGAATTTCAAATCAGCGCCCTAGCAGCCTGAGGAGGCTTGTGTTGACTCGGCATCGCTGTTCAATTTGCTGCCCCGATCCTCCTCAAGCTTTAACCAATTTATCTAACGGTTGGAATTGTCCATATCGGCGGATATGTACCATTTCCCATCCTCCAGTAGGCGAAGCGTAAGAATAAATTTACCAGAATCGGGACCCTCGGCCTGATACCCATACCCCCCGATGATGTACCCGATGGAATCGGACTGGGCGTATTCCAGCGCACGAAGTTGCAAATTTCCTCCTGCATTCTGGTAGGCTGACTCGATGGCGGCACGACCTCGTACCGGCTGATTGCGGGGCCGCAGAATAAACCCATCTGGCGTAAATAGCGAAGCTAAACCGGCTGCATCGCCAGCTCGCCATCCTTGCTCATAGTCGCGGAGGACCCGGTCCAATTCAGAAGGGAGGCTGACGCTTTCGTGTTGCTCGGGAGTTTCCTGGGCATGTGCGACAAGGGGTTGGCCTATCAGCAAGAGACCAAGAATAGCGCATCCAAGACAAAAACGAAGCATCATCGAAGACAAGGGTTGGTAAGATAAATAAGGGTTAACGCTGCTTTACACCCACCAGTTTGTATCCGATCCCATAGACACTTTTTATTGCCCACGTTTCCTCATCTTCTCCCTCCATCACCCGCCTGATGGCATTGATATGCCGATCGATCGTCCGGGTCTCAAGATCGCTGGGCAAATTCCACACATCGCGCAGAATTTGCTCGCGGGTGGTGGTACGTCCGTGATGGATAACTAGATAGCGGAGTAGCTGATATTCAAGGTCCGTGAGTACGATAGGATCACCCTGCGTCGTCGTGATTTCTTTTTTTTCAAGGTTGACCACAATGCCTCCCACTTCATACACGCCCATTGCGCTCGACGACCGTTGGGTTCGTCGTAAAATGGCTTGTACTCGCGCGAGTAGTTCATCCGTGGAGAACGGCTTGGTTAGATAATCGTCAGCGCCTAGTTCAAACCCCCGCATTCGGTCTTCGTGGCTTCCTAGTCCTGTGAGCATCAGCACGGGAGTTCTCACACCCCGAGCACGAAGATCCCGAAGTACATCAAAACCACTTCGCCCCGGAAGCTGAGCATCCAAGACAATTAGGTCAAATCCTGGCAACTGTTCTGCTTTTTCTAGCCCTTTCTCCCCCGTAGACGCCCAATCCGCCTCAAAACCTTCGGTCTCGAGGTACAAGGTCAACCCCGTTCCAAGCTGGGGGTCGTCCTCAACGAGAAGAACCCGTTCCGTCGTAGAATCCATCATTTTCTTCACATCGAATGGCAAGTGAACGGCTGTAGTGTAGGATTTTTGGAGATTGTCAACCGGAAAAAACTTGTCCAATGATTGCTTTTCTTCGCTGGAAACCTGCATGAGCCAGAGGCATAGACGGTGCCCACGTTTGCCACCCCACGCTATGATACCGCCTGATCGTTTCAGTGATGCATCATTCGATGCGTATCGTCCCGAAACGCCCGCTCAACTTGCCGCGCGAGATGAGGCTATATCATTTGTTAAGCATTTGCAAGCAGAGCATGCGGCCGGCTGGATAGATCGACTGGCTCGGAAGATTCGCCGCCCCTCTGTTCCCATGTGGAAAGGGCTCTACCTGGTAGGCCCGGTGGGAACCGGCAAAACGCATCTGCTTGCCGCCATGTACCATGCGCTTCACCCCAAGGTACCATGTGCCTTTCTTCACTCCAGCGCGTTGTTTAGAACGCTAACCCCGCCCCCACAATATGCCCAACAATTGGCGAATCGGTACCGCGTCCTCTGCTTGGATGAAATAGAGCTGGACGATGCAGCCAATGAAGCCCGCCTGATCCTGACCCTCAAGGCATTGGAAAAGCGAGGGGTGATACTTCTCGCAACCAGTAATGTGGAACCAGAACGGTTTCTTTCAGCGGCCTTTGGAGGTGATCGGTTTCGCCGGTTTTTAAATGAAGAGTTCCGTTCCCATTACAAAGTGGTACTTATTGGCGGTGACGATTACCGGAAACGATTACCCAAAACAGGCCGCGCCTGGATCGGTGATCCCCTTCAGACCGAGGCCCACCTGCAAGCCGCTTACGAGTCCGCACCCACACCCAAACGACGCCTGACGTTCAACGAGCTACTGGTGGCATCCACCGAAACCGAACACACCCGCCTCGTCGAGCAGCTTGCTTCGCCCGACTATCTGTTTCTTTCTGATATCGAAATTACATCGACCGACGACGCCTTGCGGCTTCTGCGTCTGATTGATGATCTGTACCTGCAACCACAGCCTCCGACCTTGTACTTCAGCGCTCGCAAGGCTCCAGATGAATGGTTCGTAGCAGAAACGGCGCGTCAGGGGCTTGAGCAGGGCATCGCTGAAAAGTTTAAACGCACCGTCTCCCGCTTGCACGCCCTCTGTCAAATTGAAGAGGTATCCCTCTAAAAGCGCCTGCTTACACGGAGATGCGACTCAACCCGTCCAAGGCGGCGATTTTATAACACTCGGCCATCGTTGGATAATTAAACACAGTGTTGACGAAGTAGTCGATGGTACCGTTAAACGCGAGCACAGCCTGCCCGATATGAATCAAGTCGCTGGCGCTTTCGCCAATGATATGCACCCCAAGTAGGTCGTGGGTCTCTAGGTGGAAGATGAGTTTTAACAACCCGGTCTCATAGCCATTAATTTGCCCACGGGCCACTTCGTCATACTGCGCTTTCCCAATTTCGTAGGGAATACCTGCCTGCGTTAGTTCTTCCTCCGTCTTCCCAACCATGGAGATTTCTGGGACGCTGTAGATGCCGTACGGCAGCAGGTCACGGATGACGCCCGTCTCCTGGCCGAGCATGTGCAGGGCTGCCAAGCGTCCTTGCTCCATGGCCGCAGAGGCCAGGGCCGGAAAGCCTATCACATCTCCAACCGCGTAGATATTCTCCATCGCCGTTTGATAATTGGTATTCACCTTAATGCGTCCTCGCGAATCAGACTCCAGCCCGGCTTTCTCCAGGTTGAGGCTACTGGTTGCGCCCGTTCGCCCAATACTGTACAACACCTTTTCAGCGATAATTTGCTTCCCACTCGCCGTATGTAGCCGCACGCTCTCATGGATGTCGTCAAGCAGTTCGATAGACGTTATTTCCTCATTGAGCCTAAACGTAGCCCGATACTGCCGCATGTGGTACACCAGCGCATCGATGATTTCTTCGTCCACAAACGTCAACAAACGCTGCCGCCGGTCAATGACCGTGACCCGTGTCCCCAGGGCCGCAAACATGCTGGCATATTCCAGCCCAATGACCCCACCCCCTACAATCGTCAGGGTACTGGGTATTTCGTCGAGTTGCAGAATGTCATCACTGGTGAAGATGTTTTTGCCATCAAACGGAATCCCATCCGCCTCGGTGGCGACGCTCCCCACCGCGATAACGATATTTTGGGCTGTCACCAAGCGTGAAGATTGCCCGTCGGCCATGTCGAGCCGCAGGGTATGGGCATCCTGAAAACTCGCCGTTGCATGGATGACTTCCACGCGCTCTTGCCGTAATTGGTACCGCATCACGTCTGACTCCTGTCGAATCACCCAATCGGTACGAAACAGCAGGTCGTCCATGGTAATATTCTCCTTGACGACATACGACTTCCCATACACATTATGCTGCCGGTAGCCAGAGAGATAAACGGCTGACTCGCGGAGGGTTTTGCTGGGGATGGTTCCGGCCTGCAAGCAGATTCCACCCACCGTCGGATTTCGCTCCACCATAGCCACGCGCTTATCGTGTTTCGCAGCCTCGATGGCTGCCTTGTGCCCGGCGGGGCCGGATCCGATGACCAGTAAATCGTAATTGTAGGTGTTTTCCGTTGCCTGCATAGGAGTATGTTCAGTGAACTGTCTTTGGAAAGGCCTGAGTTGGAACGTCCCGAAAATATAAAAAGAGGCCGACACCGTTCAGGGGCCTCCCTCTTTTCGTAACAAAATCGTGTTCTGAATGCCCACTATTTTGAAGAGAGCAAGGCAGAGGCACCTTGCGGCGAGACAGAAGGCGTCCCCACTTCATGGATCCACCCCCCTGCCAGCACATCATTGCCTTCATAAAGCACCACCGATTGC
This sequence comes from Rhodothermia bacterium, assembly GCA_030428385.1. Lineage (GTDB taxonomy): Bacteria > Bacteroidota > Rhodothermia > Rhodothermales > JAAAOL01 > JAUIDY01. The sequence goes on along the minus strand of JAUIDY010000043.1, from coordinate 6,721 downwards.
CCTGGGGTGATGGCCCTCCGGGGTTCCGCAAAGGCAACATGCAGCGCATCGTTGATTTGCCAGGCAATGCCGGCTCCGCCTTCATCTTTATAACGCACTTTGGCTACCACGGGAAGCTCTTCGGAGAGGTCCGGGTATTTGATCATGTTTAGCTGGCGTGCGATGAGCGTTTGTTTGAGGAGCTCCTCACGCGCCCCCACCGTGATGGTGTTCGTAGCAGCATCAATATGGGTAACGTAAATCGGATGGCCAAAGGCCAGCCCTAACCCATGACGCTGGCCGATGGTGTAAAAGGGATACCCTTCATGATGCCCTACCACGGTGCCATCTTCTAACACAAAATTGCCGCCGTCTACCTCTTCCTCCAGCCCTTGCACACGATCTTTCAGAAAGCGTCGGTAGTTATTGTCCGGGATGAAACAGATTTCGTAGGAGTCCGGCTTGGCGGCAACGCGTAGCAGTCCAAAATCGGCAGCCATTTGCCGAATCTCGGGTTTGGTGAACGTGCCGAGGGGGAAAATCGACCGGGCGAGGTGTTCCTGAGGAAGCCCCCATAAGGCATAACTCTGATCCTTACGGGTGTCAAGTCCCTTCGATAAAACGTAGCGCCCCAGTTCCTCATCGCGCCGCACTTGCGCATAGTGCCCCGTGGCGATAAACTCGCAGTCGAGATCATCGGCACGCCGCAGCAGGGCTGCCCATTTGATGTGGGTGTTGCACAGCACACAGGGGTTGGGCGTACGGCCAGCGAGATATTCTTCCGTAAACCGTTCAATCACCCAATCACCAAATTCCTCCCGAATGTCTACGATAAAATGAGGGAATTCGAAGGTAAGGGCAATGCTCCGGGCGTCATTCATCGATTCGAGTGAACAACAGCCGACCTCTTTTCCCGAACGTCCCCCGCTTCCCGTATAGTCCCAGGTTTTCATGGTGATACCCACCACGTCGTAACCTTCTTCCCGAAGAAGCGCTGCTGTCACAGAAGAATCAACGCCGCCGCTCATGGCGACCAACACACGACCACGCGTACTCATATACCCAAACCGGATGCTAAAAAACGCGCTTTCAACGGGGGCTGATGCCCTCCGTTCCATTCTCTAAACCCACAAATCACAAAGAAGTACTGCGGTGTGCGCCATCAATTTTTGGAAAGCGCTTCCTTATTCCCGCTTTTAATTAAAGGATTCCATTATTTTGAGCCGATACTGGATGGTAGTTTCTGTAGCGAGTTTGTAGATTTAGCAGGATCTCAACTATGCATTTTTCACCCCGCTCACTTCCCCCGATGTAAACATGAGACGTATTGAGCTGCTTGATGGTGTTCGACAGATTCAGGATGCCTTTGAAGCGAGTACCATGATTGAATCGTTTGGCGAGATTCTAAACCCCAAGGGGAAGGATCCAGCAACCGTCCTGGTTCCTATGGTGCTCAAGGCACTCAATGCGTATTCGCTGCATGCCCAACATTTCAGCGGTACGGCCAAGCAATTAACCCGGCTCTTTGGCCTGGATGATTTGGAAGATCCGGCGCGGTGGAGCAAGCTGGTGATGGGCCTTACCACCAATGCACCAGAATATCGAAGTTATATTCAGACACTTCAGAGCCGGTCACTCATTGTTAAGCATTACCTCCCCAAAATTGCCTCGTTATTTGAGAAAAATGCAGCAGACCGGGTGAAGTCGCTGGAGAAGCGGTACGGCGCTAATCAGGTTGTCACGGTTGTGGTGATTGAAGAAGATGACCTGTTTTCCAGCCCCGAGCGGCTGACCAAGGTCCTCCAGAGCGTGGATAAATTGTATGGCGTTTGTGCAGAACTAGAAGGGGTCGGGGAAGAACGGTTAAGTGTGGTGACCTGTGATTCGGGTGAAGACAAATCGTTTGAATTTGTAGGCGCGGCCCCGGCCATCGAACGCTTAAAACGGGTTGTGTTGGACCTGTGGGATCGTGTCATTTTTCACCGCACGGAACAGCCTGCCCAGCGAATTGACATTGTCTCGAAAGAATTACCCATTCTGGAAGAGATTCAGGAAGCGGCTAAGAACAAGAAATATGGCCGCGAGCAGGCTGAGTTGATGCGCCGAGGGGTGATTGATGCGGCGGTTAAGTTTATGGAATCGGGGGCCATTATCCCTGAAATTGAGAACGAAACCCAATACGATCCTCGGGACTTGATGAAGCCAACGCCCAAGCTTCTGGTAAGCTCTCCTGCTCCTGCGGCTTCTGACCCTGGCGAAGATCCGGGGTCCATTATGGGCGACGGTGACCGGGCCGAATTGCTTAAAATCCTTCGTAAGTCTCGTGGCGATGAGGAGGATTTGCCAGAAACAACGGCTGAAGCTGTTGAGGAAGAGGCTCCCAAGAAACCAAAGAAAAAGGCAACTACTAAAAGCAAGGCGGCTTCCACCAATGGGGAAGCTAGTGAACCTGAAACCGAAGCAGCATCGGAGGAGGTAGAAGAAAAACCAAAACCGGAAGCCGCGTCTGAGGAGAACTCCGACGTCCCCGAAGAACAAGAAGAAGCGTTGGTAGCCGAAGCAGACGACGAGACGACCTGAACATCCTGATGCCGTTCACAAGGGCGACCACGCGCCTGTGTTTAATCAGAGCAAGTGTTTTGAGCGGCCTCCATCAATGGGTAGCCCCACGCCGGAGATGTACCCCCCCCACTGACTCGCCAAAAAAGCCACGGTTGCTGCAAACTCGTCGGGGGTTCCAATGCGTTTTAATGCACAGGCATCGGCCCACCCCGCTTCAATCTCTTCAATCGGTTGGCCTGTTCGTTCGTGGGCCGAGAGGGCTAATTCTTGAAGCCGCTTTGTCCGTGTAAAACCGGGAAGCACGGTGTTAACCGTTATTCCTTCAGGACCTAACTCTTCCGCTAAACTCTTCGCAAAGCCCTGCACCCCGGCGCGTGCTGTATTCGATAGGTAGAGGTTGGGGATCGGCTGTTTGGCAGATATGGACGTGATCATTATGATCCGTGCCAGGCCTTCCTGAGCCGCCTTCCGCAAGTGAGGTACCGCATGTCGACACAAATTGATGGTGCTCAGCAGGTTCAATTCTAGGGCTTTCCGCCAGGCATCTGCATCAAAATCTGCAATGTATCCAGCAGGTGGTCCTCCCGCGTTGGTAACAAGAATATGCAAGCCTCCGAAATAGGCGACCGTCTCTTGGCAAGCAACGATTATCGCCTCTTCATCTGTCACGTCGGCAACAAGCGGAAGGACTGCCCGCGGCTTGCCTCCCGTCGCCTCTCTAACCTGTTGGGCAGCCTGTTCAATACGGCTTTCATTTCGTGAGAGCAGTGCGACCTGGCATCCTTCACGGACCAACCGTTGGGCCACGGCGAGCCCCAAGCCACTACTAGCTCCAGCAACCAGAGCCACCTTACCCTGTAATCCCAAATCCACGTCTTAGATCATTTTTCGTTTGAGTTCCGAGATGTCAAGTGGCAAGTTAGGTCGAGTTGAGTTCCCACTTGTTCGTATGTCAGTACCTACTATGCGCACCGTTATAAAAACGCCCCTTGCTCCTGCAGCCATTGGCCCGTATAACCAAGGAATCCTGGCAGGCGATACCCTGTATTGCTCCGGACAGATTGGTATCAATCCGAAGACGGGCAGCCTCGTAACGGAAAGCCTGGAGGCCGAAACGGAACAGGTATTGGAAAACATCGGGAGGGTTCTGCAAGCGGCAGGGATGACCTACATCAATGTCGTTCAATGTACGGTTTTCCTGTCGGACATTAACGATTACGCGCAGGTTAATGAGATCTACTCCCGGTACTTTAACGAATCCCCGCCCGCCCGCGAAGCCATTCAGGTTGCAGCACTTCCTCGCAACGCCCGGGTGGAAATCTCGTGCATTGCCGTGCGTTTTTAACCGCTGCTAAATATCCGCCACTTCGATCCGCAGTTCAGCCGTCACTTCAATGACGTATTCGTCGAACGTCATCTGCTGAACCGACATCTCCAACTCGCTCGTAAAGTCTCGCCCGGTTGTAATAGCTGTCACATCTCCTGCGGAAACGTTCAGTTCAGCACTACGGGTTGCACTAAACGATCCTACCGCCGCGACGGTCTGTTCACTCCCATTGTTGGAGATCATGTTGAAGTTCGCCCGCGTTAGGAAATCGTTCAAAAACTGATTTGTCGGCTGAATCCGTTCCAGTTCGACGGAGATCACATCCACACGGACCACATCTGATCGAGAAAAACCCTCCGTGATGATGTTGTCCAGACTAAAGGTTTCGTCAGCAGACGCCGTTAATGAGTTTCCTTGCGCCATGGTTGTTTCAAACCGATAGCGGAACGTCACTTCTTTTGTTGGGAGGATGATGTTTTCTCCAGTCCCATCGCCCACGGTGTCGCAACCGGCAAGCCAGGTACTGGTCATCACAACCACCACCAAAACCAAAAGGGCAAGTCGTTTCTGAGAGCGGATGGCTGGGGTTAATTCTCGACGCATATGTATTTACTGAGTTGATGTAACGGGAAAGACTTATTCGCACACGTTACGGCAAGGGCAGGTAGAAAACCAAGGTGATTTGCGTTCCCCGACGACTAAAAATCGAGGACGGAATGGATGCGTAAGGCAGGATCCAATTTCTCTCTACCGTTGAGAAATTCGAGTTCTGCAAGAAACGCATACCCAATCACCTCGCCCCCAATTCGCTGAATCAGGCGGTGTGTGGCTTCCGCCGTTCCCCCTGTGGCAATCACGTCATCGTGAATCAAAATACGATCGTGCGAGGCTACAGCATCAACGTGCATCTCGATGACATCGGTCCCATATTCGAGCGCATATTCTTCTTTGACCGACGTAAAGGGCAGTTTTCCGGGCTTCCGAACAGGGACGAACCCTGCGCCCAGACGTTGAGCCAGCATGGCACCTAGAATAAATCCCCGCGACTCGATGCCCACAACCTTGGAGATACGGTCATGGAGAAAAGGCCACGCCAGTGCATCCACGGCATACCTTAACATGACCGGGTCACCCAGGAGCGGGGTGATGTCCTTAAACGAAATCCCTGGTTTGGGGAAATCTGGAATTGTTCGAACACGAGCAGCAAGTTCAGTGCGTAAATCCATACAGGCAGGAGCAAGGTGAGTTGGTTTCGACGCCTGCCAAAGGATGGCACCCTGCTAGTCGGCCTCTACATAATCGAGGCCTTTTTCGTACCGGGTCTTGAAGGCGCTGATGGCGTTAAAGATAGATGCTGCCATATAATCTTGCCCGTTTTCCGAGGCAAGAAATGCAGCCTCTTGCGGATTTGTCACAAACCCGAGTTCAACAAGGACAGCCGGCATGGAAGCGCCCCATAATACATAAAAGCGGGCCTGCTTCACGCCGCGACTCGTACGCCCCACCTGTGTCGAGAATTGATGCTCGATGAGCCCAGCCAGTTGTTCGCTGTTTCGGAGGTACGCACTCTGGGTCAGGGTTTGCAGAATCAGCGCCTGCTCACTGAACTCCTCATACAATTCGGGATTCGCCTCCATCTTGACCACGGCGTTTTCACGCTCCATCACCTGCCGGGCGGCGTCACTTTTGCCCAGTCCCAAAAAGTAGGTCTCGGTTCCATACGCCCGCCGGTTGGTCGAGGCGTTGGAATGGATCGACACAAAGAGCTTGCCGCCTACGCGGTTGGCAATTTTCCCACGGTTCCGCAACGTGACGAAGAAATCCGAATCACGTGTGTATACCACATGAACGCCGAGTTCCTGCTCCAGCATACGCCCGAGCCGCATGGCAACAGCGAGGTTGACATCTTTCTCGCGTAAGCCATTGTGCCCAATTGCCCCGTGATCCTCTCCCCCGTGTCCGGCATCTATCACGATGGTGTCGAGCTTCCAGCGCTGCCGCGCATCTCCCAGGTTACCGACTTGGGACGTAACCACCGGGGCATCATTACGCACCGTACGGACCGGGACGTTGTCGCGATACGAGAGCCCCAGCAGTAAATCATCGGTCCGGTAATCCCGACGCGCACGCGCTTTGATGCCAGCGGACGTATTGAGTTGAAACTGAAAAATCAGATGTTCTCCCTCTGGAACCACCGTGAAACCCTGGATAGGACCTGCGGGAGTGGCTCGATGAAAATCAGGGGACAGGGCGGCGTTAAAAACCAGTAGTTCCAATTTTTGACCCAGCAAGCGCGGCTCGCTGTAGGCCGCCAGCGGTTCGTTAGCGTGAATACGAACCGCAAATCCATCAGCGGCGGTTTCGAAGGAAATGCTTTCGACGATGGGGTCGGCTGCCGCAGAATGAAGAAACAGAGGCCCGCTGACCAAGAGGACAAAAAACCACACCGAAAAAACCGGACTCGGTAGTAAACGGATACGATTCATGCGTGGACTACTTCAACTAACGATGAATGGAGAAGGGAGAGTTTATGATTACCTGCAAAAATCGCACCACAGCACAAGCAGGAGTCCAATTCTCGCCTCTCGTGTTTTGGATCGGGCAAAGTGGGCCTAGAATTAACCTCCCTTCCCAAAAAAAAGCCCCGATCATTCGTACTGACCTGGGCTTTTTTGTTTCAAAAAGAAGGGGTGGGGTTACCATTTGAGTTCATCGGGTTCTCCCAACAGTTCCCGTAGGCGTCGTTCCAATATTTCCTGCCGGGCCTGTTCGCGAGTCTCAATCTGATCCCGCTGCTCATTCAGTTCCTGTTGCAGTTGCTCTAACCGTTCTCGACGCAGTTCAAGCTTACGG
>JAUIDY010000042.1 GCA_030428385.1 Rhodothermia bacterium | reverse complement strand
TTTCCAACGGTACCTAACCCGTCATCGCTTCTTGATGTTGGGTGGTACTGCGTTCTGTTTGCTCCTGGTTTTAGGTGTTACCAATTATCTGGATTCGTTTGCGGACGGGCGCCCCGATTCCCTTTCGCAACCCTACACGCCCACCCGGCACGCGGTTCTGCCCTCTTCCTTTTTCCCCGCTCCCCTTGTTGCCTATACTTTTACGGAGCACCCCCGCCATCCCGATTATCTATATCGTCCCTATTTTGGAATCCCCCTTGTGGATGTTCCACCCGCACTTCCCTCTGCCTCCCTCCTTCCAGCATTTCGCGACCTGCTGAGTCAGTATGCGATTCGCCAGGGGCACGATGACAACTTCACCCTCCGCGTAACCGACAATCGGACCCAAAACATCCTTGAGTTGGCTGTCCTCGATAGCGCCCGCATGGCATATGCGCTTACCGGGCATGCAGACTGGGTTGAAATTGACAAGATCAGACGTGAAGAAACGAGCCGGTTGGTGGACAAGTATCGCCAACGGGGAATCCCTCGAGAGTATATTTCTGTCCGATGGGGTCGTCGTAATCAGGTTTTGGAAGCACGCCGTAGAGAAGCACCTTTTATCGATTATGAAGTCCGTCTCGCCCGCTATCTCGGGTTAAGCTTGTTGGCTACAGAGATTGGAACCGTTGAGACGTTTAATGATGACCGCCTGGTTTCTTCCGTTGGTGCAAGAAGTCGCTATCAAATGATGCCCTATATTCTGCGGGAGCGGGCCATCAAGCAATATGAGCTCCCTACGACTTATGGCAACAAGGTGGATGTTTTTGAAGAATGGCACCCTCTCCTCACCATGGAGCCCGCCTTTGCCCTATTAAAAGGGTACATCAACGCCGTTGGGCATGAGGTCCCGGGTATTTCTGCGTACCACTCTGGTCCCGCTAACCTGTTTAGTATCTACCAACTTTACCTCACGCAGGGCACCTCTGAACTAAGGACCGGCGCAACGGTCATGGACGCCTTTATGTGGGGGCTGACGGAAGGGTACGAGTTGGTATCTGAGGAAACCAGTTACCGTTCCTATTCACGCGCCTATATTCCTTCAGGCTACGGAGCCTTACTCGCCACAGACCAAATTCCTATTGATCCCTCTAAAACCTTTGTTGGCGAGCGGGTACAGTTGGCGCATGGAAAACAAGTTTTTTTAATTGACCTTCTTGAACGACTAGAGGCAGCGGGGCTGTACTGGGGCCCTGACTCGGATGTGCTTTCCCCGTATGCGAAATTCAGTAAACTAAACCCTCATTTTAACCTCCCCGAGGCGACTCCTGCTGATGGCAAGGTGCCTGCGCAAGGAAATGTCATCCTACGCCCCGAGCAGAATGGGTCTCCCGTTCGCTTTTTTCTTCCGTTGGGGGCAAGCGAAGTATTGCCTGCGTTAGAAATGGACATCCTGAATACCCGTGCAACGGTGCGTTTTGATGCCGGGACGTATGGGCTGCCTCAGCCGACCGAGATTACGAAGGCAGATTTGGACTATGCAGATCTCGTTCGCGACATTGAACATTTTGGGTTTACCGCATCAAATCAGAGAGAGCTTACGACATTAAAGACACGGTTTGAAGCAATGGCCAATGAAACGCCTTCCTCCTTTAGGCTCATGCAGTTGGACATAATTTCTACCCATCATGCCCTCTGGAGTTGGGCCTCCTGGAAACAACTATCAGAAGCAGCCACAGCCGTACGAGGAAACGTACGGATGCCTATTCGCCCGCCACTCATCCTTGGCACGCCCTCACCGCTTGAGATACGTCCCCCCTACTTGTTGGATACCCCTGACGTTTTTGCTTTGCCCCCCAATAGTTCACTCAATTAGAATCCTTTAGTCGGGAATGCCCGTCATTGATTCGAGTTCAGAAGCATCCCACATCCCTTCCTTGTTCGTGGCTTCTCGTACTTTTGTAACCTCTTCGGTGCGAACCACTTCTGCCTTGTTTCCAAAATTATTACGGACATAGGAAAGAACGGCCGCTACTTGTTCGTCCGATAAAAAATTATGGGGCGTCATCATGTTATTGTATTCACTGCCATTTACTGAGATCGGTCCCTGCATGCCGTTTAGCACCAGGCGAATCAGTCGACCTTTGTCTCCATTAACCCATTCCGTCTCGGCGAGCGGAGGAAACGCACCGGGAATACCCTGCCCATCGGCTTGGTGACACGTCCCACAATATGTACGATACACCTGCTCACCCAATTGGGTCATCTCAGCAGTGGTGGCAGAATCGGTTGAAGTACCCTGCTCGTTGCTTTGGCATGCGCTAATGCCAAATACAACTAGAAGCACAACAGGAATCCCCTTCAAAAACGCGGACATTTTTTTGGCTGATTGGTGGGAGGTTGCCGATAAATGAATAGTAAAGCCGAGGGTTTCGTTTTATTCAAATTCCGAGAAAAGGTGGAATAATGTCATTATGAACCATATACCGCACTTAACACAAGTTCATTCAGCATCTCTATCCACCCTGTTGAGATCCCACAACAAGTTCTGAATGATACCTCTTTAAACTAAACACACTGATCTTTCGGGATTGATATTAGCAAGCATCACTCATTTTCAATTTGTATTGCGTCCCCAGTTTTGACGATTCCACCACGTTTCACAATAAAAAGCGCTCCCCTGTACCCCTGTGCGGCCACTTTAAATGCCGTAGGATTCGTACGTTCTTTAAACAACAAACAGGGGCGGTGGGGCACGTTGCTTCTTTCCAAAATCGCCTCTCCTACACGAAACTGCGTTCCCGCGGCAAGGCCCCGTAGGTCGATCCCTCTCGTGACTAAATTGTCCCCAACGACTGATGGGTCAACATCTAACAGGTGCAGGACCTCCAAACTCACGGCCGAGACTTCACGCCCGGGCACCACGGCGCCTTTGTACCATGATTTGCGGGCATGGTCGCCCTTTAAACCAATACCTGGAACCAAGGTGGCTTCTTGAATGAGAAGGTGGACACCAGGTGCAGGCTTAGAAATAATCATCTCTATGACTCCATCATTCCCGTACTCAAGAGCCTTGAGGCGTTCTATTTGGCGAGCAACGGACCGCCCTTGTTGCATTGTTTCTGGATCAGTAAAATGCATCGATAATCCTCGTTGAATCAAATTATCACGCTAGTGATTGGTGGATTGTGGAACCAGAGGTTGTATATTCAGATCCGTCATTTTAGAGGTTATTCAGAACTATGAGCGCCCTCTGGGAAGAAATAAAACACGTCGATACAAGCAAAAAAGCCCTTCGATCATTCGGGCTTTTGGTAGGCGCAATTCTTTTGGGTATTGCCGCCTATCTTTGGTGGCAACATGCATGGGAGGCCGGAACAGCAGAATATTTCCTCTCGGGGCTGGGCGGGGCATTGGTCCTGTTTGGATTAATCCTGCCCCGCCTGCTGCTTCCTCTTTATCGCGTCTGGATGGGACTGGCCGTCGTGTTGGGATTTGTTATGACGCGCGTGATCCTGACGCTGGTCTTTTTCCTCACTGTTTTACCTATTGGATTACTGCTCCGTCTCTTCGGAAAAGACCTCCTGCATCGTCGCTTAGATTCTTCCGCCCCTTCTTATTGGGTGCGCAAGGAGCCCCATCTCACTGGCCCAGAGCGGCTTGAACGATATTATTGACACCTAATCAATCAGTGAGTTGTACTGAGTGAGGTGAGAAGGATCGAGCTCACTTAGAATCTGATAAGCTGTATTTCGCATATTCGAGCGATCGAAAACTGCGGCCAATTCTTGGTATTTAGTATCAAAAAACAAATCAATGGCATATTGCCGCGCTACCAGTTCATACAGGGACTGAATCTCTCCTATGGCATCGAGCACAACGTTGCGTGCTTCATCGGGACGCAAAATGAAATGATCCAGGCCATGGAAATGATAATCGAAATACACTTTCCGAAGCGGCTGAAATCGGGGGTCCATCAACTGTGAGATCAGCTCTGTGCGGCTCCGTCCAGAACCAATCTGATCCCATCCAATGGCCCCTTGGGCCTGTGCCAACTCAGCAATGCGCTGAGCGCGACGAAAATGGGGGGCTCCTCCAAGTTCGCCAAAAGTGTCATAGTCGTACCCCAAAAGCACATAGGCGTAAAAATCCATGACGGACGTGAACGCGTTAAACTGCTCCGGGTCATTAATCAGCGGATCGCCCTGGGCATATTGAAATTGCCAATTCTGGTCATTCAGGCGGACGACCGTTGAAGCCTGAGAGGTTCCATAAATTGGTCGCCGCAATTCAGCAATAAGTTGGGCCCGAAAGGAAGTAAGGGACAGCGATTCCTGAAAAATAATCTGCACATTACAATCTAGCCGTTCCTCTTGGAGGTATCGGTCTTCTGTCCATTGGTACTCATTAAAATAATCCTCTATGCGCTCTTGTAACTCCCCCAAAAAATCAAAGCTGGAACCCGTTAGCTGGCGATAGTTGACAGTCACTCTGCAATTAAATTCTTGAGCGAGCAGCACTGTTGGTTCAAATCCTGCTACCAGCGCCAAAAAAAGGAGCAAGGCCGATGTCTTCCTAAGATTATGAATCATTTTCAGAACCGTCTACTATGTTCATTGCCGGGTTGGTACCCTGCGTCATTTCCCCTGTTTCCAGGCACTACCCTTACTACCCTTATCTCCTCTCTCCTATTGAACCCTTGCTCTCGCCCGGTTCGGCTCGTACTTTCTTTTCCCAACTCGACTATTTGGACCATGCGCTGGCTGTTCCTCCTCCTATTGTTAGCCTGTCCTTCAGTGAAGGCACAAACCTCCATGGAGGGCGGTGCACGTGTGGCGGCACTCGGCGGAGCTGGGACTGCCCTCACAGGTGAAAGTTGGGGACATGCAAATCCCGCTTCTTGGGCAACCTTGTCAGAGCGGCATGTTGGTTTTTTTGCCACCCAAGCATTTGGTCTTGAGGCCTTACAACTTGGGGCATTGCATGTGGTTTATCCCTTTGCTGTTGGGACGATGGCCGTAGGAGCACGGACATTTGGGTATGAGGCCTACCGTGAAACCCGGTTTGAGTGGGGAGGAGCCCGTGGTTTTTCCCTCGGGACGACCCGTCAGTTTAATCTTGGGATTAAGTTTCAATACCTCCAGGTCTCGGTTCCAGGATATGGATCTGGTAACACCATAACTGCTGGCATTGGCGGACTCGTTCAGGTTCTACCCGGGTTTGATTTGGGGTTTCATGCCACAAATCTCCATCAGCCCTCCATTGCAGCGGACGAATTAGCCCGTACCCTTGCCATAGGCATCGCCTATGCTCCTATTCCATCCCTACGCGTTGTGACGGACGTCTATAAGGATGTGCGGTTTCCTTTATCACTTCGGGCAGGAATTGAAGCCCAACCCGTAAAGGTGTTGTCAATTAGAGCAGGTACCACTACCGCTCCTGCCCGTATTTCTACAGGCGTGGGACTTCATGTTGGGCGCATTGTGGCAGACCTGGCTGCCGAACGACATGTCTATTTAGGCTGGTCTCCCGCAATTGCATTTGGGATGACATGGTAGTGCTTCGCCTGCTTTATCCGATCGCGCTGGGCTGTGTACTGATGGTGTCGCCAGTATATCTCTATGCGCAGGTACCAGATTCTAGTCTTTCCCCTCCCGATCAGGAAGCACTGCTTGAGTATTTCGAGGACATCGCGGGCGATGCCGAACAATTAGCCGAGCTTCTAGAAGAGCTTTCCTCAAACCCACACGACATCAATTCGGCTACCGCCTTCGAATTATCCCAGATCCCGGCGTTTGGTCCGTTGCTGGCATACGAGCTAGTTCGATTTCGCGACGCCTACGGAGATTTTAACTCGCTCCCCGAGATCCGCTCAGTTGAGGGCATTACGGAGGATGTATATATCGAAGCGCGTCCATATTTAACCATAGGCGGCAGCTTACAAATAGCTCGCGAAAACCCTTCTCGTTTTCCTTCTTTTCCCTCTCGTGCAGCCTTTAGGAACGACTTGCGTGTTGAATTCCTCCAACGAGTGACACGCCGACTTGATGTAGGACGAGGGTATTCTTCGGATACAACGCGAACAACATATGCGGGGTCACCAACCCGGGTTTATTCACGTTTTAATGCCCGGGTCCGTAATCATTTCAGTGTTAATCTTACCCTCGAAAAAGATCCAGGCGAATTATTTACGTGGACACCTGCTTCACAAACCTACGGTTTTGATCATATCACGGCTCATGCTTCCGTACAGAATATGGGGCGGTTGCGTACCTTAATCATCGGCGATTACGTCGCCAATTTTGGACAAGGGGTAGCGCTGTGGCGAAACAGTTCATTCGGAAAAGGGCGCGACCCTGTTCGCCCTTTGGTACGCTTCGGGAAAGGGTTAACACCCTATGGTTCTACAGATGAAAATGCTTTTTTTCGAGGCATTGCCTCTTCCATTTCTATAACGCCGGAGCTTGTGATTTCTGCCTTTGTCTCTCGGCGGTCACTTGATGCCAACTTGCTGCTTCCAGACACCACAGACCAAGACACCCCGAGTCCTTTTTCTGACGCCTCCTCGTTGAGTATAAGTGGGCTTCACCGTACCCCATCCGAGATCGAAGATAAAGACGCCATCAAAGAAGATGTCTTGGGAGGGGCCGTTGAGTACACGTTCCGGAGCGCCAAGTTTGGGATTACCCAATACCATAGCGCCTTCAACCGCCCCTTCCAGCCGGGGGATGCAGGATACCAACAGTTCTTATTCTCGGGCACTTCCGCTTCCATGACCAGTGTTTTTGCGACGGTGTTTCGGGGGGAGTCCCTTCTTTTTGGTGAACTTGCTCGCACAAACACGGGGGTTTTAGGCGGTACGGGAGGAGTTATGCTCCGTTTTGGTCGTGAGGCTGACATTTTGCTGCAAGGCCGCCACTATCCGCGTGATTATGTAAGTTTACACGGTTATGCTTTTGGAGAACGGAACGGGGCTACACAAAATGAAACGGGGGTTTATGTGGGCCTGCGATTACGTCCTTCTCCGTCCTGGCTTATTACCGCCTATGCCGATCAATACCGATTTCCCTGGTCCAGGTTTGGAGCCCCATTGCCCAGTACAGGCCATGACCTTCTCTTTTTTTCGGAGTATCGGCCTCGTCGTTGGATCTCTGTTTATGCCCAGCTTCGGTCAGAAACCAAAGAAACGGGAGCTCCATTCCGTGACGAGCGAGGACGTGAATTTGACGCTTTGGCCCCGGAGACGCGCCAATCCTTCCGCCTCCATGGTGACTACCAGTTCAGCCGCTCCCTTAGGCTTCGCACACGGTTCGAGGGTATTCGATTTGAATCAACAGACCGTGAAACCACCTTCGGATCCCTCCTTTTTCAGGAATTTAGATGGCTTCCCCTTGAGTCTTTGCAAGTAGACACCCGGCTGGCCTTTTTTGATACCGAGTCGTATGGCGCCCGTGTCTTCGCCTATGAGAACGACCTGCTTTACACTTTTTCTATTCCGTCATTCTCTGGACGAGGCCAACGCTTTTACGTCCTTGTTCGGTGGTTGCCTTCTGCTCAAATCTCTCTTCAGGCCAAATATGGCATTACCCAGTATGAGGATGCCCGTTCGGTCGGTTCTGGCCTCGATGAGGTTAATGGGAACAGAGTAAGGGAGTTTCGAATACAGCTTAGGATGCGTTTCTGAAACAAAAAGGGGCTCTCCTCCATTTGTTCATAAAATGGAGTTTCGGGCTGCCTACAAACTTGTTATTATTAGGATAGCATGAAACCCGTATTTCCTATCCCCAATACGTTTCCGCGACCCACTACCGGCTTTCCCCAATTTCCACGGCATCGCTTCTCAACGACCTTATCGCGCTAGATAGATGGAAGCTGTGAACGGCATGATACATATCTTAGCGGTTGAAGATAACCCGGACACCCTTACCCTACTCCGGTATATGCTCTCCGCTAACTATACACCTCATCTCGCAATGGAGGTCGACCAAGCACTGTTGCTTGCTGAAGAAACCCCGGTCGATCTTTTTCTTCTTGATATTAATCTTGGCGAAAACCGAACCGGCATAGATCTGCTCCGGTTACTGCGTTCCCACCCTCAATACCATGCTACCCCAGCACTTGCCCTCACTGCGTACGCGATGCCTGGGGATCGGGAGCGGTTTTTACAGGCGGGCTTCGATGGGTATGTGAGCAAACCTTTTACGCGCCATAGCCTGATCGAAGCCATAACAGAGGCCCTCCCCCTGTCCGAATAGGAAGGCCCTTACGCCATGGGTTTTATGGTACGTTTGCCATTGTTTCCGGCCTGCTTTTGCCCATAAACGGACCCATTTAATATGATGCCGGCGTCTTTGAGGTAGAGACGAACCGTTTCATACGAAACTCTGATGCCGGTCTTCTTTTCCATATAACGGGCCACGCGTTTCAGGGTCCAGCTTCCAAATGGAAGGCCCAAATTAGAAGGTCGGTTCTGCATCAGTTGCACCAACTGCTGCTGATAGGAAGCGGTCACTTTCCCGGGGGCACCACTGCGTGGGGCATCTTGTAATCCCGCTACGCCATCGGACTGATATCGCTTGAGCCAGCGACGAACGGTTTGTCGATCACGGCGCACGATGGTGGCTATTTGAGGAGCCGTGAGGCGTTGCTCGGCTGCCAGTAGGATCATTTGTGCGCGCGTTCGAACCCGCACATCCCGGGTGGAATCGTACAAGCGTTCAAGTTCGGCGAGGTCCTCAGAGCTAATATTATTTAAACGCAAAGGCTGCATGTCAATCATATGTTTAATGATTACCGCGATGGGGAAATCGAATACAAGGAGGCAGAATCCTCTTCGATTTTCTTCTCGATGATCAGGTCAACGGAGGGAGGGACATTTGCTCGCACCCAGTGTTTTTTCACAAACGACTTGGTGATTTCATGTGCGTGAAGCTGAATCAATTCGTCAGGACACAAGGCCCGATACCCGGCGGAACCCATTTCACGAATGAAGGCACCATCAATACCGTGCTCGTGTAGTGCAATCACTTCATCGGGGTGGATGTCATCATATCCAAGAGAGGCCAGCGCCCGGATATACCCCTCTGACACCTCCTGGGCTCGTAAAGCGATAATTTGCTCAACATTGAGCTCAATAAAATTAGCAGTAGCAAGGGAACGTAAAAACGATTCTTCGACGCCACTGAGACGTAAACGTATTACTTCATCTAAAGTAATGTCACACCGAAGAGCCTGCGCTTTTCGGATAAACGATGTTTGAATCCCAACAGTTTGTGCGAACGCCAGCCCTTCATCATAAACATCGACTAGTTCTAACGCGTGAAGTCGGTTTTTATACTCCATACTCGCGTTCAACGAAATTTCTTGCCCAGAGAGTGAAGCAACACGCCCTACCAGGTATTGTACTTCTTCTGTATCTAGGTCAATATCAAAATCCGCATTTTGTGCCCAGTCTGCGAAACGGCGCAACATCTGAGGATTTAAGTCTACTTCCATACCTCCAAATTCAATATGAACGGCGGCCCCATCAGAAATTTCTTCTCGTTCGGAAGAGATAGACCGGGTCGAGCGGACAGCGCGTTCTGGGCGGCGTTCAACGAATTGGTCGTTTTGGTTGGACTCATTCAATTCAGCAATTTCAAATTCGAAACCAGTCATATCCTGATCCGGATACTGTTTTAGCACCTCCTTCGCTTTGCGTTGTAATTCTGTACTCGGATCACTCCTGGCAATATGGCTAAGGGCGTCTGTTGCCCGCGGATCGGACCAGTTGGCTAACGCATCCACGGCTAAGGCACGAACACGCTCATCACGATCTTCAAGAGCGCTTATTAATGACGGCACACTGGTCGCGTCGTTCAATTCCCGTAGCGACCAGGTGGCCATGCGGCGCACTTCATCATTTTGATCTTGAAGGCTGTGCGACAAAATTTCCACGGAAGCGACATTGCCAATCTCTCCTAACGCCCAAACCATTTTTGCCCGTACATCTGCGTTTGGCTCGTGCTGAAGCTGGCTGAATAAGCCTGATAGGGCCCTTGAATCGCCCACTTCACCCAATGCCCATGCTGCCCGCATTCGCACTTCTTCGTGTGAATCGGTGAGCGACTGTACCAGAGCAGAAACAGCCTGAGCAGATTGTTCTTCTCCGATCAACCAAGCTGCTGTTGCGCGTACTTCGGGACTTGGATCATGAAGCAGGAGATGGGTGCGAATCCACCTGGCATCGTCCCCGTCTTCCCTTTTCAGCAACGATAGAAGTTTAAGGCGTTGATCTTCTTCTGCGTGTTGCAAGGCGGCGACCCAGTCCGAACTCATGTTGGGAGGTGGTACAAACGCGAAGGCTTGCTCATTTATAACATTAACGGAGCCCTCATTGGAATAAACGAGCAACGATCGGCCTCCTTCACCAAGTACACCCCATTTTGCACCTCCTTCCCCCCACGCTTCTTCTTCAAACGTCGCCGGCGCCTGTACCACACCATTGCGGACCTTCGCAGATACCTCTACACTGGATTGCTCAGGCAACAGGACGGACACCGCCCCTTGTTCAGTCTTCAGGGTCAAGGTCCCCAACCAATTGGTCGTGCCCATTTTGGCCTGGACATCTCCTTGAACGGTGTGGGCCTCTGCGTATGCAGACGTCTCCACATCAATGTCGCCCATAACGGATTCTGCCGTGACGATGCCAGATAGCCCTTTTGCCGAGATGTCTCCCTGAACCGTCCGGGCTTTCAAATGGACACCTTGAGGCAGTCGTACCAACAAGTCGACTACGGCCCCGTTCGCGTCCCCTGCCTCAAACTCTGATGAGCAAGCCACATCGGGTGCGCCCGGTAGACACACGAGTAACACGTTCTCATGTTGACGAACCTGAACCTGAGAAGCTCCTTTAGGGTCGGTACTTTTGGCGATAACCTCTGCGAATTGAGCGTCAGTAGGTTCCACATGGATATTTCCACTCACAGCCGCAATTTCAACCTGATCTCCCGGCTGCACCTTTCCTGTCCACGTATACACTCCATTTCTTCGGGGGGCTAGGGATCGGGCCCCGGACTCATACGCTGGGTCCAGCGGAACGGGAATGGCCTCAACCTGTGGCTCCGCATCCCATGTTTCCTCAGGATCAGCTACGTCCACAGGCATGCCATCAGAAGGCTGAAGTGCTGCAAGGGGAAGCACAAGGGCTACCGTTAAGACTGAAGCAACAACCATAGTCGCCCGTCCTAACGCACGGCGTCGTCGTTTGGGATCGAGGATCGATAACACCCGTCCTTCTAGTTGCGACGGCCTCGCCATGGAGACAGCACTGAGGGGAGAAACAAACGTTACCCGCGTTGATCGTGCGATTTCAATAAGGTGTGTCGCATAATCCGACGGGCGCGTCCCCCCATTCAAGACAAAATCATCACATGCAACTTCACGTTCCACCCTCATCTGCCGGGCTGCCACCCAAGCCAACGGATGAAACCAATGTAAAGCACAAATCAGTTGAGCAAATGCTTGAGACAGACAATCGCCTCTTTTGATGTGAGCAAATTCGTGGGTCAAAACACAACGACGGCGGGTCTCTGACCACGAATTTGCACTGGACGGCAACAGCACCACCGGCCGCCAAAAACCCCAGGTCATAGGCATGGCAGTCCGTGCACTTTGAATGAGCCGTACAGGTCGGCGGAGGTAAAGTCGGTCCCCAACTTCATCAGCGAGATCAAGCCACTCGAGGTCATGAATGGGTCGCGCCCCACGTCGTAAGAGCCTTACTCCAATTCCTCCCATCACAAAGCGCAGAATACAAACGCCGATTCCGAGCATCCATAATCCAATCAACCACTGGGTCCAATGAGCCTGGCGCATGGCCGCATACAAAGAAATAAAGGCCTCCCAAACGCCGTTTCCGGTCGCAACTTCGGATTCAGGAAAGGACCCCTCTTCTATTTGCGGAGGATGCGTTTGAGCCGGTTCCGCTCCAGTGGGAGCCAGGGCCTCAGCATCAGACTGCGGAGCATCTGCGAAATAAGGTACTTTGAGTATTTCAGGGACTTCTGTTGCGACATGCTCGAACTGCACAGGCAACGAAGGAAGGGTAAGTACCTGCCAAGAGGGTAATACTAGGGAAAGGAGGGGTAACACAAAAAGGCTACCTAAGGCAAGTCCCCATACCAGGTGGCGTGTTGCAGCAGATGCTCGGCGCAACAGGGTGGTAACAATCCCCGCCAGGGCAAGAATTAATGCACCCTTGAGGACCGTATCTAACAATATCTCAAGTATGAGACGCGTCGTTTGGGGTTCGGCGAGTGCATTAATCCAATCCATGATTACCGCCCCTCGTCGCGAGCCTGATCAATGAGACGGGCAAGACGACGAAGCTCAGGATCGGAAAGGTCTTGCTCAGGCATATCAAGAAGGGCAGCCACGGCCTGGGTCACCGACCCCTCAAAAAACGTTGATAACATGTGGCTCAACGCACTATTCCTGGCTTTCGCCACGGAAATAGTAGGCATATATACGTACCGAGGGCCATCTTTCCGATGCGAAACGTGCCCTTTTTCTTCGAGGATGCGCAGCAGGGCTCGAACAGCAGAATAACTGGGGGCCTCCGGGAGATTGTCCATCACATCCGCTGCCGTGGCTTCGCCTTCACGGAAAAGGATGTCCATTATTTGCCGCTCCCGGCGGCTTAACTGTTGATGGGATAGCTTCGACATACAATTTCTTGGCGGGTGAATGCAGGGCCGTACGCACACAAAACGTGCAGGGTTACACTAAAGTGTTAATTCTTTAACACTGATTGAAAATATCTTGATGCAACGATGCTGTCAAGTCAAAATGCTAATTATTTAGCAACCAAAATTATACAGTTGGCTATTTCCTGGTGCCGTTCTGCTGCGCTTAATCTCCAAGAAACCTCCGTGTCAACAAGGCATAGACAGACGATGATACAGGCCCGTAGCTCAGTTGGCAGAGCAGCTGACTCTTAATCAGCGGGTCGGGGGTTCGAGCCCCTCCGGGCCTACCGCTATTTTTTTAATACCATCACTATTTTATAATCCCGGTTCAGGAGCAGCCCCATTCAAATTGGCTTCCTCCCTTTTAAACGGTTTCGCACCGACGGGCGAGACTGGTTTTTGCCTTACCAACCTGCACCGCGTATCCAGAAGGGTCGCGGTTTTTTTCATTTAAATGAGTATGCATGAACAAAAGGGCTCTGGTGTTCGATATATGGTCTATGCGGCCTTCTTTTTTAGCATTATGAGTTTGCTGGTCAAGATTGCAGGGCAACGCCTTCCGACATCAGAATTGGTTCTCGCACGTAGTGTAATCGGTTTAATCCTCACTTTTGTTTTACTCCGCCGACATAAGATCTCCCCGTGGGGCCATCAACGAAGGCTGCTGCTAGCGCGCGGTTTTTTCGGGTTTCTGGGGCTTCTCTGTTTGTTTTATGCGTTTACCCACCTCCCCCTCGCAGATGCCACCGTTTTACAGTACACAAATCCACTCTTCACAGCTTTGTTGGCCGGAATTTTTTTGAATGAAGCCATGCGGAGAAAGGAATGGCTTGGACTGGTCCTCAGTGTGCTGGGAATTCTATTTGTTGCGAAGCCATCCTTTTTCCTTTTCGCTCCCGTCGCCTCGCTCGATCCGTTCGCTGTCCTCATGGCACTCCTAGGTGCCCTGTTTGCTGCTGTAGCCTATACCCTCGTCAGAAAACTTAGGGAGACGGAGCACCATCTGGTGGTAGTACTCTACTTTCCTTTGGTTGCAACCCCTGCATCCCTCCCACTGGTTATTGCTGAAGGGATGTGGCCGACTCCAACGGAGTGGCTATTGCTTTTAGCAATCGGCATTACGACGCAATTTGGGCAAGTCTATTTAACGAAGGGACTTCATCGTGAACGCGCGGGGCGGGCAATGTCCATCAGCTATCTGCAAATTGTCTTCGCGGCATTCTGGGGCGTCGTGTTTTTTGCTGAAACCCCTGACCTCTTAGGTGTGGTCGGCACCCTTTTAATACTTGGAGGAACGGCTGTGCTTTCCTTGAAAAACATTAGGCCCTCTTCCGTGAGATAAGCATTGAGGTGGTAATTATTTGCCCATGAGAAGCAAAAGGGCAGAAATCAGGAAAGCTAGGGAGAGGCTACGAGAATTAATTACACGTGATGAAGAACGATACCACCTACCGGGGGAATGCTCCGTCCTTGTTCCAAGCCAATTAATACCCACGCCTCCAACACCTTTTGCAACTCCCTATTGCAAGCCTCTAACGTTTCTGCGTTAGCCCAGACTCCACGAAGCCCAGGGATACTCCCGTAGTAGCTCGCGCCATCAAGCAACGCTTCGAAGCGAGCCAACTGCATTGAGGCATTAATGTAGGCTTCCAACATCTGTGTGGTTTTGAGCCAAAAATATTCTATTCTAAAGTACGTAATGTTTCGGCAAAATATCGATAGAAATCAAGGGGTTGGAAAAAAAGAAGCATCCCATTTCATTTTGTATTTCAACTTAAGAATGAACGTTAATTCAGTATTACATTTTGTCTCCAGATATAACAACTTGTACCCATTTTCTCTCAAAGTGACAGAGTTAACAGCTTCGTGACGCGAGTGTTAGACATCCAGCATCTCTACTTCAGCCGCATGTTGCATAATAAACGTATATCGTGCTGACGCATCCCGGCCCATCAATTCCCGAATCACATTTTCAGTTTTAGCCTGCTCCCCTTTAGGAATGGTAACCTGCAAAAGCCGGCGATGCCGTGGATCCAGGGTGGTTGCTTTTAATGTTTTTGGCATCATCTCCCCTAGCCCTTTGAAGCGCTGTAATTCAATTCGTGCATTGCTGCGTTTGCGCTTTATTGATTTGACGATCCGGTCTTTGTCCCCTTCATCAAGCGCCCAGTACGTCTCTTTCCCTGCGTCGAGTCGATACAGGGGGGGCTGTGCGATATACACAAATCCCTCATTGATGAGTGGCTTCATGTATCGATAAAGAAACGTAAGCAACAGCGTTGCAATGTGATGCCCATCGGAATCAGCATCCATCAGCAAAATAATTTTGTGATAGCGAAGCCGGTTGAGATCAATATGGTCGCCGAGCCCACAACCCAATGCCTGGACGACGTTGGAGAGCTCTTTATTGTCAGCAACCTTTTTGAGCGACGCCTGCTCTGCATTCAACACTTTTCCGCGCAAGGGCAACACCGCCTGATATTTGCGATCCCGCCCTTGCTTTGCTGACCCACCTGCCGAGTCGCCTTCAACTATAAAAAGCTCGCATTCAGACGGGTCGGTCGACGAGCAATCGGCTAATTTTCCGGGGAGGTTGAGACGATGGCTAATGCTCGCTTTACGTCGTACGGCACGGATGGCTGCCCGGCTCGCTTGCCGCGCCCGTGCTGCCTGAATGACCCGTGCCGCAATGGCGTCGCCGGTTGTTGGGTGATTAATGAGCCATTGCTCTAGTTCCAGCCGCAACGCTCCGGCAATGTGGGAACGTGCCTGGGGATTGTTTAGCTTTTCCTTGGTTTGCCCCTGAAATTGAGGGTCGACCATAAACAGGTTGATGATGGCAAAAATTCCTTCACGAATATCGTCCGCGCTGATGTCGAGCTTCTTTGGGAGTAACTCGTGGGTGTCCATATAAGATCGCACCGCACTCCGCACCGCATCTTTAAACCCTTGCTCATGCGTACCGCCATCCCGAGTTGGGATGCCATTTACGTAACTTCGGACGGTCTCACGGGGGGCTTCGGTCCACAAAAGAGCGACCTCAATCCGAACGCCATCCTCTAACTTTTCCTGTGCGAGCATAAACCCGTCTTCGTGCACTCGACGGGTCTCGGCCTGCTTCACCGTTTCGTCCAGAAATTCGGAAATCCCTCCCGCATGCTGAAACTCATCCCGTTTGCCTGAAACTTCGTCCTTAAAAACAATCTTCAGGTTTCGATTCAGGTAGGTCTTCACCTCCAGTTGCTCGCGAATGAGGTCGGCATCAAACTTAACGGTTTCAAAGATATCAGCATCCGGCCTGAAAAAAATGGTCGTCCCCGTTCCCCGGGCGTTGCGGCTGGTTACTTTCAGTCGGGATTTAGGAATTCCACAAGCATACCGCTGTTGGTACTCTTTCCCATCACGTTTGACCGTTGCGACCAATTCCTCCGACAAGGCATTAACCACCGAGGACCCCACTCCATGAAGCCCCCCCGACGTGATGTAATTTGAACTGTCGAACTTGCCGCCAGCATGGAGGGTGGTGAGTATAACTTCCAAGGTGGAGATTTTTTTTACGGGGTGTTTGTCCACCGGAATGCCCCGCCCGTTATCGCTCACCGTGATGCTGGACCCGTCTTTATGGAGAACCACCTCGATGCCGGTAGCGAATCCATTGGTGGCTTCATCGACGGCATTGTCTACCACCTCCCAGAGGAGGTGATGCAAACCTGGTTTTCCGGTACCACCGATATACATGCCTGGACGGCGCCGAACAGGCTCCAGCCCTTCCAGGACCTGAATGTCTTTTCCAGTATAGCTTGCCACTTCCGCCATGATAGTTCAGGTATTCAATCCGTAGTGTGGAGCTGAGAATGGTTGAAAGACGGAGCAATCGAAAAAACTACGTCCCTTTCCCATTTAGTTTTATTTCCAAAGGCTGGACGATGACTTTCGCCAGCGTTCCACGCTTGATAATCTGACGTCCTTTATTTCCCCGATTGGTTACTTCAAACTTGGTCGTTCGCACAATTTCACGGCGTCCACGACTTGTTTCGACCTCCAGCCCATCACGCGCGCTTCCGGAGAGGGTGGCACCGAGCACCAAATCTCCTTTTCCAACACGCATTGCAATAACACCTTTGGCGGCACCTTTGAACACAGGGATTTGCCGAACCGGAAAGATGAGGACATTGCCTCCTTTGGTGGCCAAGCAAACATTCTCATCTCCCGCTGCCAACTCCGCTACCACAAGGGCGTCGCTTTTCCCGACGCGCATAAAGGTGCGCCCTTTTTTGTTGGAAGGTTCGGTGAATCCGTCGATGGTGAATCGCACACTCAACCCTCCTTTCGAAAGGGCAACGATGTAAGGCAATGCCCCGACTTTTACTTCCCCATTTCGTTTAAAAAGCTCTGGCTCAGATTCGGGGTCTGGTTGCCCTTTGGGCAGCACGCGGGGGTCGAAGGAGACCACCCCGATAATCCGTTCTCGATCAGAAAAATCAAACTGCTTCTGGATAGGGTTGCCATAGCCCGTGGTACTCGATATTTCGTCTACACGAGTTGTGTATGCTTTTCCAAAGTTGGTAAAAAAGGCGACGGTTGCGCGGGTTGACGCTGGCAGAATCCAGCCCACTTCATCCCCATCTCGGATCCGTATACTGTCGATTTCCGTGTAGGAACGTTGGCGCTTGACCCAGCCATCTCGGGTCGTGATGACGTACACATCCTCCGCGATGATATAATCCTCTTCGGTGTACTCCAGCCTTTTGTCGGGCCCTGTGATGCGAGAACGACGTGTATCGGCATAGGCTTTTTTTTGGGCTTTTAGTTCCGCCTTCACCATTTTCCATCGTCCCGCCTCGTCTTTCAGCAACAATCGTATCTCCGCTGCCCTGGCCTCTTTAGCTTCTAGCTCCTCACGTATCGCTTCAATTTCAAGCTGCGCCAACTTATAGAGTTTAATCTCCAGAATGGCATCGGACTGCAATTCATCCAGCCGAAACCGGTGCATCAATCGCTGGGCCGCATCTGCCTTGTTTTGGGAGGAGCGGATTATTTTGATCGCTTCATCCAAGGCATCAAAAATCTTGATGAACCCCTTGAGGATATGAATGCGCTTCTCCAGTAACTCCAATTCATGCAACAGCCGCTTGGTTACCACCTCCAGTCTAAAGTTCAGGAAGTGGCGTAGGACGGTGCGGAGATCTACCTTCTGGGGAGCACAGATTTGAGGATTCTCCGTTGGGACCAGGCAGGTGAGGTTGACGTGAAAGCGTGTTTGCAACGGGGTGTGCTTAAAGAGATAGGCCATCGCCGCCTCTGCGTTGGCTCCCCGTTTTAATTCCAAAACAATGCGCACATCATCCGTCGACTCATCGCGCACATCTGAGAGTTGAGGCACGTGTTCTTTTAGAATGTGTTCTGCAATTTTTTCAATCAAATCACCCTTGTTAACCGCATACGGGACCGAAGTGATGATAATTTTTGTCTTGCTCTCCCGACGGTATTCTCCCCTCAAATGAATCGTCCCCTCCCCGTTCTCATAGATAGAAAGTAATTCTTCCGGTGTGTTGAGAATACACCCTCGGGTGGGGAAATCGGGGCCCTGGATGAGCTTTTCGCTGACTAAAGTTGAAGTCCGCGCATTGGGTGAATCGATCATGTAAACGCAGGCATCAATCACCTCACCCAGGTTATGCGGAGGAATATTGGTAGCCATTCCTACGGCAATACCACTTGCACCGTTAACCAACAAATTGGGGACCCGCGCAGGAAGCACAACGGGCTCAGAGAGCGTCCCGTCAAAGTTGGGACGGAATGGAACCGTTTGTTGTCGTATTTCCTCCAGCATCTCCATAGCCAGAGGCTGTAACTTCGCCTCCGTGTAGCGCATCGCGGCAGGGTTGTCGCCGTCGATTGACCCAAAGTTGCCATGCCCATCGACCAAAGGAGCCCGCAGTGAAAAAGACTGCGCCATGCGGACCATGGCATCATATATCGCCGAATCGCCATGCGGATGGTACTTCCCCATGACCTCGCCCACCACGGTAGCACTCTTCCGAAATCGCCCCTCAGGATAAAGTCGAAGGTTGGCAAACATGGCGTATAGAATACGCCGCTGCACAGGTTTGAGCCCATCCCGAATATCAGGCAAGGCCCGACTGGTAATAACGGACAACGCATAGTTCAAATACCGCTCTTGCGTTGTTTCATGCAATGGGATGATGTCTACGAGCGACATGCGAACCTTTCAATAACGGTTATTAATCAATGAGGATACCCGCAAGATAGCAAAAGTGTGTGACAACGGTATGGCAGCAGGACTGCTTTTTTAGGGGCCCTCCCCTCCGCCTTTCGCCCCTTTTTTTCGCTTAATAGGCGAGGGTAAAATAGTTTTCCCGCTCATCGCGATGATGTTGTAAAACGTTTCCTTTCGTGAGGAGCACCAGGGTATGTGATGCCTGTCGGGAAGGGATATTGGCGAGGGACGCAAACTGGCTCACCGTGATGCGGCCGTAGGTATCGAGGTACCGCATCAGCATCTGTTCTTTTTCTCCGAACTCAAAAAGCACATCCACGGGTTGTTGCGCTGCCCGCATCAACCGGACGTCCTCTCGGGTGGCTTCCACGCTTTTGTCCTCCACACGCACATACGCGGTGGAGGTCTCCTGATCGCGGGTGGTTAAGAAGTGGGGCTTTTCCTGACTTTCGGGAATATGAACAACAATGACATCGCGTTTTTTGCTCAGGGGCACCCGCTCGGTACGGATCGCCACTTCAGGGCGACAGCGGTTGCGGAGGGCACTGAGGAGTGCATACTCTTCTTCCCCAGCATCTTTTACGCCTACCAACGAGCCGTCGTCGTCCACGCCAACGAGCACGCGTCCTCCACGTGTATTCGCAAATGCGATCACTTCCTTTGCGATTCGTTCTTCCTCAGGGACCTTACGTTTAAATTCCAGATAAGGGCCTTCTCCGGGCGAGGCGAGTTGCGTTAATTCCCGCAGGTTCATGAAATATCAAATGTTCTACTCACGTCTGACGAACAAAACGTGCTAGGCCTGCAGTTCTTCGGGAAGCCAATCTTCATGTTTTGCTGCACGGGTCATCAATTCCTGCACGGCAACAGCAGGTGCCTTCCCCTCAAACAGGATTTTATATACGGCCTCGGTGATGGGCATCTCAACCCCAAATTGTTGAGCAAGGGCATAAACCGAAGCCGTTGTCCGAACGCCTTCCGCAACCATCTGCATACTCTCTTGCACTTCCTTCAAAGTACGCCCTTTGCCAATCTCTTCACCCAAATAACGGTTCCGACTGTAACGGCTTGTACAGGTCACCACGAGATCACCAATTCCCGCAAGCCCAGCAAAGGTGGATGCTTTTGCCCCCATTGCCAGACCGAGACGTTTGATTTCTGCCATTCCCCGGGTGATGATGGCGGCCTTGGCATTATCGCCATAACCAATGCCATCACTCATCCCAGCGGCAATGGCCATTACATTTTTAACGGACCCTGCTATTTCTACGCCGAGCACATCATCATTTACATACACGCGTAGGTGCTCGGCCATAAATACGCCTTGGATAATCCTGGCCACCTCCATGGAAGGTGCTGCTGCTACTGCCGTGGTCGGTTTCCCTGCGGCCAATTCTTCAGCGTGGCTGGGGCCATACAACGCCGCAATGCGAGAGGCAGGAACCGTATCGAGAACCTCCGCAAGTACTTGGGTCATCGTTAATAAGGACTGATTTTCAATCCCTTTTGCAACGGTGACGACGATTAACCCTGCGTGGGCATAGGGCGCTAGTTTTACCGCAAGGTCCCGCACCGCGTGCGAGGGAGTAGCAATCACCCACAGGGCTTTCGCTTGCACCGCCTCCTCCAGAGAGGCGGTTACGGTAATCGAGGCCGGAATAATGGCCTCAGCCAGATAGGTAGGGTTGTGCCGTTCTGAGCGCATACGTTCCGCTGCTTCTTCCCGGCGCGCCCACAAAGTAACCTCACGATCGCACATGGCCAAGCTTATGGCCAGCGCAGTTCCCCAACTACCGGCACCAAACACAACGACGGGCTTGTTACAGACTTGCTCCACAACAGCTTGGGTATCTGACAAGAAGAATCCTGCCTTGCCTACGTCCCCTGCCCGTCTTCGATCCCGTTCATCCTAAATCTCTCCTCTTCCGTGCATTCCACGGGCAGGTCGAAATGACCGAATACGATTTTCTTGACCGTGCAACAGTCGCTGGATATTGGCCCGATGGGCAATGATGATAGCAAGGGCCAGAACGATCCCGATCACGAGTAAACTGGGATCGATACGATCAATACCAAAAACGTATTTGCGAATGGCGATGGTGGAGGGATACGCAATGGCGGCTGAAAGCGAGGCCAGGGAAACATATCGAGAAGAAAACAAAACGATAAAAAACACCGCCAGCGTAATACACATCGTTCCAGGGGTCAGCGCAAAAAGGACACCTGCCGACGTATTAACCCCTTTCCCTCCTTTGAACCGGGCCCAGATCGGAAACATGTGCCCCATAACCGCTGCAACCCCTGCTAACAGACGCACGAACGTCTCGATATGCCAAAATTCGAAGCCCGCCGGAAGGTCATCAATACGCAGTGAAGCGATCACCCCTGCGGCAAGGAGCCCTTTTCCCAGATCAATTAACGTGGAGAGGAGGCCAGCCTTCCAACCAAGTACCCGAAACGCATTGGTGGCCCCTGCATTGCCACTTCCGTGCTGCCTGACATCAATTCCATAAAAAAGCTTTCCTACCCACACGCTCGCCGGAATTGATCCAACGAGGTAACTCAATACGAGAATGACAATTAATGACTGCATGGTAATACCTGCATTCACTCAAGGAAGGTGCTTGGCAATGCCAAGCGTATCGTATTCGGGGGAGGATAGGTGTAAACTAACGGATCCAGGGATCTTGTTTCAAATGCCATTCTATTTTTCTATCACATGCCCCAAAATGATGGGGGCCTCACCGCTTCCTCGCCATCGCTCAAGGACGGTTTCAAGGTTGTCAGGTGCCACCAAAGCGATCAAACCGATGCCCAGATTAAACGTGCGGCGCATATCATCTTCTGGTACCCCACCCTTTTCTTGGATCAAATCAAAAATGGCAGGCCGTTCCCATGCCGAATAATCGACGCTGAAGGTAAGCCCTTCAGGCATGACCCGTACCGTATTCCCCGGAATACCACCACCCGTCACATGAACGAAGGCATGGGCCAGGTCATCCGCCGCCAGAGCCTGGATTGCCGCGAGATACGAGCGATGCACGGCTAATAATACTTCTCCAACAGAGGTCCCTCCAAGTGCCTCCGGGGTATCGGACACCTCGAAATGTTCGAATAAGACCTTACGGGCCAACGAATACCCATTCGTATGCAATCCCGTGGAGGGCAACCCAACCAATACATCACCTCTCTCCACCCGGCTGCCATCCAGTATCCGCTCCTTCTCGACGATCCCAACCACCGTTCCTGCGAGATCATACTCCCCGGCGGCATAGATCCCGGGCATCTCAGCCGTTTCTCCACCAATAAGGGCACACCCATTTTCTTTGCATGCCTTTGCGAACCCAGAGATGATGTCTTCTGCAACAGAAGGCTCAAGTTTACCCGTGGCAAAGTAGTCGAGAAAATAGAGTGGTATTGCTCCACAGACAGCGATGTCGTTCACGCAATGGTTGACGAGGTCTTGCCCAACGGTGTCATGGCGGTGCGTACGAAACGCCACCTTGAGCTTGGTGCCAACGCCATCCACTGAGGAAACAAGGACTGGATGGCGAAAATTGACAAGATCAAGTTCAAAGAATCCACCAAACGCCCCAATATCGGCCAAGACGCCCGGCGTAAACGTTGCCCGTACGAGGGGCTTAATCCGATCAACAGCTTCATCTCCAGCCTCAATATCTACGCCCGCATCCCGGTAGGTGGTCATGGTTGGTTTTATTCTCTGTGGCACAACAGTGATGGTAGGAAAAACGAAAGGTGGCGGTTTATTTCAAAACGAAAAATCCAGCAACTTGGGTATTAGCGAAAGCTGGTGCGTCCAAAAATCGACTGCAACGTAATGGCCAGTTTAGACTTTACTGATAGCTCCGCTGGCAAATGCCACACATCAAAATGGGCACGGTTCAATACATCGAGCACCTCAAGCGCCGTGAGCCAAGCCCGTTTAAAAGTACGACGGTAGGGTCGGTCAAGATCATTATACAACGTGCGACCTTGACTAAGCGCATCCCGGGCACGAACCGACTGTTTCCACAGCACTTTGGTGATCGCCTCGGTTTGTTTTCCAGCTTCAAGATCCTGTATCGAAACACCCGCCTGGTCCAGGTCTGATAAAGGGATATAAACTTGATTCTTATTTACATCATTTGGAAGCGAAACGAGGCGGCGGGTGATAAAAAAACCATATGCCAGTTCATCGATGTAGCGCTGTTGAAACCGCAAGGTGAGGCCCGCGAGGTGAGCCAACAGTCGGGCATGAGGTGCCACCCACCTATCGGCAAAAGCGCGCAGAGAGGTTGCATTCTCAAACCGAAGCCCAGCATGTCGTTGTGATGCCGCTTCAACCTGTTCTGCCAGCAGGGCCAAGGAAACGGAATGTTTTGCACACGCCGCAAAGGCTGCGTGCTGAATGGCTTCCGGGAGTGTGGCGATGGGGTTTCCTTGCTCGATTTGTGCCACGAGTTCAGGCGTCGACGTTGGAGAAAACTCCGTGGAACGGAAGGCGCGGTGCCAACCCCAGAATGCCTGCGCGGCTTCCCGGTTCACTTCTTTCCACGTTTCGCCCTGGAACGGCTCCAGCAATAAAAGCAGGTCGCTACTCATGCTCGCCATGGCGGATCTGTTTTGCTTAGAAATGCAGCAATCCCTGCCTGGCAGTCTTCAGTACCCCTTGCGAACGCATTCATTTGTGTCGCATACGTGAGCGCCTCCCGTAGACCCATGCCGGGTACCTGCGCTAGCATCCGTTTGGTGAGTGAAACCGCCGACCCGCTGGTCTCGTGTGCCAGTTCTTGTGCCAAATTGTCTACTACTTCATCGAGTGACAGCGCCGACACACTTTGGGTGACAAGGCCCCTTTCAGCAGCTTCTACACTCGTGATCAGCTTGCCCCGGAGGAATAAATCGCGGGCAGCGGCTTCGCCTAATTTGCGCAAAACAAACACCATCACAATGGCTGGGACAAAGCCAATCCGGACCTCCGTAAATCCAAGCTTTGCATGATCAGCTACGATGGAAAAGTCGCATACGGCTGCCAAGCCACATCCACCCGCGATGGCATGGCCTTGGACTTTGGCAATGATGGGCTTCGGATGCAAGTAGATATCCGAGAAAAGTTCAGCCAAATTCTCCGAGTCCGCGACATTTTCCATCGGGGTCGCCGTTTGTAATTGTTGCAAGGCCTCAAGGTCTGCTCCCGCAGAAAACGCCGTGCCTGCGCCGGTAAGGACCACCACCCGCACATGGGTATCTTGCGCAGCCTGCGCAAGGGCAGCCCGCAACGCCTGCACAAGATTGTGATTGAGGGCGTTCCTTTTGTCCGGGCGGTTCAGCGTCAACGTGGCAACACGCCCCGACGTCATGTAGGTTACAAGTTTGTTCATGCAGGGGTGGGAGACTCAAACAAAAAACGATAGAGGGGCCACACGGCGTGGATTCCTCGAAGTGCTTGGGTAACCAAGGCTCCTTGCCAGCGCACAACCAAGGCACGGGGAAGCAAGGTTTCGACCCATAGTTCCTGTGCTTTGTTCAGATCATCCGGGACCGAGGCAAGTGGCTTTGCAAACTGTCGTCGTTTTTTTCCGTTGCACGTCCCCATTTGGAGGTTAAACGAAGTGCGGGGATCCTCAAGCAATGGATTAAGTAAAGCTAGAAAATGCTCTCCTTTTGCCACCATGCGATCCTTCGCTATGCTTAAGAGCGATCTTGCTTGTCCGCCTACGAATAAACCTGTGGTGAAGCCAGCCGGTGAAATACTGTGCCACAGCTGGGGTTCAGCAAGTCGACGGCGACCGGGACGCGGAAACGCCATCCACATGTGATGATGGCATCCTCCTGCCCCGAAATCATTCTTAAGCAATCGGCTGAAAACGTTTTTTTCGGTTTCGAAGGCCAAGCGGTTTGGCAGCACCCAGTTCACCACCAGATCATCGCGATAACGCTTAAAGGGTTCTGTGAGGTAGGTTCGAATGCCCGCTTTTTCTTCGCGGTACTGCCCGATATGCGGATGTTGGCGAAGACGATCCAGGATGGCAAACGCTTCGGGCCTGAACCCCTCAAAGGTGAGCGTTGGAGCATCCGGGAATCGTAATGCATCAACAGGGACGGCGGTTGGTTCCAGGAAGTGGTTTTCTGGAGGATGCCTCATGCCAGCCCCAGTTGCGCAACTGCGCTCTGCACCAGTTTCTTGGCCTCGTCGATGGTGGGTGCTTCTGCATAGATGCGCAAGACGGGCTCTGTACCGGAAGGACGCACCAACAACCAGCCGCTTTCCGCTACGTGTTTATATCCGTCCAACGTTTGTAGATCCACGATAGGGTGTCCAGCGATTTCTTTCAGCCCGCCTTCCTGCTCCAATCGCTTCAACGCTGCCTCTTTCTTTTGAGGGGTCGTGTGCAAATCTACCCGGTGGTAATAATGCGGGCCGAAGTCATCGAATAATTCCTGTACCAGCGCTGACAAGGGCAGGCCTCGCTTCACCATCATCTCCACAATAAGGAGCCCGATATAAATACCATCACGCTCGGGGACATGTCCTTTCACTGCGATGCCCCCTGACTCCTCGCCACCCACCAACACATCTCCCGTAATTATTTTCGATGCGATGTACTTAAATCCTATGGGCAAGGTCTGCACCTGAAACCCATAATGTGTGCCCATTTTATCAAGCATATGGGACGTTGAAAACGTCTTTACGATGGACCCCGTCAGTCCACGCACCTCATGTAAATATTTAACCAACAACGCCAAGATCAGGTGTGACGATACAAACTGGCCCTTCTCATCGTACATCCCGATGCGATCAGCATCCCCATCATTGGCAAGTCCAACAGCACAACCCGTCTCTACAACTAGTTTGGAGAGTTCATTCAGGTTGCGCTCGATGGGCTCTGGAGCACGCCCCTCAAAACCGGGGTTTTTTGTGCCATGGATTTCAACGACATGATCTTGACCTAACAACCGGGACACAACGCCTTGCCCCGCTCCAAACATAGGATCATGAGCGATACGGAGCCCTACGTTCAGAATTGCATCGATGTCAAGGGTCTGCCGCATCATGTTGAGATAGTCGGCCATGACATCTCGCTCCGTGACCCGCCTTTCCGCAATCAGTTCTCGATAGGTTGCGGGACGTTCCAATTCTACCGGGAGTCGATTTAATTCCTCTTCCACCTCTGCAATTTGGGTCGGTGTGGCGGGTCCTCCAAAGTCCGCTTTAATTTTAAAACCGTTGTATTCGGGCGGGTTATGACTCGCCGTTATGACGATGCCAGCACTCCGTCCATGTGCCTTCGTTGCCCAACTTATGGCCGGCGTCGTTGTGATCCCCACTGCCATCTTCACTTCCACCCCAGCAGCGACAAATACGCGGGCCGCATGTTCGGCAAACGCCCGCCCCATAAACCGGGCGTCGTGCCCTATCAAAACGGTTGGCTTCGTATAATGCCGATGCAGCCATTGGGCTGTCGCCTGTGTTACCTTCGCGAGGTTCTCAAAGGTATAGCCATCGGCGATGACAGCACGCCATCCGTCGGTGCCAAATTTGATCGGTTGTGTCATGTAAAACTATGTAGTGAAACGTAAAACCTGAGGGTGCCACGCCCCTTTTTTTATACGTCTGATTCATTCGATTCGCTTGTCCCCCCCGCTCTCGCACCCCACTCACGACTTACGCGATCACTTCATCTACCAGTTTCTGGGCTTCGCGGGCAATCCGATTTAAGTGTTTCTTGCCCTTAAAACTCTCCATGTAAATCTTGTAGATATTCTCCGTCCCGGAAGGACGCGCGGCAAACCACCCATTTTCAGTAACCACTTTAAGTCCGCCGATCGGCGCACCGTTGCCGGGTGCATGCGTCAGCTTTTCAAGAATGGTTTCGCCCGCCACTTTTTTCTGGGTGACCATGTCGGGCGAAAGCTGCTGAAGTTTGGCTTTTTGCGTCGGCGTGGCAGGGGCATCCACCCGTTGATAGAGCGGGCTGCCAAACCGAGCCTCCAGTTCTTTGTAGTGCTCCCCTGGATCTTTGCCCGTCTTTGCCGTGATTTCGGCTGCCAACAGGTCGAGCAGCAACCCATCCTTGTCCGTGGTCCACGTTTTGCCGTTCATGCGCAGGAACGATGCACCAGCGCTTTCCTCTCCTCCGAACCCATATTTCCCCGTCTGCAACCCCTCCACGAACCATTTAAACCCAACCGGCACTTCTGCGAGGGGCCGTTTCAGGTCTTTGGCCACCTTGTCAATCATCGAGCTCGACACCAACGTTTTGCCAATCGCTGCCTTCTTGCGCCATTTCGGACGATTTTGGAAGAGGTATTGAATCGCCACGGCGAGGTAATGGTTGGGATTCATAAGCCCGACGCTCTTCGTCACGATGCCGTGGCGGTCGTAGTCGGGGTCGTTGCCGAAAGCGATATCGAAGCGGTCTTTGAGGCCGATGAGTCCCGCCATCGCATAGGGCGACGAACAGTCCATGCGGATTTTGCCGTCTTTATCGACGGTCATGAACGAAAACGTGGGGTCCACCCGCCAGTTGACCACTTCAAGGTTTAGCTTATACCGCTCGGCGATGGGAGCCCAGTAGTCGATTCCTGCCCCTCCCATGGGGTCCACGCCGATATGGAGCCCCGCGTTCGAGACGGCGTCCATATCGATGACACGGGCGAGGTCGCGGACATACGGCTTTACGAAGTCGAACGCGTGGGTAGTGCTCGCTTTTAGTGCACGTTTGAACGGGATGCGCATCACCCCCTTAAGCCCTTCTCGAAGAAGTTCATTGGCGCGTTTCTGAATCACTGACGTAATCTCGCCACCGGCAGGGCCACCAGACGGCGGATTGTATTTAAACCCTCCATCCTCCGGCGGATTGTGCGAAGGCGTAATCACGACTCCATCGGCCAGCCCGTCCTTTTTACGCCGGGCGTTGTATTTCAGGATGGCGTGGGAGACGGCTGGCGTGGGCGTAAACCGACGCCCCTCTTGATACCGAACGTTGACCGCATTGGCAGCAAAAACTTCCAGCGCCGTAATAAACGCCGCCTCAGAGAGCGCATGCGTGTCCATGCCGATATACAGCGGACCGTCGATGCCCTCCGCAACGCGGTATTCGGCCAACGCCTGACTGATCGCGAGGATGTGCGCTTCGTTGAAGCTGTTGGACAGCGAGGTGCCTCGGTGCCCCGACGTCCCAAATGACACCTGCTGTGCCGTGTTTGACGGGTCTGGCTTTTCGGTGTAATAGGCCGAAATGAGGCGGGGAATGTTTGTTAACAGGGTTGGGGGTGCGGGCTGCCCTGCAAGTTTATGAAGTGCCATGTTTGGAAAGAGGAGCGGACGATAATGATGGTCTAGCCAGAAGATATTAGAAGATGAAGGACTTTTCTGTCACCATCCTGGAATCATTTGGCATTTCTTATTCGCTCAGGGCTTTCGTCCTACGCCCATCAACTCGCGGGCGCTTTCGAGGGCGGCTTCCGTAACTTCGGTGCCACTCATTAGCGCGGCCACCTGCTCGGCCCGTTCGGTGTCGGTGAGGCGGCGGATCTTGGACTTGGTGCGGTTGCCTTCTACCACCTTCTCCACGACAAAATGTACGTCACCCAGGGCGGCGATTTGCGGCAGGTGCGTGATGGCGATGATCTGATGGTAATGTGCAAGGTCGTGCATGCTCTCCCCCACTTTGCGCGCCACCGCCCCAGAAATTCCCACATCGATTTCGTCAAACACGAGAATGGGTAGCCGGTCGCTCTTGGCGAGGATGGTCTTGAGTGCCAGCATGATACGGCTCACTTCGCCCCCTGAGGCTACCTTTACAAGGGACTTGGGCGCTTCCCCGAGGTTGGTAGAAAGGAAAAACTCGGCCATGTCCATTCCATTGGCGAACGCGGCATATCGTTCCTCTGAGCGCCCGGTGGCAAACCGTATCCATCCGTCCGGTTGTGATTGGTGGTTAAAACGCACCTCAAATCTACTGTGGGGCATTCCCAAACGCGCCAGTTCGCCTCCAATGGCCTGCTCGATGCGTTCCGCTACTTCTCGTCGTTTGGCCGAGAGCCGCTGCGCCGCTTTGCTGAGTTCTTGCTGCCGGGCTTGAATTTCCAGATCCAGCCGCTTGATGGCTCCTTCAAAATCGGTCGCCAGCTTGTACGTTGCACCAATCTCTTCCCGATGCGCGCGGACCGCTTCGAGGGTGCCCCCATATTTCCGTTTCAGCCCATCCAACTTCGTCAACCGATGCCGAATGGCCTCTAACCGTTCGGGGTTAAACTCGATGCGGGCGTTGTAATCTTGCAAAAACGTGGCGATCTCGGCGACAACAATCTGCGCCGACTTGATTTCTTCGAGCGCGGTTTCAAACGTTGCATCGATGCGGGCTAAATCTTGCAACTCATTGCGGGCCACTACCAGTTGATCGTTGATCGCGGTGTCACTTTCGTATAGCGACTCATAGACGCTTGCGGTTGCTTGATACAGGTGCTCGGCGTTTTCAAGGATTCGCCGTTCGGCTTCTAGCGCTTCTTCCTCGTCTTCCTGGGGCTTCACCCGATCAATCTCTTCGATCTGAAAGGCGAACAGTTCTTTCTGTTGGTGCAACTCCCGTTCTCGTGCCACGAGCTTCTCCCGCTCTTCCATCCGCTTTGCCACAGCGTGGAAGTGATCTTGGTACGTGGCAAGCAATCCGCCAAGTCCGCCAAACGCATCCAGCAGTTCGAGATGTGTCTCGGTGCGAAGTAGCGACTGGTGTTCGTGTTGCCCATGCAAGTCGATCATCTGCGCGGCGACCTCGCGCATCACGGCCAGGGTAGCGGGGGTGTCGTTAATAAAACCCCGGCTTTGGGAAGAGGTGATTTCGCGCCGCAGTATCAGTTGTGGCATGGGCTCAATGGCGTGGCCCTCCAACAAGCTGTTCATCTTCGGTACATCCGCCTCATCAAACGCTCCTTCGATGATGGCTTTGCGGGCACCGGTACGGACCACCTCGGTAGATGCCCGCTCGCCGAGAATCATTTTCAGCGCCTCGACGATGATGGATTTGCCTGCCCCTGTCTCGCCGGTAAGGATGTTGAGCCCGCTATCAAACGAGACTTCCAAGTCTTCGATAAGGGCATAATCACGGATCTGGAGATGGCGCAGCATGGCTGTGAGCGCGAGATAGGCCGAAAAAAAGAGACGTGACGAATAATATATCACCCCTCGCCTTCAAGCGCGAGCACATATTCCACACATTTCCAAATTTTAATATTCCTGCTCCGTTAATCCTTTGAAATGACCGACCACCCCTGGGCGATTTTTTTCTCGGCGTATTTGTACTTCAACGTCTGTACCATACCCGTGGTGGGATTTTGGATGGTGACCATGTCGTTGCGACCAATCTTGTCTACGGTCACCGGCTTTTTAACCACCGTTGGATCACGATCCGCTCCACTTTCGGCTTGCGAACTCCCCCCTGCTTTCACGCCATAGCCCGTATCGGTGTTGTGCTGCTCCACAATACGGCGGCGGTCCACGCGGCTACGCTGGGCGGTGGCGGCTTTGGGAGCCTGATTCACCAGCGGTCCAGCACGCATCACGAACGAAACCACATCGTTGTTGATTTCGGTTAGCATCTCACTGAACAGCTTAAAGGCTTCCATCTTGTATTCGACCAGCGGATCGCGCTGCCCATAGGCCCGCAACCCAACACCTTCTTTTACCTCATCAAGGTGACGCAGGTGCTCGGTCCACCGTTGGTCGATGTACGAAAGCATGGCGGTGCGCTCCAGGGCATCGTTGACCTCTCGCCCCTGAGAATTTAATACATCGTCCACCTTCACAATCGTCCGCTGGGCGCGAGCGCCATCGCTGAAATCAACCGAGACGCGGGTGGGTTTATTCTCGACGGACGGGTTGTTCATCAGCGACTGCATCGAGTCGAAGAACGGTTGGGCGAGGGCAGCTCGTTTGCGCTTGTAGAAAGCCAGCGCCGCCTCAAAGGCGCGATCCGTTACGCCATCTTCGCCGAGGTTGACGAACAGTTCGCGTTCCAACTCAAGGTCAAAGGCCAGCGTCCGGCGGAGTTCTTCGCGCATTTCATCAATCTGCCCCTCGCCGTAGTATTTTTCGACGATGTTTCGGATCACGTCGCGCAGCATCTCCAAAAACTCGCCATGGAAACGGTTGCCCGTGAGGGCATGCATACGGCGGTCGTAAATAACCTCGCGCTGCGCGTTCAGCACGTCGTCGTATTCAAGTTGTCGCTTGCGGATGCCAAAGTTGTTTTGCTCAACTTTTTTCTGCGCCCGTTCGATGCTTTTGGTGATCCACGGGTGAATGATGGGTTCGTCTTCGTCCCCGCCAATTTTGTCCATCACCTTCGCTACCCGGTCCGACATAAACAGCCGCATCAGGTTGTCTTCCAGCGAGATGTAAAACTGGCTCTCCCCCGGATCGCCCTGTCGTCCCGAACGACCGCGTAGCTGCAAGTCGATGCGGCGGCTTTCATGCCGCTCGGTGCCAAGGATGGCGAGGCCGCCCAGGTCCAGCACGCCTTCGCCTAATTTAATGTCGGTGCCACGTCCGGCCATGTTGGTAGCAATGGTCACGGCCCCGCGTTTCCCCGCCTCGGCCACAATTTGCGACTCCTGCAAGGCCCGGTCGCGACGGGCATTTAGCACGTTGTGCGGAATACCAGAACGCTTCAGCATCCGGCTCAGCGTCTCCGACACTTCCACCGACGTCGTCCCCACGAGCACCGGTTGTCCCTTGTGATGGTACTCCTGAATGTGGTTGATTACCGCGTTGTATTTCTCCCGGCGGGTGCGATAGACGAGGTCGTCTTTGTCATCGCGTGCGATCGGGCGGTTGGTGGGTACCACAATCACCGAGACGCCGTAGATTTTGTGTAGCTCTTCGGCCTCGGTCTCCGCCGTACCCGTCATCCCCGCTAGTTTGTGATACATGCGGAAATAATTCTGGAGGGTGATGGTGGCATAGGTCTGCGTTGCCGCTTGCACCTTCACGCCCTCCTTCGCTTCGATGGCCTGGTGCAAACCGTCGGAATAGCGACGACCGGGCAAGACACGCCCCGTGTGTTTATCCACAATCTGCACCTTGCCTTCCTGTACGATGTATTCGATGTCTTTTTCGTACAGGGTGTAGGCCTTTAGCAACTGTTCAATGGCGTGCAGGCGTTCGGCTCGTTCCGAGTAGGTGCTGTACAACTGCCGCTTGGCTTCATCCTCCTCATTTTTAAACGCGTCGAGGGCTTCGTCCAGGCGCGTTTGCTTCTGCTCCTCCGTCAAGCTGTCATCATCGCGCAGTTCCGCCTCCAGCGCTTGGAGTTTGGATTTACGAACCTGCTCGATCTTGGCCGACTCCTCGCCAATGTCAGGAAGGATAAAGAGGTCTGCATCTTCACCAGCAGCCCCCGAAATGGCTTCGCGGCCCTGTCCGGTCAGTTCGATGGCGTGCTGTTTTTCGTCGAGCGCATAGTGCAGCGCATCATCGACGAAGGGCATATTTTTGGCGTTGTCTTGCAGGTAGAAGAATTCAGTACGTTGCAGGAGTTGCGCCACGCCGGGTTCCTGCATCAGCCGGACCAACTTGCGGTTTTTGGGGAAGCCCCGTGACGCTCGGAGGAGGGCCAAACCGGCTTCTTCTTCCATTTTGCCCGCCAGCTTGTTGTCGCCCGCTTCTAGCGCTTTGTCTCGCTCCTTAAGTTTGTTTTCTGCCTCAGTGGCAAAACCCGCGACGATATTGATTTGCTGCCGCACGACGCGGGAAACGGCTGGATTTAATTCGCCAAAGCGTGCATCATTGGCCTGCGGTACCGGCCCTGAAATAATAAGCGGCGTGCGGGCTTCGTCGATGAGCACGGAGTCCACTTCGTCCACAATGGCATAATGATGCTCCCGCTGGACCAGTTGGTCCGGGTCGACCACAAACGAGTTGTCGCGCAGATAGTCGAAGCCAAATTCATTGTTGGTCCCGTAGGTGATGTCGGCACGGTAGGCGCTTTTGCGTCCGTCTGTATGAGGCTCGTAGTTCTCAATGCAATCGACGGAAAGACCAAGGTATTCAAACACGGGGCCCATCCACTCAGCGTCACGTTGCGCCAGATAGGGGTTGACGGTGACAAGGTGCACGCCGCGTCCTGGGAGGGCATTGAGATAGACGGGAGCTACCGCCACGAGGGTTTTCCCTTCCCCCGTTTTCATTTCAGCGACGTTCCCCTGATGGAGCACAATCCCGCCCAGCAGCTGCACATCGTAAGGCACCATGTCCCACGTAATGGTCGCCCCCCCCGCTTCCCATTGCCGACCTTTGAGGCGGCGACACGCTTCTTTGACAACCGCAAAGGCACGTGTCATGAGGGCATCAAGGGCATCGTCCACCACTTCCAGCCACTCGGCTTCCAGGTCATCCAACTCATCAATCAGGTCCTGTCGGTCTTCGAAGCTAAGCTCTTCGTCGCCTGCCTGTCCATCGCCACCAGCATCGGAGACGATGCCACGCAGGGCATCGCGGATTTCCTGAATCCGCGCTTCTATGTCGGCAACAGCGTCGTGGATCTCCGCCTTAAACTCGTCCGTCTTGGCCCGCAGGGCTTCTTCTGAAAGGGAAGCATACTCTTCCGCGTACTCATTTATTTCCGCAACCTGAGGCCAAAGCTGTTTGAGTGCGCGTGCATTGCTGTCGCCAAAAAGGCTTTGAATAAATTTTATCATGGGTTAGAAATGCCAAATGGTGGCATGGGGGTTACATAAGTGATCGTTGTCAGTGCCGTCCATGCAATGTCAAAGTGGCACACCGCAACAAAAAAACGTTCCATATACGAGGGGTAGATGTGATGTCAAAAAACTTGCCAACCCCTGCCCCCTAACCGATTGCGGCACCATGGAACGGCGAGTCTCACGCTACCTTGGGGGATCCGTTCCCCCTGCATCCTGTTTTAATACGTTGCCTGGCAGGGCATCATTCATTAGGTAGCAGCGGTGATGTGTAGGTAGAATAACCCATCAATCAACCTCTTGCGCTTCGCTTTCCGGCTACAAACCTACTCCTTCTTTAAGTAAAGCTTCCTTCTGGATTTCCTGTAGTCTATTCGTCTGTTGCTACCGCTTTTGCCTTTTTTCTTTACTCCCTGCTGCCGATCTTCGGCGGCGGTGTATCCAAGCTAGTTCAAGCCGTGTCGACGTCTATGCGCGTACTCTCTTTTCTCTTCGGCCTCACTATACTCTTCAGTGTGCCGACCTTGGCGCAGCCGACTGATCTATCGGGCTTTCCTTTTTTACGCCTGGAGCCATCGGCACGAGCCGCGGCATTGGGCGGAAGCTTTTCGGCCATGTATGGTGATGACGTCAACGCGCTTTTCTACAACCCCGCCTTGCTGAATCCAGACATGCACGGAGCGCTGTCTATTTCATACCTCAACCACCTGAGCGACATCAACGCGGGATTCCTGGCATACAGCCGTCACTATGAAGGGATTGGGAGCTTGGGGGCGGGGCTACGTTTTCTAGGCTGGGGCGAATTACAAGGTGCCGATGAGCAAGGCAACCGCACCGGGACCTTCAACGCGTCGGATGTGGCATTAACCGTAGGAGCCTCACGAAAGTACACCGAGCAATTCCACTATGGAATTAATGCCCATCTGATTTATTCCTCCCTTGACGATGTGAATGCCTCAGCAATAGCCGCTGATGTGGGTATTCTCTATCACCTGCCCAATCAGCAAATGACGTTGAGCGCAGCCGTGAACAACCTGGGAGTGACGCTAAGCTCTTTCGGAACTACAAAAGATGAATTGCCACTGGATGTTAGGGTAGGCCTGACCAAGCGGCTCCGGTACCTCCCCTTGCTGGTCACCGTAATGGGGTACAACCTGCACGATATGGATCGCCTCTCTGACACGGCAACTACTATCGATGACATTCTGGCGCACCTAGCGCTGGGTGGAGAGTTTCAGTTCGGCTCTGCGTTTAATGTGCGGTTCGGGTACAACCACCGGCGGCATGAAGCGCTCAAGACTAAAAGCCGACTTGATCTGGCTGGCTTTGGGATGGGATTCGGCTTAAAGATTACCCGTTTTAACTTCGATTATGCGTACAACTCGTGGTCCGAAAACGGAGGGTTGCACCAACTGACAGTCCGCACCATCCTATAGGGCATGCGCACGGCGTGCTCAGGTTGTGCAAACAAAAAGCGGATAATTATTACCTCGTTGGCCTGTACCACGATCGGTATCTTAAACGTATGATCTGATACGTTTTAAATCCCTTCCCCCATGCGTAGTCCCCTCCTTCTGCTATCTGCCGCGTTGATGGTCCTGAGCGGCTGCTCCCTCTTTGACTTCAGAAATGACAAAACGCTCAGCGTCGCTTCCGGTGAGGCTTTTGAGCTTCGCGAAGGCGAGGGTGTCGCCATCGGACACGAGGCCGTCCGGTTTGAGTATGTCCAAAAAACGGATGAAAGCCGCTGCCCTGCTGATGTGCGTTGTTTTTCCGAAGGGTCGGTCAGCACAGCGGTTCGGCTGACCATTGGGCGAAGGACACCCGTCGCGTTCACGTTAACAGGATTCGTTTATGGGGATACGCGGTCGGTATTGCGTACCCGCCCCATTCAGGACACCCTGGGCTATCGCATAGAGCTTTTGGCCGTTGCTCCGTACCCGATTAGCACCCAACCCGACGTGCAGCATTCGGTTGCTACGTTTCGGGTGTCCGTCCTAGAAGAAGCGCCACCGAGTGGATCCTTTGTGCTCAACGAGGGAGAATCGATCTCGTTTGACAGCGGAAACGGTCGTTTTCAATTTCTTGACACGCCGAGTGACAGCCGGTGTCCGATAGATGTGGATTGTATCTGGGCGGGGGAAGTCAGTACGCTTCTTGAAGTCCAATTTGGTCAGGCCGAACTGTTCCGGTTTACTTTGACTGGCCACGTCCCCGGGGAGATCACGGGCCTCGACCAAGAAATAGCGACACTTGACACCCTTGGATATCGGTTTGAGATGTTGGCTGTCTCGCCCTACCCCGACACCCGTGTTCAGCACCCACCCTCGACTGTAGGCACCTTTCTTATTCACAAAACTGTTTCGGATTAGCCCCCTACCAACCGGGCAAGCTGCACCCCTCCCCAAACGCACAACACACCTAGTACCACACTTCCGAGAGCATTTAACAGGGCCACCCCGCCCTGTCCTGCTTCCCAAAGAGCAACCGTTTCAAGACTAAAAGTGGAGAAGGTAGTCAATGAACCCAAAAAGCCTACGATCACCAAAAAACGCATTGTCTCTCCCGCTCCTGTTTTTCCAAGTACGGACACCAGAAATCCGATGAGAAAGCAACCAGTGAGGTTTACCACCCAGGTCGCTAGCGGAAATGGTTTTTCCCAATAATGGGCAACCCCTACGGTAACACCATACCGCAACACAGCACCCATCGCGCCGCCTAGCGCCACCCAAAAAAAGTGTTGAATCATCTAAAAGAGCAATTCGATTAATTATTGATCCTATTCCGTTTCTACTTGCGCAGAAAATAGTATCGACACCTTGGTTTGTTTGCGCTCCTCTGTTCTGTGGAATATACAGTACCATGAATCGCTTCGCTCTCCCGGCTTTTTTTCTGTCTGCGGCCCTGGTGCTTGGCTATGTGATTTACTCCGCCGCGCCAACTAAGACCACCGTGGCATCACTTCCTGTCCTTGAAGCGTTCCCTT
Organism: Rhodothermia bacterium; assembly: GCA_030428385.1. Lineage (GTDB taxonomy): Bacteria > Bacteroidota > Rhodothermia > Rhodothermales > JAAAOL01 > JAUIDY01. The sequence continues at coordinate 9,603 of JAUIDY010000042.1, read as the reverse complement.
CTCCTCCTTTTGCTCTTGTAGAACTCTTTACCTCAGAAGGATGCTCCAGTTGCCCACCAGCAGATCGGGTGCTGGCGCGTCTGACGGAAGAAGCCCGAAGTCAGAACCTCCCTCTTTATACGCTTTCATTTCACGTCGACTATTGGAATTACCTTGGATGGGCAGATCCGTATAGCGATTCCGCCTTTTCAGACCGGCAGCGAACCTATACTCGCATCCTGGGCACACGTACTTATACGCCACAAATGATTGTGAATGGAGCACAGGTATTTGTGGGTTCAGATGAAATCAAAGCACGCTCGTCCATCCAGGCCGCATTACAGCTACCCGCCAAGGCAACCGTTGAGTTGTCAAATCTAATGCTATCCGAACAGGTCCTTCAGCTTGACTTTCAGGTCACCGGAATGCCAGAAAATGCCGTGCTCCAGGTGGCCGTTGTGGAGCGTGGCCTTTCTCAAGCAATTCCGCGTGGTGAAAATAAAGGCAGGACACTGTCCCACGAACAAGTCGTCCGCGTCTTCCATACGGAGACCCTCCCTGAAGGCCGTCTCAGGTTAGGCCTACCTGACGACCTGAACCATCAAAAGGCTTCTGTCATTGCCTTTGTGCAAGACCGGGAAACGATGCGCATATGGGGAGCAAGCATGTTGGATATAGATGCGGATTGACGAGCAAACGGTTCCCTGACCACCACGATCGGGAGCCGCACCCTTTTAGGCTACGGAGACGCTCACGTGTAGCCCAAAGGGAGTACAGAGGCAAGCGTACCCAACTACGAGGTTCGCGTGGCGTGGATCCGGTAGACTTCTTGCCAGGTAGTATCGGGTTGTTCCACCTCCATTTTCCATTCAAACGACGAAGGAGTGATGTCGAAGAACGTGATTCGTTGACCACGCCCATTGGGAAGCGTTCGAGTCATAATCACTTCCTCAGCTGTCCCGGTCGCATCGTAGACATCCACCGTTTTCCCGGTATTACTCAACCAAGCCAGTTCCCAGGCGTCCGTTTGCGGATTGTAGATGCGCAAATTGGTCCCATATTGCCGACCGTTTTCGCCTGCAGGTAGATGGCGAGCTGGAGCAATCCAGTCATCTTGGATAGCAAATCCGTCGAGTATGTAATACCAGATCCACTCGGCTTCTTCGCCTTCCAACCACGATCCGTCCGCTTGCAGCGTTTCATCTTGAATGCTCCAACTACCCACGAATTGCCCAAAATGATAGGTTTCGGGAGGCGCATCTAGATGTAGGGAAGAGACACGTGGCTCCCACTGGGAAGACGAACTGTTTTCCGGGGTTGTATCCTCAGGCGCTACAGCATCGCGAGAAGTGCACGCACTGCCACCTATCAATAGTAAGAGGATTACCCACGACCCGATGTATAATTCCGTCTTCATGGTGTTGCTGTATCCTGTCGTTCGTAATATCCATCAAACCAAGGAGCCCAAGTCTCTCCGCCATCTGTAGACTGTTCGAAGAACTGCCGGACCCGTCCATCAGTGAGCGGGGTCCAGGAACCGCGAAACGGCGTGGCTGCACCAGTAACCGGAATGAGTGTGCCTTCCATTACCATGGCACCATCCACCAACCCTCCGGCGATTTCGATCATATACCCCGCGGCGACCCAGTGCTGTACCCATTGTTCTTTTACGGGGTGGTAAAAATTAATGCTCGTTCCTTGCCCTCCCGTACTGCTAGTCCATTTTTCAACCAACATACATTCAAGGGCTGGTCGCTCGATGGTATTTGTGCCCACCTGAACACCTTGTGCTGTAAACACATTCCAGGTGCCTACCCAAAAATCGAACTGGCGATGCTCCTCCATATATAAACAGGGGCGAGCATTCCGATCGATCGCAGCTACCACTTCCTCAAATCGCGCATGCGTCCGAATGGCCGTAAAGGCCGGGTCTGTCTGGATAAAACTTGTACCCGCATACCCTGCTGTTCCGGCTTCTAACAACAGTTCGAGGACTTCATTGGTCTTTCCTGTCATCGCATGCGCCTTGGCGAGTTGGGCTTTCACCACAGGGTTTGCATTCCCTGTTGCGTCAAGCGTGGCTAGACTTTCAATTGCCTTTTCAGGCTGGTTCAGGCTCATCTGGGCAAGCCCGAGCCGGTACCATGCCAAGCCTTGCGAAGCATCTTCTTCTACTATGGCCGTATAGGCCTCCACAGCCTCGACCCATTGCTGTGCCTGAAAGAGGTTGTTGGCCTCCTGCAAGGCCTGTGTTTGCGCGACTGCCGGTAGCATATATACCAGCATACTCAGACAGAGGAAAAGCGTTCGCATATCAAAGTTGTAGGTGTGGTTCGTTTTTCGCCGAGTTGATGGAATGTCCCTGGGTGGATTGGGATGATACAAGGTACCCTCACCGACGGGTATCGTCCTCATGGAACCCTCATGATGTTCTCATGACATCGAATAATACTGGGTGTGCTCCTTTTTTGGATTTCCACTTGTTTTTCCAAGCCCTACTTTGAGAGTCCATTTGAGCACCCAGTCATGACGGAAGTATCCACAGACGCTTTCTACCTCGGGGATCGGTTGATCGAGCCATCCCTGCATCGCATCACCACACCTGCTGGTACCCAGGCCGTAGAACCCAAGGTGGTGGAGGTACTCATTGCATTGGCGCAAACGCCCGGTGAAGTCGTCACCCGCGAGTTCTTGCTGGAGAAGGTGTGGGCCGGAACGGTCGTGACCGACCATGCCCTAACTCGCGCCGTATCAGAATTAAGAAGGGTGCTGGATGATAATACCCGCGCGCCGGTCTATATCGAAACCATACCCAAATCTGGATATCGACTCATTGCACCTGTAGTCCGCACCCACGGCGATTCATATGGAGCAACGGCAGACGTTCCGTTGCTAGATCCTCCAACCATCTCCACGGCGTTCGCCACAGTCACGAAGCAAAAGAAAACACGCTCCGTTACCTGGCCCTGGGTGCTTGGCGCGACTTTTTGTCTGATCTTTTTTGTGTTTTGGCGTTTTTTTTCCACCCCTGCACCAACACCTGACGTCGTACCACACACCACCCCCCTAACCAGTGATCCGGGCAGAGAACTCTCGCCCGTTTTCTCCCCTGACGGAAATCAAGTTGCCTATATTCGCGAGCAGGATGGCGTGCCCGGAAGCAACCTCTTCGTCCGTCTTATTGATAGTGAAACCCCACTCCAGTTAACCGATGGCCCTACTGCTGACCGATTTCCAGCCTGGGCACCGGATGGACGAAGGATCGCCTTTTTACGTTCTTCGGAAGGTGAATGCGGTGTGTATCTTATTCCCGCGTTGGGCGGCTTGCCTCAACAAATTATGCCGTGCCCCTCAGAAGCCCATGGACTCGTTTGGACACCCGATGGGACGGGCCTTATTACCTCGGCACGGGCTACGCTGGATGGACCTCGGTCCTTGTTCCGCCTAGACGTGACTACCGGTACCGCTTCGCCTATCACAAATTCTGCATTTTCGGATTCAGACCCGCAATTTAGCCCGGATGGCTCCTTCCTATCCTTCGTCCGCTCCTTTTCTCCAGCCGTCAGCGACCTCTTTGTGATGGCCTTCAGTGACACCCCTTCATCACCGGAGCGAATTACGTCTGACCATGCGTCCATAGCGGGGCATGGCTGGTTGCCCAATGGGCACACCTTGGTTTTTTCTTCTGACCGACTGGGCGTCTATCGCTTCTGGCAAACCACGTTAGACGGGGATGAGATTCAGCCATTCGATTATGTGAGCGCCTGGGACCCCGGCTATCCCATATTTGCGGCTTCTAACCATCGAATGGTATATGTAGAATGGTTTTATCAGGTCAACCTCTGGCGTCTCCCCATCCTGAACGACACTCCTTCCTCTCCAAACCCAGAACCTGTCCTCTCCTCAACCCGAAACGATTATCACCCCGCCTTCCGCGCTGACGGCACCCTGGCATTTGTTTCCAACCGTTCAGGTAGCAGTGATGTTTGGATGCAGCCTCCCGACGAGGAGCCTGTTCGGCTATTCTCCCAGGAAGCGGTGAGGGTACAAACACCCGAATGGTCTCCGGACGGTACGCGTCTTTTGTTCTCAGCCATCGTTGACGGCCAATCCGACATTTTTATGATAGAAACAGCGAGCGGGCAGGCACACCAACTAACACATACTCCTGCCCGTGAGGTAGCTCCTACGTGGACCAACGAGGGTCAGGCCGTCATGTACACCTCAATTCACGAGGGCCATGCCCTGATAAAGGAGCAATCCCTGGATACATCCCCAGCGACGGTTCTCCTTGACCGTGCGACAGCAGTTAAGGCTTCCTCCGATGGAAAGACTCTTTTCTTTTCTCGAAGTGACACGACAGGCCTTTGGCGATATGATCGGGATTCGGAAATTATTTCGCCTATTTTTTCCACCCCTCGGCACCTCAACCCCACCCACTGGCAGGTCATGCCGCGCGGGATTTACTATTTGGCCCCCATCAATACCACCTACACCATACGCCGTATTAATCCTGAGACGGGAACCGACCAACTCGTTTCAACACTACCACATTCTGCGAATACGAGTGAATTTAGCTTCGCCGTCTCCCCCGACGAGTCATGGCTCTATTACACCCAACGCGACCGAAATGAGACGGATCTGATGATGGTGGAAGATCTGCCGTTTTAGAAGATAGTACGGTTTAATCGGCCAAAAAAACGCATTTGTTCTCATCGTCAACGTCAGCAGTTACGGAGCCTGCTCCGCAAGATATTCGGCGCCGCGCCCTTTAATATTCTCGTCCCAGTACTGCATCCAGACGGGTCCTTCCGTCTCTAGTCGCTCCCAGTCGATTTCCATGGCTTGTATGTCAACGCTGGTGATCCAATCGGGAAGTTGCGCATCAGGGATGTCTTGGCGAGTGGGGATTCGGTAAAAAGTGTGTGCCTGATGCACGAGGGCACTGTCCGTGGTGACGAACTCATAAAACTCGCGGGCACGCTCCAGATTGGGTCCATTTTTCACCAGGGCAATGCCGTCGGAAAGCACGGGAGTCCCACTGGAAGGAATGAGGTAGCTGAAAGGATATGTTGCACTTTGGATAAACACGTCTGTCATGTTCCAGAGGCTAACATCAGCCTCGCCGCGCCCGAGGCGAAGGTACATATAGGTTGGATCAGGCGTATAGGCTTTTGTGTTCTGGTCAAGCCGTGCCAGCCATCGATAGCCTTCTTCCACGGAGGGTTGACGCAAAATCATTGCTCCGTAAATCGTCCGCATCGTACTGGAGGCTAGCGGATAGCGAATGATGATCCGGTCCTGCCAAGCGGGATCCAGCAAGTCATCCCAATCCTTCGGTGCCGTGGTCGTATCGAGGTTATCGGTGTTATACGCAATCACTTCGGGGGTAAGGTAGGTGCCGTACCAGTGATGGTCCCGGTCAAATGTGCCGGGGGCAGCGTGGGCAGCCCAACTAGGCGTATAGGGTTCCAGCAACCCTTCCTTGGTAGCCCGGGCAAAGGCGGGACCCGCCCCTCCCCACCAAAGGCTCGCTTGTGGGTTTTGGCTCTCCGTTCTGATGCGGTCATAGGCGTCCTGCCCCCCCATGTCTATCCACTGGAGATCTACCTCGGGAAAAGCTGCCTCGTAGCGGTCCTCATATTCTTGCAATTGCTCCGGGCCATGCGGCGAATAAATCACCAGCTTTTCCCTGGAATCGGTGGTACAGCCTCCGAGCACCAGTATCAGAAAAAGTAGCCCCATGACCAGTACCCCCGTACAACCGGCGCCTTTCCCTGTTGAGGCTTCCAGATTTAGCTTTTTCCACGCAAACGCATCCATCCATGAAGCGTCTTTTTCAGCATACTTCGAAAAGGCCATGACAACTGCTTCGTGATTTACTGATTCAACCGCTTGATAATGCTGACTTACATTTTGGACCTGATACTCCAAGGTATATCCATTTGTTGGGTCCCCTGCTGCTTGCATATAGTTCATGGCATCCACTTCCAGAATGGCGAAACCATTGTTTTCCCCATCGAGCCGAGCCAGGTATTTTTCAATGTCTTGTGTGGAGGGTTGCCCAACCGATGAACCATCTTCAAGAATCAGTTTCATGATCTGTTATTGATTGTTATGACTCACAAAGATCCTTACCCCAACACTTGTAAACGTGCAAAGCGAAGCATCAACTTTTTCTGCCCTACCCCCTCGAAAAAGATAACCGCTTTAGTCTGCTCTCCCCGCCCTTCCATTGACAATACTTTCCCTTCACCAAACTGGGCGTGTTCCACGCGAATGCCCGGGACGATTTCGCCCTCGCCTTCGTCGTACACCAAGCGGCGTTCATTCTCTGCTTTGTTCGTCGATACCGTACGCGTTCTCCCTCTCGTCGTTGAAGGCCGCAGGCTCGTACGGTAATAGTGCGGATCCACCCGGTCGTAGCTAAACGAATGGCCACCTTTCGTCTTAAAACGATCTGACTTCGTTTTAAGGGCCGCGCCCGATTCCATCCGCACAACCTCCGGGTCCACTTCATCCAGAAAGCGACTGCGGATGCCGGACTGCTGCTCGCCATAGCGGAAGCGGCTGCGTGCGTATGAAAGATACAAGTGCTGTTCCGCACGGGTAGCGCCCACATAAAACAACCGTCGCTCCTCTTCCAATTCTTTAGGGTCTTGCACAGACTGCGCCAGCGGAAACAACCCTTCTTCTAGCCCTGCCACAAACACCACGGGAAACTCAAGCCCTTTCGACGCATGCATCGTCATCAGCGTGACGCGGTTGTTGTCATCGTAGTCATTGTCGGCATCCGTGAGGAGCGAGACTTCCTGCAAAAACATACTTAACGTCCCGCTCTCGCCAGACGCAGCGGCAAACTCTGCGATGGCGCTGATGAGTTCCTGCACATTTTCCCACCGCATCAACCCTTCCTGGGTATTCTCCTTTCTCAGATCGCCAAGGATGCCCGCCTCGATGATCAGTTCGCGAGCCAGTTCATCGGCGGGCGCGGACGTTGATTTCGCAGCGTACTTGGCAATCATAAACCTGAATTTTTCAACCGCATGCGTGGCACGCCCAGGAAGCCCGATGTCTTCCAGCCGTTCGATGGCTTGCCAGGCCGTCAGCCCTTCACGCTGCGCGAAGTCGAAAATCGTCTCTTGGGTCTTGTTTCCAATGCCACGTGTGGGATAGTTAATCACCCGTCGCAAGCCGGCCGCATCGCTAGGATTTACGATGAGCCGCAAGTAGGCCAACACGTCCTTTATTTCTTTCCGCTGATAAAAAGACTGCCCCCCAATCACACGATAGGGAATATTGCCTCGCCGCAGCGCATCTTCTAATGAACGGCTTTGTGCGTTGGTGCGATATAAAACGGCAAAGTCCCTATAACCGTACCCTGCTCGAACATTCAGGTCGCGGATAGTTCGTTCAATTTTTTGAGCTTCGTCTTTTTCACTCAAGGCCTCCATCAGCACCACATGTTCCCCCTCGTGATTGTCGGTCCAGAGGTCTTTTTCGAGTTGGTCCTGATTCTTTTTGATAATTGAGTCGGCGAGGCGGAGAATTTTTTTGGTGGAGCGGTAGTTCTGCTCCAGGCGTACGACGGAGGCGTTGGGGTAATCGCGCTGAAACGACAAAATATTTCCAATGTCGGCTCCCCGGAACGCATAAATGCTCTGTGCATCGTCTCCCACCACACACAGGTTTTTATGTCGCGCAGCGAGCTTTTTGGCTAGCGTGTACTGCGCATGGTTGGTGTCCTGGTATTCATCGATGTGAAGGTAAGACCATCGCTCCTGGTATTTCTGAAGAACCGTGGGATGCTGCATAAAAAGATCAATGGGTTTCAGCAGCAGGTCGTCAAAGTCCATCGCATTGGCTTTCCGCAATGCTTGCTCGTACGGACCGAATAGCGTTGCTGCGCGCTCCTGAACAGGCGTAGCCGCCATGCGGGCGTAGTCATTCGGGGTGACTAGCTGGTTTTTGGCCGAAGAGATGAGATTGCGGATGGCGCGGGGCCTGAACTGCTTGGGATCGATGTGATACCGTTCCATTAGCCCCCGAAGCATCCGTTCCGAGTCATCGGTGTCGTAAATCGAAAAATCACTCGTATAGCCTAGATTGTCTGCTTCACGGCGGAGCAGCCGGGCAAACGTGGCATGGAACGTCCCCAACCACATCCCTTTTGCTTCCTCTGCTCCGATCAGTTTTTCCACCCGTACTTTCATTTCCCGGGCAGCTTTATTCGTGAACGTCAGGGCCAAGATCTGATAGGGGCGAGCTTTTCGCGATCCGGGTCCTGCAATGATCATCACCGGGCCGTCGGTCGCGCGCACAGCTTCTTGCTGGGCCGGGTTTAATCCCTGGATGATGGATTCGGCATCGGATGGGTTTTCATCGAGAGGAAGCGCAAATTGGCGCATGACAAACGGGGCGTTAGAGCGTAGGGTTATTTCTAAAAATAGAGCGACACCATCAAGCGTGAGGTGCCCGTCCCCAGAATAAAGTCGCGGTCGTTGATTTCAAAAACATCATTTGGCTGACCGGTTCGAAAGACGGTCTCTGTCTCAGTCGCCCGGCGTACTGTTGCTCCGAAGGTATGCTCACCGGCAAACGACAACCGGCGCGTGACCCGATATTCAATCCCCAATCCCACCAACACGGCAAAATCGACCGCTTTGCCATCATTTTCGATCTTTTGCACTTCATTTTCGAGCGGAAACTTACTGTTTTGGGAATACCCTTCAATCCCAAAGGTCATCCCGCCAACCAAATAGGGAGATACCCTTCCATTGGGAGACGCCAGGGGGCTGTGCCGCTCCGCAAAAAGGGATACACCTAACCCTATCGACGAGCGTCCGTCGGTCTGCTGTGTATCCTGGTCGCTTTCTGAAGCACCGACACGAAACAGCAGACTCCCGCGCACGGCAGCAGAGGGACTCAACCAATATTTTCCCCCGATCCCTCCTTCCAACGCGCCGAGTTGGAATCCGTCGAACCCAAAGGTTAATGCTTGGCGACTCCCTCGGAGGGGCAATTCCGTGTTGGAGGCCCGGGCGTTTTGCAACGAAGGAGCATTGGTGGTAACTGTAACGGTTACGGGAGGGGAATCGGTTTCATTTTGTTGAGCCTGAGCACTCATCACCCAGAAACAGGAGATGAGGGGGATAAGCAGACGATATGTCATAGATGGTAGACCGGGAAAAGAGGTACTTCGCGTAGGCCGAATGCCCATCGCACCGCCAAGATAGCGCGCTGTCCCTACCTATGCGATGAGCGAGCGTGAAAAACTATCCCCCATCTGGAAACAGCATGCCGTGCTACGGATGAAAGAGTCGGTTTTTGTCCATTTTCCCATCCGCGTATGTCCATGTCGCGCCTTTTGTTTTTTGTTTTCCTCTTAGGGACGGCCTCCCTCGTTGATGCCTTCGCCCAATCAGCGATGGAAGCCTCCTCAAACCTTGCCACGTTTGCCTCCCTTGACCTCCCTGCTCCCTCTTCTACACGCAGTGCCGACGGTCGACCGGGCCCCGACTACTGGCAGCAGCGGGCCGATTATCATATCGAAGTGACGCTGGACCCCGCCACACATCGGGTCTTTGGGACGGAGACCATCCAGTACACCAACCACGCTCCTCA
>JAUIDY010000041.1 GCA_030428385.1 Rhodothermia bacterium | reverse complement strand
TCGAGCGGCTGTTTGCACGGCACATGCAGCCAACAGACACCCACGTAGGCGCTGCCATTCAGGGCTTCAGCGAAGCGATGCTAGACCAACCCGGAACGCCGCAGCGGCTGCGCAAACACCTGGCCCGCCCCCAGGCAGGAAGCGCCTGCAAACGCCTCGCCATGTACCTGCGCTGGATGGTGCGCCCTGGCCCGGTAGACCTTGGCATCTGGACGATGATTCAACCTGCGCAGTTGGTTTTGCCGCTCGATGTGCATTCAGGCCGACAGGCACGGGCGCTGGGCCTTCTGGATCGCACGCAGGACGACTGGAAAGCGGCCCTTGAACTCACGGCGCGATGCCAGATGCTGAGCCCCGAAGATCCCGCGCGGTACGACTTCGCGTTATTCGGCGTAGGCGCTTATGGTGACTTGCTCGACAGCCGGTTCATTGGCGAAAACAGGCTGCGCAAGGTTACGGCTTCGCCCACCGACATATAGGCCCGGTTGACGTAGAGCAGCGGCTCCTTGCTGTCATCAACCGCCACGCCTCGGACGTGCCCCAATACCAGCGAGTGGTCGCCCGCATCGTAAAAGGCATAAGAAGTACACTGAAGCACGGCCAATACCTCTTGCAGCATGGGCACATGGTGTGCGTCTACATCGAATGCCACGCCTTTAAACTGGGCCTCGCTGGTCAGATCGGGTGTCGCGAAATGGGCCGACAGATGCGCCTGATCATTGGCCAACACATGCACATTAAACCGGAGAGCCTCTTTCAAAAAGCCATGCATCTGCGAGGCTTTCTCAAGGTTAAAGGAGATCAGCGGTGGATCCAACGAGACACTGGTAAACGACCCAATGGTAACCCCCCGGACCTGGCCCTCCCGCAGGGCCGTCACCACCGTCACGGGCGACGGCACATGGCGCATCACAGCACGCAGGTCTTCTCCGTCGATGATTTGTCGCATGGGCTTGCAAACGGCGGCCTTGGTGGGGAGCGAACTTCGTAAAAAAGGCACGCCTCGTACCGGAGACGTGCCTCGTGGTTTCAGCAGGACGGCGTTTCGCCCCTTATGAGAACACGTCTTTCACCCGGCTAAAGAACGATTTGCGTTCCTCTCTGGCCTGTGGCTTGGGTTTGAACGAGTCGGATTCGCGCAACGTTTCGAGCATTTCGCGTTCCTTGGGGGTGACGTGCTGCGGTGTCCATACATGTACCCGCACCATCTGATCTCCCCGGCGCGTGGTTTGTAATTCTGGCAAGCCACGCCCCCGCATCCGAAGAATTTTACTCGACTGGATACCTGCGTCGATCTGGAGCCGGGCTCGGCCTTTAAGGGTGGGCACCTCCACTTCGGTCCCCAACGCGGCGTCGGGGAACGAGATAAAACAATCGTAGAAAATATCCAGCCCTTCACGCGTAAAATCTTCGTGGGGCACTTCTTCAATCTCCACCCGCAAATCGCCGGCCGGGCCTTTGCGGATTCCCGCGTTGCCGCCACCTCGGATCGAGATGTAATTGCCCTCCATCGCGCCTGGTGGCACGGGAATGGTGATGGTTTCTTCGCCTTTCACCCGCCCAGTGCCGCCACAGACAGGATCAGGGTTTTTAAGCCGTTGGCCTTCGCCCCGGCAGGTCGGGCACACCCGCACGTTAACGATTTGGCCAAACACCGAACGCGACACCTGGCGTACTTCTCCTGCCCCACCACATGTTTCGCAACGCTCCAGGTCGGGCGTACCATTTTCAGCCCCAGTGCCACTACACGCCTCACACACCACATCCTTCCGCACCTTGATTTTTTTCTCTACCCCTTCGGCAATTTCTTCGAGGGTGAGCGGGAGTTGGATGCGCAGGTCGCCGCCTGTGCGGGCCTGACGCGGGCTGCGACCCCGGCCGCCGCCAAAAAACTCATCGAAGATGCTGCCGCCTGCGCCCCCGCCAAAGATGTCGCTGAAGGCGCTGAAGATGTCGTTGACATCGTGAAAGCCGGCACCCCCGCCGTTACCCCGCACTCCGGCGTGTCCAAAACGGTCGTAGCGCGCCCGCTTGTCAGGATTCGAGAGCACATCGTAGGCTTCGGCTGCTTCCTTAAATTTGGTCTCCGCCTCAGCATTGTCCGGGTTACGATCCGGGTGATACTTCAGGGCGAGCTTGCGGTACGCCTTCTTTATTTCGTCCGGCGACGCCTCACGAGCAACCCCCAGAATGTCGTAATAATCGCGCATAATCAGCCGATAAAAGGTAAATTCGTTCCGGTCTCTCCGGTTACTCGTTCAGCAAGTCTATCCGTTTGCAAAAAAGCCTGTTGACCAGCGACGGGCGAACGTGATGGACCTTACTGGGCAACAATCACTTTCGTATGGCGCAGCACGCGCTCGCCCAGGCGATAGCCCCGCTGCAATTCCTGCAACACCGTGCCCGAAGGCGTATCGTCATCCGGCGCGGGTTGTTGCATCAGGGCCTCGTGAAGATTTTCATCGAACGGCAACCCTTCGGCTTCAATGGCTTCCACACCCAGTTTCTTCAGTTCATCAGAAAACTTCTGGTAGACCATCTCGACGCCTGTTTTAAGTGCCTGGTACGACGGGCCGGTTTCTGTGCCTTCTTTGGCTTCTTCCTGCGTGGCAGCTTCAAGGCTGCGCCGGAAGTCATCCAACACATCCAGGAAAGGCGTCAGCATGCGGGCTTTGTTGTTGGTTAGCCGCTGCTCCAGTTCTTTGTCTTTGCGGCGGCGGAAGTTCTGAAACTCGGCCGCCTGCCGCAGCAGTTGGTCCTGTGTCTCAACCAGGGCTTGCTGAATCTGTGCCACGGCCGCGAAGGCATCACCCTCCTCTTTTTCGACGGCGTTCTCCATGTCATCAACAGCCTCCTCAAGGCCGCCCACGGTTTCTTCTACGGCTTCCACCATGTCTGCGGCCATGCCTTCTAGTTCTTCCACAGAAAACTCAACCGAGGCATCGGCCTCAATCCCGTTTGCAGATTTCTTGCTCATTTATCGTCTTTGGAATGGTTCGTTTGCAAAAGTTTGTCGGAGGTAGCCCCACCTAGGCCAGTGGCAAGGGGCGGCTCATCAAATGTGCCATGTTTTCAACCAAGGCCATGACGCGTTTGTAATCCATACGGGTAGGCCCGATCACGCCCAGGGTGCCCATGGTGTCGCCCACCTGATAGCGGGCGGTCACGATAGAATATTGATCGACATTTTCGTCGCTATTTTCACTTCCAATGCTCACCACGGCCCGTCCCACTTCTTCGGGACTATCGGGCCGTTCTTCTTCGAGCAGGTGCACCACATAGCCTTCATCTTCAATCAGCCCGATGAGATGCCGCACATGATCAACCTCGTGAAATTCTGGCTGGGTGATTAATTGCTGCGTACCACTGAGGCGCACGCGGCCCTCGGCGGGCTCGCTAAAGACCGTGTTCGAAGCCTTGCCTAGCAGTTGAATCACCCCCGTGGTGTCGCCGCTCAGATCACGGGTGCGGGTAGCATACGTCTCCCGGATTTCTTCAAGCGTAAGGCCTGCAAGGCGTTCGTTCAGGATCGCCACCACCCGGCCCAACTCAGACCGTTTCATGTTCGCTTCTACTTCCAGCACCAGCGTTTTCACAAAGCCACTCCGCACGCTGATAATCACCATCACCCGCGACGACGAAAGCGGCACGAGGTCGAGCCGTTCCAGCACCCCTTTGGAAAGCCGGGGCGTGAGCACCACCCCCAGCAGGTTCGACATACGCCCCAGGAGCCGCGAGCTTTCACGTAGCAGTTCCTCGGTGTCGCCCATGAGCTGCTCCAATTCCGCCTTCAGTACGTGTTTGTCAGCCTGTGAGAGTTCAGGGGTGGCCATCAAGTTGTCCACAAAGGCCCGGTAGCCCAGTTCCGTCGGCATGCGTCCAGCCGACGTATACGGATGTCCCAGGAAGCCCCGATCTTCTAGATCGCTCATGGTGTTGCGGATCGACGCCGGGCTGAGGCCTAAGGCATAGCGCCTTGCCAAGTACCGCGACCCCACCGGCCCCGCCGTCTCGATAAAACTCTGCACGACGAGCCGCAGGATCTCCTGCTCGCGGTCGCTCAGGGCATGGCCGGGGTGGTATGGATGGTTCGGGCTTCGCATGATGCGTTTGGAGGCCGCAAAAGTCTTGCCTTGTCCTGCCGATCCGACGAAACGACAGACGCCAACACGACGTGCCCCCCATTGGGGACGGGCTGCGTCATCCTGACAGCGCGGCCCGTTCGTATTCGTGAACGGGCCTCCTGGTTTCTCTCAGGTGGATAAAAACCTGCAAAATTGCGGGTCTCAGCCTTAATCTCCTTCGTGCAGATTTTTTCCTTTGGGAAATTTCGACCATAAAAAAACGGCCCGGTGGGAATCCACCGGGCCGCAAGGTGCAGGCGTTGAGACTCATTCGGTACGAATAAACTCGGCCTCTCGCCGGAATGAGACGCTGGCTCCAAACTCAGTACGGTATTGGCGCTCGTTGGCCGTGGTGAGCGGCTCTACGTAGTCTACGTCGAAGTCGGCAGCTGTGTAGTCGGTGTTGCCGTATTCGTAGTAGTCGTCATCGTAGTACTCATCGTTGTAGTAGCCGCCATAGTAGAGCGGGTCCTGGTCATAGTAGGCTGCACTAAACGACTCCTGCCCGTAATCAAACAGCCAACCGGTGTCTTCGGGCAGCAGCGAGATCGGGGCATAGCCGGTGTAGCCATACGGATTAAACAAGCGGCTGCGACTCACCTGATACACCCGACCCCGGTACAGGTCCACTTCACCCACGCGGAATCCGTGGCTGCGGTTGTAGGCATTCAACACATAGTCGTTGTAATGCTGTGTCGAAATCAATTCGAAGCCGCTGTAGCGGTCACCCACGAGGAACACGTCGCGGTCGAAGTCTACGTACCCATTACGATAGACGGTAGCCCGGATGCGTCCCAACGATTCAGGGATGTCGGTGACTTCGCCGAGGTACTGGTTTCCGTCGTAGAGTTCGAGGCGTTCAACAAAGATGTCGATCACGGCCCGGTCTTCATCGGCGCGGTGGATGCGGTGGTAGTAATGCGTCCGCACGTCGATGCGGGAGTTCCGGCGCTGGTTGCCATAGCCCACCTCTACATATACCACCTGCCGATGCTGGTAGCGGGGCCGCCAGCCAGTGTGGTAGCGGTGGTACCACGGCCAGTTGATGTCGATGTAGATGTTCGGCTGCACAAGGATGTGGTGTTTATAGCGGCGGTACCGCTTGTGGCGATGGTGGTACACCGGTCGCTGATAACGCGGGCGGTCGTAGCGGTAGTGCCAGTTCGGACGGTAGTGCCGACGCCGGTTGTTGCGATAGGTGCGGTTGTCCCGCTGGCGGTTGTTGCGATACTGCTGGTTGTTATTGCGCCGGTTCCGGTCAACCCGCGAATTGTTGTTACGTCGATTCCGGTCAACGCGCTGGTCGTTGTTGCGGCGGTTGCGATCCACTCGTTGGTCGTTGTCCCGGCGGTTCCGGTCAACGCGCTGGTCGCGGTTCCGGTTGTTTCGGTTGTCGCTCCGGTTGGGCTCCACCCGCTGACGCGTTCGCGTGGTGGTGCGGGTGCGGTCGTTCTGACGATCATTCCCGCGGCGACCGGTCTGTTGGCGGTTGTTGCCCCGTGTACGGTCGGCTTGTTGGCGGTTGGAATCCCTGCTGCGGTCCGCGCGGTCATTTCCTGAGCGGCGTCTTGTCTCGGCACTACGATCGGTACGGGAGCGGTTCTGATTTTCGAGCGGCTTCACCTGAACCTGAGGCCGCCGCCGCTCGCTGCGGTTCTGCTGGGCCTCACGCCCCCGCGACGAGGAGCGGCTTTGCTGGGTGCGCTGACGAGTTTCGGTGCGCTGGCGCGTTTGAGGCTGCTGACGCGTTTGGGTCCGCTGGCGCGTTTGAGGCTGCTGGCGCGTTTGGGTCCGCTGGCGTGTTTGAGCACGGTTGTTCTGAGGCTGAGCCCGCCGTTGCTGGTCGGTACGCGTGCGCTGGGTTTGCTGGCGCGGCTGCGAAGCGCGGGTCCGTTGATTGGTACGCGTGCGGTTGGTCTGCTGCTGACGCTGGTTGTTGGCACGATTACGTGCTTGAGAGGCACTGCGCTGGCGAGATGCCTGTTGCTGGTCGTTGCGCTTGCGAGCGGTGGCGCGCTGTCGGTTGCTGGCGTCCTGCCGTGTGCGGGCCTGGCGGTCGCTACGCCGGTTATCGTTTTGCTCCGTGCTTGACCCCCGCCCACGCCGCGATTGTGCCATGGCCTCCTGCGCCACCAGCGCCAGCATTATGAATATTACAAAGGCGGGTAGCCAGCGAAACGACAGGTGGTGGGAAGCAGGTCTCATGGTATCTCTCTCCGATTAGAACTACAGGATGCGCCGGGGTATCACACCGCGTACGCCCAAGTGCCCTGATCTTTAAGAGAATGCCATGCCAACCCACGGCGAAACCGTTAAAAAACACACCTGCGGCACCGGTCCTTCTGCCAACAGAAAAGAGTGCCAATAATCGAGGTGCCTACCTGTACAGAATAGCGGACAGTTGGGGCGCCTTTCCCGCTCGGGCATTGTGTGCAGGTCCTGGCCCCGTGCCACCCCTTATTGCCCCCAAACCATAACACCACCAATATGCCCCGTCCATGCCACCAGAACTGCAGCAGCTACCACAAATACCGTAATCGCCACCCGGGCGACAATGGGATCGGGAACGTCACGTTCAAGGGTGATGCGGCGCTCCAGCCAAACCGAAAGTCCTGCCAAGGCCAGCAGGGCCACCCCTGCTACAATCAACGTGTACAAGGCCATGTCTTCGTGAAACCCAACCAGTTCTTCAACGATTGGGGTGCCTTCCACCTGTTCTTCCAGTGCATCGCCGGTAAAGTAGGCGAACAGCGCACCGCCCATGCCTAGCGTGAGCAGCCACAACGTGCAGCGCCGCCAGAATCCAGTGCCACGAACGCTCCATAGGACGGCTGAAAGCGCTGCCGCCAACAACAACGCCATCGGAAAATGCACTGCCAATGGGTGCAATACCGGAATGTCATATTGCAGAACCTGCTCGATCATGGCTCGCTCAAACGGTTGTACCGGGGGCTGCTGTTCCATAGATGATTGCAACCGCCTTCCGGCTTGCGCGTAGCGCAGGATTACGTTGTTCATCAGGCGAACGTGCCACTGGCACCCGCCAACGTCCAACCTCCCGAAGTCATCGGGACACCATTTTCACTTGCTTGTCAAACCACGCCCCTATGCGTTTTTTCTCTACACTGATCGCCAGTGTGCTGGGTTCACTCATTGCCCTCGGCCTCCTTTTCTTCCTGGGTCTGTTATTCATCATTGGGCTGGCAGCCTCTTCCGACCCGCAGCCTGCCGTTCGCGCTGGTTCGATCTTGGTCATGCCCCTTGCTGGCCCGGTCCCCGAACAGGTCTCGGGCGACGCCCTTGCCCAAGCCTTCGCCGATGAGCCCGCCGTAGACCTGCATGATATCCGTATGGCGCTTAAAAAGGCGGCCGCGGACGACCGTATTGATGCCGTCTGGCTTCAGGTGCGGGGTGTGGCTGCCTCATGGGGAACGCTGCAAGAATTACACGACGCCCTGCTGGATTTCCGTGCCAGTGGCAAGCCGATGTATGCCTCCGGCGGCGAGTCTACGATGTCGGAAGCCGACTATTTCCTCGCCAGTACCGCTGACAGCGTTTTTGCCGACCCCGAAGCCTTTTTTGAGTTTAACGGCTTCCAGATGGAAGTGATGTTCTATGCTGGCCTTCTCGAAAAGCTGGACGTGGCTCCTCAAATCGTGCGCGTGGGCACCTATAAAAGCGCTGTCGAGCCGTTCCTGCGGGATGACCTTTCGCCTGCCAGTGAAGAACAACTCGCGGCGATTCTCGACGACCAAAACACTCTCTTTATGGAGGCGATTGCAGCCCGGCGCGGACGCACCGCCGAGGCGTGGCAGCAAGTCGCAGCCCAGCAAGCACTCATCACCGCCGAACAAGCCCGCGATGCGGGACTCCTGGACGCGCTCCTGTATGAGGACGAGGTGAGAGATCAGTTCAAGGCCAGGCTTGGCATCGATCCGGACGACAACCTGCGCACCGTGAGCCTTGAAGATTATGTCGCCGTCCCGGCCTCGCAAGCCGGTCTGGAAACAGGTGATGCAGGCGAAATCGCGGTGGTGTACGCCGACGGCACCATCATGCCCGGCGAAAGTTCGGACGGCATCGTTGGCTCGGCCACCTTTGTGGATGCGATGGAAGAAGCCCGCGATGATGACGACGTAAACGCCATTGTCCTGCGCATCAACTCGCCTGGTGGTTCGGCCGTTGCCTCCGACGCCATGTGGCGGGCCATCCACCTCGCTTCTGAACAAAAACCCGTGGTGGTGTCGATGGGCGACTATGCTGCCTCAGGGGGCTACTGGATTGCTACCGCTGCCAATGGTCCCATCGTGGCGGAACCGCTCACGCTCACTGGTTCCATCGGTGTATTCAGCGTGTTGTTCGATATCAGTGGCTTCTTCAACAACAAACTCGGCATCACCTTCGACGGCGTGCAAACCAGCCCGTATGCCGACATGTTTTCCGGCGTCGAAACCCTTTCCGATGCCGAACGCACGCTACTCCAACAAACCACCGACGGTACCTACGCCAAATTCCTCCGTAAAGTCGCCGACAGCCGAAACCTTACAACGGCCGAGGTGGACGCCATTGCCCAGGGCCGCGTATGGACAGGGAAGCAGGCGCAACAAATCGGGCTGGTCGATGAACTGGGGGGCCTCGAAGAAGCCCTGGCGCTGGCGGCCGATCAAGCCGGCCTTGAGGAGGGAAGCTACCGCGTCCGCTCCTTGCCCCAACCCAAGACCTTTTTCGAGCAACTGGACGACGCCCTCAGCACCCAAGCACGTAGTGTGTGGATGCGCTGGACAACCTCCCCAGTGGAGCGTGAATTGCTACGCTACGCACGCGTTCTCGAAGACCTCGCCACGATGCACGGTACGGTGCAAGCCCGCTTGCCGATAGAACTGCGTGTGCGCTAACGAGCCTAGGCGCTCACCCGCTGAGGTACCCAGGATGTGCAATACCCGTCGGGATGAATGGGCCCTTTGACGAGTTTGCACCCGCCGCAGGCATCCGCTGGCTTTACTGCCTCCCAGAACTCGCAATTGCTGCAGGTCTTCCCGGCGAGCGGCGAGACGTCCACATACTGCAAGCTCTCCCGCATCCGGCGCTCCTGCTCCGTGAGCCCCGACACATCCATACATCTTCCCGAAGCGGCTCCTCCTCCACAGGCCGCGAGTGGTGCCATGGCTCCCATTGCGCCCCACAGGCCCAATCGGTGTAAAAAGTGGCGGCGTGAAAGGGTATCGTCGGGGATAGACATCGGACTTCCAGCGGGGATGAAAAAAACACCACCTACCCCCCTTTCAGCTTCCTGTTTCCGGAGTGGGAAAGAATCGCCTGTCCGCGTCCTTTCTATCTGTGAGGACGTTTCGGATAATGGAGAAAGGCTTTTTCCCACATGGCTTCGCGCCCTTTCCCCGCGACGACGAAGGGTACCACGTGCCTATTTCAAGTGCCTAATTTTTTAAGGCTCCGTTCATTCGACCTTGGTACTTCCCATGATTTCAAGCATAGACCTAGCCCAACAAGCCTCCTTGCATCCGATTCGCACTTTTCTGGAACCTCTTGGCCTTGCCGATGAAGATTTTGACTTCTATGGCCAATACACGGGCAAAGTCCGCCTACATACGCTAGACAAGCTGGCCCATCAACCCGATGGCAAACTGATTCTTGTAACGGCAATGACACCCACGCGGGCAGGAGAAGGAAAAACCCTGACCTCCGTAGGCTTGGGACAAGCCATGGGGCAACTCGGCAAACGGGGGATGATCACCCTCCGTGAGCCCTCGCTAGGCCCCGTTTTTGGCATTAAGGGCGGCGCAGCAGGAGGAGGATATGCCCAGGTGCTCCCCATGGAGCGCATCAATTTACACTTCAACGGCGACTTGCATGCCATCACGGCTGCGCACAACCTGCTGGCAGCCATGCTGGACAACCACCTGCATCAAGGCAATGCCCTGGACCTGGACGTGCGTGAAATTATCTGGCCCCGCGCCCTCGACATGAATGACCGGGCCTTGCGCAACATTGTGGTTGGCCTCGGCGGACGCATCAACAGTGTCCCGCGTGAAACCGGATTCGTGATTACGGCGGCCTCCGAAATTATGGCCATCCTGGCCCTCGCTACGTCGCGGGCAGATCTCAAACGCCGACTGGGCAACATTGTCGTGGGCTTTTCGAGGCAAGGCACTCCGGTCCGCGCTGCCGACCTGCAGGCCGAAGGCGCCATGGCGGTCTTGCTGAACGAAGCCATTATGCCAAACCTCGTGCAAACCTTGGAGCATACCCCGGCGCTCATTCATGCCGGTCCGTTTGCCAACATCGCCCACGGAACGAGCAGCGTCCTTGCGGCGCGTATGGCGCTGAAGCTGGCTGACTATGTGGTGACCGAAGCAGGCTTCGCGGCCGACCTAGGAGCCGAAAAATTCTTCAACATTGTATGCCGGTCGGCGGGGTTATGGCCATCGGCAGTGGTGGTGGTGGCAACCTGCCGCGCCATCAAGCTACACGGGGGAGCCGCGGCCTCTGCGCTGGACGTACCCGATCCCGAAGCCTTTTCGAAAGGACTTGCCAACCTGCGGGTACACGTGCGAAACATGCAAAAATTTGGCATCCCTGTTGTTGTCGGCCTCAATCGCTTTCCCACCGATACCGTCGATGAAATTCACGAAGTAACATCGTTCTGCACGGACCTAGGGGTACGCTGTGTCCCCCATACCGCTTTCGCCGACGGCGGCGCAGGCGCAACTGCCCTCGCGGAAACCGTGCTGGCGCTGGCGGATCGCGCCAATCATCAGGAACCGAGGTACACCTACACCTTGGACCAGACCATCGAAGAGAAAATCGAGCGGATTGCGTGTGACATCTACGGGGCCGACGGCATCCACATCGAAAAAAGTGCCCGCAAACAAATCAACCGCTTCACGGAACTTGGCTTCGGACAACTACCGATCTGTATTGCCAAGACCCAGGCGTCCCTCTCCGATGATTCCTCTCGCATGGGGGCACCAACGGGGTGGACCCTCACCGTCACCGACGTACAGTTGGCAGCAGGGGCGGGCTTCCTGGTTGTCGTCTGTGGCAATATGATGCGGATGCCTGGACTACCGAAGGCACCTGCCGCCCTAAACATGGAGGTGGACGACGACGGACGGATTCACGGCTTGTTTTAGTGCATTTCCCAACTGTGTGTGACACCCTTGTCTGTCATCCCGAACGTATGTGAGGGATCTCGACGGCGGGAAATAGCTCCTGAAGACGAGATCCCTCTCTACTGTTCGGGATGACAAGGAGAAACACTCGAAGTTTGTATAAAACGCAACAGGATACCGCTCTAGAAGCGGTTTTAGGTTTGTGACTCTTTTCCAATCGTTGGATTTCCCGCATCCACTAGCAAGGGGACGCAACCCGCCAAGTTGCGTCCCCTTTTGCCTTTGACGAATCCTCCCACCCGAGGATTAATCAAGGATTTCATTTACCGGAGATCACGTCTTTTCTTCGGCAATGGCCCGGAGTATATCCAGTGCGGAAATAACCCCGATCAAATGTCCATCGCGGGTGACAAACACCCGATGAATGCGACCATTTACCATCGTTTTCGCGACTTCGGACAGCGGAGCGTGTTCTTTGACGCTAAAGATGACAGGCGTCATGATATCGCGCACCGTTACCATAGATACTTGCCCAAATTGGAACGAGGCGAGGTCTTCTTCTGCATAGTGAAGGTCGGGGCCTTCGAGGTAAAAAGACGTGGGCCGATGATGCCGGGGCTCGCGTTGCGGGAGGCTTTCATGCCGCACGAGATCACTCATGGAGACGGCCCCGACCAACAAAAAACCACTTTCAGATAAAACCGGAGCCCCCGAAATGTTGTGCTCAATGAGAAACTCCGCGAGGCGCTCCAGCGACCAGTCGGCGTGGGCCGCCAGTACCTTGGGGGTCATGAGGTCGCGGGCTGTGGGTTCGGCAACGACAACTTCCATGATGTCCTCCGGTGGTTAGGTCGCAAGGGCGGTATCAGGCATCGGTTGATGCTCCAAAGGCAACGTAGCCATAGCCCTTCCTGCTCACTGCCATCTGCGCCCCGAAAGGCATACCGGGTGATTCCCTACACCTATCACAGATATTCATTTCGCAACCACCACGTCCGATCTAGTTGACAAGCACCATGTGTTGGGTGTGCTGCACCCCGTTGGCTATTAGGCGACACAGATACACCCCTGCAGGCTGTCCTTGGGCATCCCACACCACCGAATGCGTGCCCGGATTCATATACTCATTTACGGGCATGGCGACCACCCGCCCCAAGAGATCAAATACCTCAAGACGCACAGCGGAAGGTATCGCCAGCGTAAAGGGAATGGTTGTCGTCTGGGAGAAGGGATTTGGCATGGCACTTCCCAGCGAAACTGTCCCCGAAAAGGGGACTTTTTCGGACGAAACCGACGGGGGATGACAGTCGCCCAGGTTGGAATACGCGGGGCGACCTCCACCGTCCACATGGAGGCCATCGGCCCAGAAACGCACACTCATCCGCATACTGCAACTGTCAGAGCGAACCTCTACGGCCCATTTTCCCACATAGCCATTCTGTGGGCCTCGCGAGCCGCCGTAGGCGCGGAGTGCTATGACGGCCGCGTCATCGTAGGCTTCCTTAAAACCGGCGAGGTACCAGGTGTCGAATTGCACGTCGGCGGCCTGCTGCAGGAAGGCACCGCTGTCGAGCCAGCCGGGAGGCAGGGGATAGAGGTTATCTACCAGAAAGGGTGCAGAGGACACCTGAGGGAGCACCATTACGGGTTGCTGTCCCTCCACCATGGTGACGGTTGCCACATACCGCGAGCCGCCGTCCAGAAAGTCGCCGAAGGCATAGTCGTAGCGCCACCCGGAGGCCGCCCCAGTGTCCCACTCTACCAAAACGACATCACCGGGGGCAGGGGCCGGTTCTACACCACTGGGAGCCGTCAGGGTGGTGTCGCCGGTGGCCTGCATGGCCAACTGCCGCGCCTGGGGTTCCCATTCCTGCGCCGTGACGCGTGTCTGCGCGTAGACGGTGCTGCTCGTGGTGAGCATGAGCACAAGCAACAGCATCCGCATGAGCAAATCCTCAATAACCGATGGAACTGTCGCTCCAACCGTACATCGGAGCCTATGGCCATCAACGCTGCATGGGCCTTATCGTTCAAACCAAGGGTACCGTTCCTCATCACCCTCTTTATGCTCGTTCCGCGCTCCAGCCTCACCTAGCGGGTGCATGTTGCGGACCCACGCGGCGGCATGAAAGCATGGGTGGCTTCCGGGCAAGCTACCCCCCGATATCGCCGAACAAAAACAGCGACATGCGCACCACGATCACGTCGGCGAGGAGGATGAGCAGCGAGGCGATGACGACGGCCTGCATGGCGGCCTGCCCCACCTCGCGGGTGCCGCCACGCACGGTGTAGCCCCGGTAGCAACTCACAATACCAACGATGAAGCCGAAGATGCTGGTCTTCATCGTGTCGACGATCAGATCCGAGAAGCGCACGGACTCAAACGCCGTGCTGATGTAGATGCGGTAGTCCATGTCTGACGACAGCATGGACTCCAGAAAACCACCGATGAGCGCGATAATGTCGCAGGTGATGGTGAGGATGGGAAACATGATGACGCACGCCAGCACCCGCGTGATGACGAGGTAGTGAAACGGCTTAAGCGCCGCCACCTCCAGCGCATCGATCTGCTCGGTCACCTTCATCGAGCCAATCTCGGCGGCCATGCCCGCGCCCAGCCGCCCTGCCAACACCAGCGACGTCAGCACGGGGCCGATCTCTTTGATGATGGACAGCGCCAGCATGTTGGGCAGCACCGCCTCGGCCCCAAACCGCGCCAGCGTACCCCGGCTCTGCATCGCCAGCACCACGCCAATGGACAACCCTGTGACAGCCACCAGCAAAAAGCTCTTGGTGCCCACCTCGTCCATCTGGTTCACTAATTCGCGTCCTTCGAACGGCGGACGCCAGAACCGCTGGAAAAACTCGCCCACAAACGATGCAAACGCCCCCACGTTTTCCAGTGCTTCCTGGGTGATGCTTGTTGATGGGGTGGCCATGGGCGGTACGGGTGAGTCTGATTCAGGCCGTAAGGTATGAAAGAAAAATTACTCTGTGTCACTTACGAGCGTCGCTCGGGTTATGGATGGTCATGTACGGACTTCGTCCGTGTCATTGCTTGTCATTTCCGGGCTACACCTGCGTCATTGGTTGTCAACCTAGTATGATCGTCGGTTCTTCGATTCAAACAACCCCCTTCCCTCAACCCACGTCCCCCTTCCCTCAATACGCGTATTCCCACAAGAGCAACGCGCGAATCGAAGAGCCGTCGCTGGCGGCGCGGGCGAGGAGCCACTCGAACAGCTCGTATTCGATGGTGATAACCCGGGTGCTGGTGGAATTGCTCGCGGCCGACTCCTGCCCCGAGTTACCGCTGAACGAAATGGGCTGACTCACGGAGACGTAAAGCTGCCGCGTGAGGTATTTGCCAGCGGTGACGGTGGCACCGCGCAACCCTTCCTGCTTGATCTCAATCACATCCAGCCCCAACTCAGACCCGGCGGCATTTTCGATGACGTTGGCGACCTGCCCCAAGGCCAGCCCAGCTCCCCGGTCGGCCAGCGTGCCGGTTCCGCCCAGTTGAAACGCTTCGTCGGCGGGACGGCCCGTGGCGATATACGAAATGATGTTGGTCAGGTCGGTAGAGGGATCGGAGGAGAGTTCGGTGTCCAGGTCCTCGGGCGTGCCCGACAGGTTCAGGTTGATGGTGATTTCCTCACCCTGGTTGCCGCGCGAACGCACCTCATAGGCCGCCTGAACATCTAAATAGGGCACCGTGGACGGCCCGTTAAACGTTAGGGTCCCGCTGGTGATGTTGAACCGTCTCCCAAACTGGTTGATGTAGCTGCGCTGCGGAATCACCTCGATGACGCCAAACATCTGCTCTTCCTGATTGGCCTGCTTGCGCAACTCCAGGTCGCCAGTAAACTGGATGTTCATCTCGGGATTGGACTCGGAGCGCAGCCACACGTCGCGTTCCAGTTCCACGTTCAGGTCCATCGTCAGCGCGACGTAAAAGTCGAAGGTGGTGGTGTCTTCTTCGGCCACGCGGATGCCAAAACGTTGTTCGAGGATGCGCAGGTCGGCGTCGGTAAGCGCCACTGGCAAGAACTCCTCGCTGGTGGTTTCTTCGGTGAGGTAGATATCGGCGCTGATGATCTGCAAGTCGCCGGTGAGGACGGGACGCTCGGTGGTGCCGCTCAGTTCGAGGTCGCCGCCGCTCACCATGCGGTATTCATCGGTGTTAATAAGGCGGAAGTCTTCGAGGCTGGCGTTCAAATGAAACTCGCCGAGCGTCAGGTCGGGCAAATCGACGGTGCCTTCGCCGATCATACTGCCCCGGTTGCTGGTCCACACTTCCAGGTGGTTCACCCGCACCTGATCCTCTGCAAACTCAATGTCGGCGCGGGCGCGTTCGTACGTCAGGTTGATGTCGGGCAGGCGCATCCGGCCATTCTCAAACCGCGCCGAACCTGCCAGGACGGGGTCGTTCAGCGTTCCCCCCACCGTTACATCGGCGTTCAGGATGCCTGCTACCGACCCCACGATTTCCGGGTCGAGGAACGGCTGCACCCATCCGATGGAGAAATCCTCTGCCGAAAGACGCAGGTCTACGGTGTTGTCGCCCGAAGTAGGCGTGGAGATCTGCACCGTTTCCTGCATGGTCGGCTCGGCCTCATCGGGTTGGCTGAGGCGAAGGTCCACGGGCACATAGCCGTTTAGCCGGAGCGTGTTGCCGTTTTCGTGCGCCAGTTGGGCGTCGATATTGAACCGCAGGCTGTCGTACCCAATGACAAGTTGCAGATCACCAACCGGCTGCCCGTATGAGATGACGTCCATGTTGAGCGTCCCCGAAATATTGGGCGAAGCGGCGGGTCCGGTAAGATCAAGGGTGCCATACAGCGAGCCATCCAGCCCGTCGATGCCGAGCAGTTCGGCGAAGGTGCCCATCTTCAGGTCTTCAATGGTGAGAATGAGGCTTTGCTCGCCGTCCAGATCGACGACCCCATCGAGGGCAACCTGCTGGTCGTCGGCATAGATCAGGAAGTTGCGCACGCGGTACTCGTCGCCGTACGAAATGGACGCCTCCTGCAACATTTCCCACCGATCGGGTCCCAAGCGCATCCCGAAGTTTTCGAACACAATCCGCTGGCTCTCCGGACGCAGGTCCACCTGACCGTTGAGTTGCACCGTATGCGAATCGTCCACCGTGATCTCGGTCAGGTATTCCACCGACGCGCCATTGTAGCGGGCTTCCAACACCGTTTCTTCGATGGAGAAGGTGGGCGTAGACGTAAACCCGATGTCGCCCACCACCTCAGCGAAGCGAATCGAGAGGTCGCGGTTAAACTCGCCAGCGAGACGCACTTCGGTTTCGGTGGCATGGAAAACGTTGTAGGCGATGTTTTCGAACTCGGCTTCCCCCTCAAAGCGCAGCAATCCGGGTCGCCCATAGATGCGCCCAGTGAAGACCCCATCGGGGATGGCGAAAACCCGCGCGCCTACATACGGTGCCAACGGCTGAACATCGCGCAACGTGGCAACGACTTCAAAATCGGAAGCGCTGGTGGTATCGAACAACGCAATGGGGCCGTGCGCGGTGATGTCGGCGAGGCTGGATTGTACGTCAAGGGTATCCACCGTCAGCAACCCACCCGAGAGTTGTACGGCACCATATAGCCGATCCAGCGAAGCCCCGAGCACCTGTGCCTCTTGTCCTTGCACGGTGGCGGCTAGTTGCATCGTCTCGGGCTCCAGCCCGGATCCGTTGACCGTAAATCCAAGACTCAGGCGTGTATCCAGCGTGTCGATGCCCGTCAGCCGGTCGAGGTCGAGTTGATCAAGGGTTCCTTCGGCCTCGTAGGTCGGCACCTCGTCGAAGAAACGCCCCGACGCGCGTAGTTGCACGTGTCCTTCGCCGAGGCTGATGTCGCTGCCGATGCGCGCCAGGCCATCTTCAAGTTCGAGGGAGAGCAAGCCATTCGGTAGCGCCTGATCATTGATCTGCGACGGCGCGAGGTCCAGTTGCATCGCCCACTGCGCGGTGTTTGGATCAAAGCCCTGCCCGTTGGCCGCCAGCGTGCCGGTAAGGTTCGATTGCAACGCCTCGTCGCCGAGCCACGCCCCCAGATTAATGCCTTCAAACACGCCTTCGTTGAGCGCAAGGACAGGGGCTTCACCAAAAAGGTCCGTGGCATCGCCCGCCAGTCGGGTCGTCCCTGTTGGTGTCGTTAGTTGGGCGGCATACGCCAAGGTTCCCTGTTGCAAATCGAGTTGGACCGTTCCGGCGTCGATGGCTTGGTCATTGATGGTGCTGGGCTCCAGGTCGAGGCGCGTAGTAAGTTGGACCTGTGCCGGATCGGTGCCGCTTCCCGTGAGGGTGAGACGGCCCGTGAGGTCGGTGGCTAAATCGGGATTTTGCAGCAGCGTGCCGAGGTGCAGGTTCTCAAACCGCCCGTTTGTAACCGAATAGGTCAGTGTGCGGTCGAACGGACGCGCCGTGGCGGTCAGGTTCAGTGCTCCGCCTTCGAGCACGGCATTGGTTTGTAGATCGAACCGCCCGTTGGCGAGGGTCGCATTGGCGGTGGCGTTGTGAACGCGGTACGGGCCGTAGAATGTGTTTTGCAGTTCCAACTGCACGTCTTCAAGCCGCATCGTGGCCGGGTCGGTGCCGCGCCCGCGCAGCGCAAACGTGGCGTTGATCTGGCTGCGGGTGGTGTCGCCAGCCAGCGCGGCCCCATCCACGTTGCGCAATTCACCCCGGTTGATCTGATACCGCAGTTCCTCTCCAAGCGTGACCGTGCCCTGCGCCAACACTTCGCCTTCGGGCAGGCACACGTCGGCGTCGAACACCACACGCCCGTTGCGCACCTGTACTTCCACCAGCCCTTCTTCGAGCCGCATCCGGTTCACCTGCGACGGAGCCAGTTCGAGCGTGGCGGTTATGTCTGAAGAATCAGGATCGAAGCCTGTGCCCACGATCCTAAACGCCGTCGTCACATCGCTCGATTGTGTATCGTCATCCAGAAAACGCCCGATATTCAGGTGTTGAAGTTGCCCGCGCAGGTCATAGGTTGGAGCGTCGTCAAACGGGCGGATCGTGCCCCCAAGATCCACCAACGCGCCGCGCAAGCCCGTGCGTCCTTCCAATTGCGCCACGCCATCCATAAACCGTACGTCCAGCGTCGTGCGATCGGGCGCATAGTCAGCAAACTGGGTGTCGAAAACCGTGGCACGAACGGTGCCGCTGAGCGCACTGAGCGATTCGCCTGCAAGGTCGGCGGTCAGGTCGGTGTTGACCATGACCAGTGTCTCGGAGGGTGCAGCGGTGAGGTAGTTGGGATCGAACCGCCGGATCTGTCCATCCACCCGGTACATCAAAGGTCCAGTGAGCGTCGGCGTCAGGTCGGCGGCGAGGGTCATCGTTGCACCATCGCCGAGTTGAGCATCTAGCGTCACCGCATACAACTCGTCTTCGCTACCGAGTTCGCCGTTCATCGTCACCACCGCCTGCGGATTTAGCACGGGCACAAACGGTGTAATGTCACCCAACGCCAGTGGCTCGGCACGCCATTGCAGCAACGGGCGCACCATTTCGCCTTCCGAACCCGGCAACTGGACCATCCCCGAAGCCGTGAGATGGGAGCGCTCGGAGTCGAGGCTCAGCGTGTCGAGCGTGAGCAGATCGTCTTCCAGCCGGAGTGTGGTGGCGAGCGACACGGGGGCATCGGTGTCGGGCGGGAGGAAGCGCGTGTGCAGCCTCGGCACTGCCACGGCGAGCGCATCGCCCGGCCCCATCGTCAAGCCCTGCACCCGCGTATCGAGCGCTTCGACGGATAGGCTGGAGTCTTTCGCCGGGTGGTAAAACGCCACGTGGGCCTGCACCCGCCGTACGTCGATGGTATCTACCTGTATGACAAAACCGCTCTCCACCGCCACCGTGTCTTCCACCGCTGTCGTGTCGCGCTTGATGGCGTTGAGCAGGTCCCACGACGCATCGGGCTGCTGCGTCATAGCCACATCGAGTCCCGACACCAGTACCTCACGGACGTGCAGGCGCCCGCGCAGGAGGGGCAACAGACGATAGTGAACGTGCAATGTGTCGACGTGCGCCATCCGCACCGTGTCGTCGCGTACAAAATCAACCTCATACAGCTTGAGGCTGCGCAGCCAACTCCCACCAAACCGCCCCACCGAAAGCTCGGCGTTGTCGAAGGGGTCGAGTATGCCAATCGCCACATCGGCCGCCACGCGCCCACCGCGGTTGGTTTGGAGCGCGAGGAGCAACAGCACGATCAGCACCAGCACCACGCCGCCGAGCCAGCCCAGCAGCCGCAGCACACGCCGCCACCACGAACGACGGGCGGCTTTCGGCTCCGAGGCTTCAGGAGCCGGGGTGCGGGCGGTATGTTGGTTCGACGCAGCCACGATTAAAACGCTTGCCCCAAGCTCAAATGAAGGGCGAATCGACGGAGGAACCGCTCCGATGCCGAGAACGCAAAGTCTTCTGGCAGTCCGAGGCTGGCTTTTTCCTGTGCGCTGAGACTGCTTACGCTTTCGAGAAACGCCTCGCGGGGCTTGAGTAGGTCGAGGCGGTCGGGGTTGATCTTAAACGCCAGATCGAGGCGCAGGTAGCCGATGGGCGTCTCGTAACGGATGCCTGCGCCCGTCCCAAACCGAAACGCTGCCGGTTTGAGTTGCAACTTGCCTTCATCCACAAACCGCTCGTTCTGTGCCAGCAGCGGATTGTTCGAGAGCCGCCGCGTAGAGACCTGACCGAAGTCGAGAAACACCGCCGAGCGCCACGCCGGTCCCAGACCCAGCAGGGGCAGCCGTACCTCGATATTGCCTGCAATTTTTGCCAACCCGCCGATAGCCTCATACTGTTCACTCTGGGTCCGGGGCAGCCCCGAGTTTTCGTCAATCACAAGCTGTCCATCCTCGTCATATACAAACTCGGTGCGGTTTCCTTGTTCGCCGAGCAGGCTCAGGTTCCAGCCGCGCACGTCGCTGGCACCGCCTGCGTAAAACCGCACGGGGTCGAAGCGGTCCTCATACGGCACCTCGAACTGCGCCCGGCTCTCCCCACGGGTCCAGATACGCCCGGCAAAAAGGCGTGCCCCCACATTGGCCTGTTCCGAGAACGGAATATAGGCGACCACTTCGGCGCCGGTTTTGTAGTACGAAATGGTGCTAATGCCCGTTGGAATCAGCGTGCCCGACTCTTCCATAAACGGCCGCACTAAAAATCCGCGCCGTGGATTCAGGAAATCATCCACATCGCCGAAGGTGCCATTAAGCCGGATGATACTTTTGCTGTACGGATCTTTCTCGAACAACTCCTCAGCGGGGATTTCGTCGACGGACTGCGCATCCAGTGTGTCGCTGCGGGCCTGAATAACACGGCTGAACGTGTACTCGGTGCTAAGCGTACGAAACGGCAGGATCTCATACACCAGTTGGGTACCGATGCCCACCTCGCGGCGGTTGAGGTTGAGGAATGACGCAAAGTCGGGACCAACGGGGTCCAGGGCATCGAGCAGCGGGTCACGCTCGAAGCGGGCAAAAGGCTTCACAAACCCAGAAAGCCGCGTCGTGAACAGAAAAGGCTGATGCAGCGTGAGGGACGTTTCGAGCAGGAACGGCGGCTGCAGGTCACCCGCCGGGTTACCCAACCAGCCGGTGTAGGCCACCACGGAAGCCGTCACGCGCCGCGCATCACCGAGGAAGTTGCGGTGCGTCCAGTCGCCCTGCAACGTCACGCCGAGTTCTTTGGCATAGCCGGTCTGGGCCGTCAGATAACGCAGCTTGGCCTCGCGGACGCGGTAGCGCACGGTCACGTCTGAACTGCGCGGTTGGCATACCATGTCGGTCCCCCCTCCGAGCGCCGCCTGTGTCGTGTCGGCGTTGCTACACGCGGGGGGTACATCGGCGAGGGCTACGCGGAACAGGTTGAGACCAAAGAGTTCACGCTGCCCCTGGATTAGTTTGCGGTATGAAAACCGGTCGCCCACCTTAAACGGCAGTTCGCGGCGCACCACTTCGGGGCCCACTTGCTGGTTGCCTTCCACGAGGATTTGGCTTACCTGCCCGCGCGGTCCTGCATCCAGTTCAAAGCTAATATCGACGGTGTTGTAGGTGGAGTCGATGGTGGGCGCAGCAACAACCTGCGCAAAGGCAAACCCCCGGTCGCGTGCCCATCCCAGTACGGCGTCCTGAATGCGCAGGCGTTCGTAGTCAGTGTAGCGGTCACCGATCTTAAACGTGTTGCGGTCGCGGAACCGAATCCATTCGTCGCGCAGCGTGCCCTCAAACTGATGGAGCGCGTACCGCCCATCCGGCCCAAAGAAGCCAACATCCTGAATAATCAGCGGTGGCCCCTCGATAATGGAGAAAATGACGCGTATGTTGTTCGCGGCGAGGTTAAACTGCGACGCAGGATAATCAATCTCTGGCCGCAGAAACCCGTTGTCGTGGTAAAACCGGCGCAGCCGCACCACATCTTGCTGCAACACAATGGGATCGAACCAAAACGTGTCGGGCTTGACAAAAGGCAGGCGGCGCTTGAGCTCGTTGATGAAGTCGGGCTCTTTGGTCGCAATTTGCGCCTTGAGGCGTTCCTCGAGGAAGGTCTGTGTCTCCCGGAAGTGAAAGTCGATGGCCCGCACGGTGGTGCTGTCATTTACGCGGGTAAGGGGAGCCTGTGCACAGACCGTGATGCTTCCGGCAAGCAGAAGCATCCCCAGCCACACCCCGGCCTTGATCCATGTCGCGGAGGGATGGTGCCTCATGAATGCTCGGCCCTCCCTTCATCGTTGATCGCCACCAATTCGCCGACATCCTGCGGCGGCTCCTGGGGAAGCGGCACGGTGGCGTCCGGCGTTTCTTCCAACGCGGCTTTTTCCTCTCGGTCTTCTTCCTTTCCGGCCTGCCGCCGCGAGCGGTGGGCCTTTTCGTGCAGCAGTGCCACCACTGCCCCTATGAGCAACACCACGCCGGAATAATACACCCAGAACACAAACGCAATGATGAGCCCAAACGTCTCGCCGATGGGGGTACCTTCCTCTGTTCCCGTCGCCCCGTATTCAAACTGGCCCAAGCGTGTGGCATAGACGGTGAAGGCATTTTTCGCGATTTCCCACAACACCGCCGAGGCAAACGCACCCGTCGCGGCGCTGGGCTTGGGCGGACGGGGCTTGGGGACAAAAAACAAAAGCTGGAAAAACATGACCACCGTTAAGGCAAACGGGATGGCAAGGCCAAAAAACTTGAAGGTGCGCCGCCAGCCATCGCGCAGCCACACATAATCCAGTCCCCACGTGGCCAGTTGCTCAATCCCCGCCGAGTTGATGTACTGCATGGCAATGGTGAAGCCGAACGTCAGGATAAAGAGCAAGCCGACCTGCAGCACCATACGCACGTCGAACAAATACCCGCCAATCAGGGTGCGGCTCTTGTGCCACTCTTCCTGAAACACATTGGCGATGGTGATGCGAAGCGTGGTGAACAAAATGACCGCCGAAAACAGCAAACCGCCTGCCCCAACAACCGTGAAGGTTCCACTGGTGCTGGCAAACTGACGCAAGAATTCGATCAGGCTTTCGCTCTGATACGGCGGCAGAAAGTCGATGATAAACTGGCTAACAACCTCAAACGGGCGATCTTGCTGCAACAGTTGCCCCACAATGCCAGTCGCAAGAATAATGACGGGAACGATGGTGATGAGCACCTTAAATGCGATGGCCTGCGCCCAGAGAAAAATTTCTTTCTCGGTAAACTGGCGGTACAGCCCCTTCAAATAATACACAGGAGCCTGCCGCAAGCGTTGACGATATGCAGACCAGGAAAAAGCCATAAGCAGACAATAAACAACACACAACGTGTTTCACACATACCCCGAAGCCTACCCCACTGATTCCGCATAAACGTGAACTTCGTGCATCAATTCGGCCTGGGTCTTTCGTGCAACCAATAAATGGTTTTTCGCGCTACCGGATTTCCGTGCCTCACGTGTACCTCTTTTGATCCTACTTCTCTCGTCCTGATGCCCAACTGGGGATCGCATGTCTGATCCGCCCAACACGTCTGGAAATCCACCCGCAGAGACCCCGTTTGAGCAAACCGTTTTTTCGGGCTTGTTTCGCGAGGTGTATCCACATTTACACTGGTATGTACGTCAGTGGGTGGATGCCCCTGATGCCGCAGAAGACCTGATTCAGGAAGCCTTCTTGCGGCTGTGGGAACGGCGGGCACGGCTTGACCCCCAGCGTTCCGTGCGATCGCTGTTGTTCGTCACGGTGCGCAACCTGGCCCATAACCACCAGCGCAACACGCGCACCCGCGAACACCTGAAAGCCACGGTGCTTCCGCCCGTCCCCGTCCTCACTCCCGATGTGGCTTTCGATGCGCTCCACCTCAGCCAGCAGCTTGAGGTGTGGATTGCCCGCCTTCCCGACCGGCAACGGGAGGCGTTCCAACTGAGCCGCTTTGCGGGGTTGAGCCACCGAGAAATTGCCGACGTAATGGACCTGTCCGTCCTGACGGTTGAAAAACACATCACCACGGCCCTGCGTCGCCTGCGCGACCACGTCTTTGCTTTTGATCCTAGCCTCCTCCGATGATGTCTGCTGATTCTCCACTTCCACCTGATAACGAACCCGCGTCGCTTGATGCCGCTTGGCGGCTGGCCGCCCTCGCCCAGCCGCCCTTGCCCTCGGCCGACGACACCGACGCTGCCACCGAGCGGTTCTGGGCCTCTGTCGCGGCCCGGCCCGTAACCCAAGACCGACCTGCTCGCCCGCGGGCCCTTGGTTGGCAACATATTGCTACCTCGGCGCTCTTGCTCACGCTGGGAGTTTCTCTGGGCTGGGCCTTGGCTTTTCTGCGTCCAGAAGCCGCTGCGTCCCCGGTTCAGGCGACCCATGTGCTTTTTGTGCGGGGGGGCACCTTTGCGACCGCATCGCCCGATGTTCAGGCACGCATCGTGGAGGAATATGCCGCCTGGGCAAGGCAGTTGGCGACCGAGCGTCATCTGGTACTGGCCGACCAGTTAGCCGACCCGGGCTACCGCCTGATCGACGCCGCCACCACGGCTTCGCCCCATGTTCGCCCTCCTGACGGCATCAGCGGCTATTTTCTCATTCATGCCGCCAGCGATGCCGCTGCCCTCGCCCTGGCCGAAACCTGCCCCCACCTTCGGTATGGCGGCTTCCTCGAAGTGCGCCGCATCATCCGCCCCTGACCCATCCCTCATTACGCCCACACCCATGCTTCGTCTACTTGCCCCCTTCCTTCTTTTCGCCGTTGGGCTTTTGTCTACGCCTACCTACGCCCAACCCACCGTCCGTGTTGATCATCTCATCATTCGGGTGCATGACATGGATGCCGCCCTCGCGTTTTACCACACGGCGCTGGGTTTTCCTATTCAGTCGCGTGACGAATACCCGCGCACCGTGACGCTGTCGGATCCTTCGTTTCCGCTGGTACTTGAACAGGTGCCCCACCCAGCGCTGGGCGGCTATCCGGCACACACCCAAACCTCCCTGTCCTTGCAAGCCGCTGACCTTACTGCCACCATGCAGCGCTTGCGGGACGAAGGAATCACTTTCTCCCATGATCCCCCGATCCCGTACGGACAGAATACCCAGGGCGAACCACTCGGTGTGACTACCTGGATCGAAGACCCCTCGGGGAATGTGGTGTCCCTACTCGAACAACACCGCTCACCGGATTCGTCGTTCACGGGCGTCCGCATTTACAACCTGGGCTTTTATATCCCCGGGAGCCAGATCGATGCTGGGCTTCGATTCTGCTCCGTGTTAGGTTTCACCCCGTTGACGTCGATCTACGCCCACAACTATCCCATGCAAGACGCCGCAGGCACCTTTGCCTTTATGTTGCATGGGCGGGAGGAACCGACACCCCTTTCCCGCGCTGCCTATCCCGATCATGCGCAGTTTCTCCTCGTGTTTTCTACCAATGACCTGGACGCTACCCAAACGTCCTTACAACATCACCCAGGCGTACAGGTCCATCTCCCCGATTCTCACGATACGAACGGGAACGTTGTCGCCTTTCAAAATCCGTTCGGCATCACGTCACTGCTGATGGAAGTGCCTGCCGTCCCTTCCCCCTGAATGGTTTCAGGCACTGGCCTTGCGTTCTTCATAGATAGGCTCTTCGCCATAGAGGACCGTGCGCCCCGTGATGCGGCAGAGCCCCACGTCCGGGTACCCATGCACGTCGAACATGATATCAAGCATGGTGTCTTCGGTCACGGCCCGCAAGCCGCGGGCCCCTGTGCCGAGTTCGCGGGCGCGGTGGACGATGGCATCGAGGGCCCCATCGTCGAAATGGAGATCGACGCCATCCATCGCGAACAGCTTCTGGTATTGTTTGACCAGCGCGTTGCGGGGCTCGGTGAGGATACGCTTCAAGGCTTCGTCCGACAGCGCGTTGAGGGCCGTCATCACCGGCATCCGCCCGATCAGTTCAGGAATCAGTCCAAAACGCAACAGGTCGTCAGGCTCTACATGCTGGAAGATGGCCGGATCGTGTTTGTCCACCTTCTGCTGCATATCAGCAAGGAACCCGATGGTGGTTGCGGAAATGCGGTGCGCGATGATGTCGGCCAACCCTTCGAACGCACCGCCGCAGATAAACAGGATGTTGCGCGTGTCGATGTTGATCAGGCTTTGCTCCGGGTGTTTGCGTCCGCCCTTTGGCGGCACCCCGGCGATGGTGCCTTCCAGAATCTTGAGCAGCGCCTGTTGCACCCCTTCGCCCGACACGTCGCGGGTGATAGAAGCATTGTCTGACTTGCGCGCGATCTTGTCAATTTCGTCGATGTAGATGATGCCCCGTTCAGCGCGTTCCACGTTAAAATCGGCGGCATGTAGCAGGTGCGACAGGATGCTTTCTACGTCTTCGCCCACGTAGCCCGCCTCGGTCAAGGCCGTCGCATCACTAATGGAAAACGGCACATCGAGGATCCGCGCCAGCGTGCGGGCCAGCAGCGTCTTGCCCGTCCCCGTTGGCCCAATGAGTAAGATGTTTGACTTTTCGAGTTCGACGTCGTCGTAGTCGTGGTAATACTCCTCGGCTTCGATGCGCTTGTAGTGGTTGTACACCGCCACTGCGAGCGACTTCTTGGCCCGGTTCTGCCCAATCACATATTCATCCAGCGCCCGCTTGATTTCATGCGGGGTCAGCCGGTGGTGGGCGTTGCTGGTCCGTCGGGGATGGGCCACACCATACTGGTACGCCGCCAGGTCATTCTTTACAATCCCCGCCGCGTCGTTGATGCACCGGTCGCAGATGTACACATCGGGTCCTGCCACCATCGACGTTACCTCATGCGCCGTGCGGTTGCAAAAGGAACAACGGATGATATCTGTGCCATGGGGTTCGGACATTCCAGATGCGCGTCGTGCGTGCTTCGATTACCAAATACAGCCTGGCTTCCTCACAGTGGGATTATAGTAGGCAACACGTGTATCTTGCGCAACCTTGAAAACCATCCGCTAAACGGCTCCTTCTGGCCGAAGATCCACCTATTGTGTCTGTCTCTGCTGTTTCTTCCCTGCCGCCCGCCTTTCTCGACCGGTTGCAACACCTTCTTCCTCCAGAACGGTACACGGATGTCCTCTCCACCTTTGTTGCGCCTCCTGCTACGGGTTTTCGCATCAATTCATTGCGTGTCGAATTTCCTGAATCGGTGATCACCAACCTGGAGTCTCTCGGGCTGGTGCTGCACCGGGTGCCTTGGAAAGATGATGCGTTTTGGGTAGCTCCCGAGGACCGCGCCACATTGCTGGCCTCCGACGCCTTTGCAGACCAACAGATCTATGTTCAAAACCTGTCGAGCATGATCCCGCCGTTGGTGCTGGACGCGCAGCCTGGCGAGCGGGTGCTGGACCTGGCCGCCGCGCCCGGCAGCAAAACCTTGCAACTCGCCTGTATGATGCAGAACACGGGCGAATTGGCCGCCGTGGAGGTGGTTAAATCCCGCTTCTTTAAGCTGCGTGCCAACCTCAACGCCCAGGGGGCCACCAACGTGCGGACCTATTTGCAAGACGGCACGCGGGTGTGGCGCTACCGGCCCGAATACTTCGACCGGGTGCTGCTGGACGCACCGTGTTCTACCGAGGGGCGGTTTCACGTCGACGATCCCGCGACGTTTGCGTTCTGGAGTCCGCGCAAGATTAAGGAGATGGCGCGCAAGCAGCGAAAACTCCTCTACGCTGCCGTGCAGTGCCTGCGTCCTGGTGGTGTACTAGTCTACGCCACTTGTACCTTTGCCCCAGAAGAAAATGAAGCCGTGCTTGATAAACTGCTTCGGAAGTTCGGAGATGCCCTGGTGCTGGAACCCCTGGGACTATCCCTTCCCCTCACGATGCCCGCCCGTTCCATCTGGCAGGGCAAAAAATATAGTCATGACTTGTCCAACGCGAAACGGGTACTGCCCACCTCCACCATGGAAGCTTTTTTTGTGGCCAAGATCAGCAAAACCCGCTCAACGATGGAGGCCATCAGGCAAAGGTGATCTTATTAACCCCCAGCCGCGCCATAGCTAGGCTGGTTGCTTCACGGCTGAGCACCACATAGAGAAACAGATCCGGCTGACTGGGAAACAAGCGGATGAGGTGATATTGCGCCTTCCGCGTGATGAGGATGTCCTCCACCTCATCGGATTGTCCAAACAAGCGCCCAATCTCCTGCTGGATGTTGATCATCTCCGTATTGCCAGCTGCTGCCAGTTCCATATCCAGTTCACTGCTTCCCGCAGAAGACAGGCAGACACCCGAGTGCAGATCAACCAGTGCAGCTCCTAACGCCCCGTCTATCGCCATGGCCTCCTCCAGCGCAGCCTGTATCTTTTTCTGCAACGCCGGTGGCGTCCGAACGATACCTTTCTGCGTTCGCACCTGTGGCTGTTTCGAGCTGTGAATCCCGTTCCTTTTGGCTAGCGTTTCCATCATATCAACCGTATCGGCCAAAAGCAGAAGTACTCAACGGGCTTCGTGATTATTTTTTTATTTTTTCCGGTCAACTTATAGGTCATATCGAGCACGGCGACCCAGAATTTTCTGGCACCGCTCCAGTCGCTCTTTTACTTCCACTTCCAGCTCATTGATTTGCTCATACACCGCCCGGTCATAATCCCAATCGCCCAGTAACAACCGGGACTTTTTCGCGGGATGATCAGGTTCACGAGGAACAGGCACATGCACCTTGGTGCGGAGTAGCTTGCCCCCAAAGGACTGGCGCACTTTCTGGGCCAAAACTTGCGTTTCCTCTTCCTTCGGCTCAAGCAAGGGCAACAAGATGCCCAACAAGGGCGCGACCTTGCCTACATTAAACCGTACGTTTTGAATGGCACTGTACATCTTGTGCATCTGGCTCATTGACAAGGGCGATGGCGCAAAGGCAAACATAAACGCATCGGACGCAAAAAAAGCATTCACCGCTGCCTGCGACAGAAAGCAAGGGCAGTCAATAAGAATCAGGTCATAGTTTTTACGCACTTCATCCAGCCGTTGCTTGAGTTGCCAGGCCCCATCCTCGATGGTTCGCAGGACGGGTTCCACCCCCTCCATGCAGGGGCCCCCCACCAGCAAGTCTAGCCGCGTCCCTTCCACTGACCGAATGGCCTCTTGAATGGGTATCTGCCGCGTCAGCACCTCCGCGATGCCGGGAAGGAAGTGGCGGCCATTTTCTATGAAGGCTTTGGAAACGCGCGCGTTGGAATGCAAATCCACCAACAGTGTGCGTTGGCTTTCGCTGGCTAAACCGGCAGCCATCAAGGTTAGCATGGACGCCATTTGTTGGCCCTTAACCTGACCAACACTCATATTGTTGATAACTGAAATCGTCTTTAACATGGGCTACTGGTATCTATGCCCCTCCCATAAAGGCAGGGATTAAATTGGGTTTAATTTGACGACCATTTTAGCATCGCGCATTCCTTGTCATTTCTTCGTAAGCAAATTCTTCAATTCGAATAAGGCTAGTGGAAATAACGGTGTAGGAAAAATCCTACAGGCTTAACGCATCAACAAACACCGCAGGGAGCAGAAACGGCACTGTTTGCACAGTCGATTTGCTGACAG
The DNA here is from genome assembly GCA_030428385.1 of Rhodothermia bacterium. Lineage (GTDB taxonomy): Bacteria > Bacteroidota > Rhodothermia > Rhodothermales > JAAAOL01 > JAUIDY01. The sequence continues at coordinate 17,086 of JAUIDY010000041.1, read as the reverse complement.
ACAAACCCTTTCAAAAGCCGTGTTGCTTTCAACAAGCAAAGAATAGGCGTTCGGGTACACAGACACCCAACAACGGGGGAGCGTTAGCCGTTCGGCAAGGACATACAGCGGACATGAGGAATGAGGGTTAAACGCTGAACCCTCCCATCCTTGCAGCTTGGTTGGACCAAGTTAAGGCCCGAATCGAATGACTTCTCTTGATGCCACTGGCCGGAAAAGTCGAAGTGATGCGAAAAGTAGTAACTGAGGCGATTAGGGACGGCTTGTATGATGTTCCTTGGGGATAGGCGGGGAGCAGAAAGCAGGAACAGTAGCCGAGGCTCCTAATAATTACCCATCTGCACCTGGTTCGAAGGAAGCAAAAATGGGTTCGACAGCGTGGGTTGTTAAAGGATTGTGTGACGAAGGTAGTTTCGGTAAAGACGCGCTACCTATTAAGGGGGTACACGCTCAAAGTTACGAATTAGCTTAATTAAAAAGGGGTGGTGTGAAAAAATTGTGTAGCAATTTCTATGCCCTGTTGGCGCAATTACCAATACTAAAAAAAAGTAGGGCACCCAATGGATCATTGCCTCCTGACCAACCGATGGCTATCGCCCCTACCGCCGTTGGCGGGTGCCACAAAGATCAACGAATCTAACCGAATCAGCGGGTCGGACGGCTAGGCAGCATTTCAAAGTACATCAAAACGCCGAATTACCTGGGTGATGATCAGAATGCGCTTCCCCCGACCGCTGCACACATATTTCTCAGAATTGGTATCAGATACAAAAAAAGAAGCCCAGCAGAGCTTGTTCCTGCCGGGCTTCTTTGCCAAACATCGTTTTGTGTTTGCTCAAACCTTGACTTCAAGTTCCTCGTCAATGGCACGCAGGCTCATCCGGGACAATGCCAGGTTGCTCGACTTCCGGTCCAGCACCAGGTACAGGAAGATATTTTTGCTGTTGTGGAACATGCGGATCAAATGGTACTGGGTTTCCAGCGTAATCAGAATGTCTTCAATGCTGTCTTTGATCTTTAATTTGTCCCGCACATTCTTCTTGGCACGAACGACTTCGGTGTTACCAGCGGCAGCAAGTTCCAGGTCAATGGGACCACCGCCTGCGGTGCCCAGGCACATGCCGGAGGTAAAGTCCACCAGCGCGACGCCTACGGCGCCGTTAATTTCCATGGCTTTGTCGAGTGCTTGTTGAATGTCCATCGATGCACCTCTTGGGGTAATGTTGATTGATAGAAGGGGGTGTTGACCAGTACAAAAGCGAGGCGTAATGGGGATGAACTGTACCTGAGACAACCTTAACGAATGTTGGTATCGGGCTCCTCCTTCTCTTCTTAAGCCCCTCATTAAATAATTTTAGGAATTGCTTAAACCACAAAACGGGCGATGCCGCGAACCGACACCGCCCGTTTGAGACCGTCATGAAGTACCGTTAGTCAACCGTTTCCAGTTCGTTGCTCAGAAAGTCGCGCAGGACATAATGCAGAATACCCCCGTGCCGATAATACTCCACCTCCACCGGCGTATCGAGGCGGCAGAGGGTGTCGAACGTGACGCTCGTCCCATCGGTGCGGGTGGCGGTCACGGTGACGTTTTGCCGAGCCTGCAGGCTTTCATCAATGGGAATGCTAAAGGCCTCGGTCCCATCCAGCCCGAGCGATGCCGCACTTTCGCCTTCCGCGTATTGCAAGGGCAGCACGCCCATCCCGATCAGGTTGGAGCGGTGAATCCGCTCGAAGCTTTCGACGATTACGGCCTTCACGCCGAGCAAGATTGTTCCTTTGGCCGCCCAGTCACGCGACGAACCCATGCCGTAGTCTTTGCCGCCCAGCACCACCAGTGGCACGTCGTTGTTGATGTAGTCCATCGCCGCATCATAGATGGACATAACCTTGCCTTCCTGAAGGAAGTTTTTGGTGATGCCACCTTCGGTACCGGGCACCAGTTGGTTTTTGATGCGGATGTTGGCAAACGTGCCGCGCATCATCACCTCGTGGTTGCCACGCCGCGAGCCGAACGAGTTAAACGCAAACGGCTTCACATCATGCGAGGTCAGGTATTTGCCTGCCGGTCCATCGGGCTTAATCGCTCCGGCAGGCGAGATGTGGTCGGTGGTGGTGGAATCGCCTGCTTTTACCAGCACACGCGCCCCTTCGATGGCAGTAATCTGCGGCACTTCGGGCGTCAGGTCGATAAAAAACGGCGGCTCTTGCACATACGTGGAGGCGCTGTTCCAGGCATAGATTGAGCCTTCGGGGATTTCAATGGCGTTCCACTGCGCATTCGAGGTCTCGATGCCACCATATTCTTCCTCAAACATCTGCGGCGTGATGGAGGCATTAACGGCAGCCTGAATTTCCTCAGCGCTCGGCCAGATGTCTTTTAGATACACCTCGTTGCCTGCCGAATCGGTCCCGAGGGGCGCATGCATCAGGTCAATGTCTACCGTGCCTGCGAGCGCATACGCCACCACCAACGGCGGCGACGCCAGGAAGTTGGCCTGCACCAGTGCGTGGATGCGCCCTTCGAAGTTGCGGTTGCCCGAAAGCACGCCTGACACCACCAGGTCGCCTTCCTTGATGGCCTTGGCAACCGGCTCGGGCAGCGGCCCGCTATTCCCGATGCAGGTGGTGCACCCATACCCGACGAGGCTAAACCCAAGCTGATCGAGGTACGGCAGCAAGCCCGCTTCATGCAGATACTGCGTCACCACCCGTGAGCCCGGCGCGAGGCTGGTTTTGACATAGGGCGGCACCGCGAGGCCCCGCTCTACAGCCTTTTTCGCCAACAGCCCGGCCCCGACCATGACTGACGGGTTGCTCGTGTTGGTGCAGCTCGTAATGGCTGCGATCACCACATCGCCGTTTCTTAGATCAAGCTCGTTGCCCTTGTCGTCTTTATAATGGCCCGTGTTGTCGAAGTCATCCGCTTTTTTGCCAAACCCTTTGACTCCGGCTGGTGCCACATACGCCTCGGCAAAAGACTGCTTCAGGTCGGGCACCTGGATCCGGTCCTGCGGGCGCTTCGGCCCAGCAACGCTCGGCACCACATCGCCCAGGTCCAGTTCCAGCACATCGAGGAATTCAGGATCCGGGGTATCTTCGGCGCGGAAGAGCCCTTGCGCTTTGGTGTAGCGCTCCACCATTTCCACCAGTTCCTCGGGACGTCCGGTGCGGCGCATAAACGCCAGCGTCTCCGCATCCACCGGGAAGAAGCCCATGGTGGCTCCGTATTCGGGAGCCATGTTCGAGATCGTGGCACGGTCGGGCACCGTCATGTTGGCCAGCCCCGGTCCAAAGAACTCCACGAACCGCCCAACGACGCCGTAGCTACGCAGCATCTGCGTGACGGTGAGTACGAGGTCGGTGGCGGTAGCACCACCGGGAAGCTGCCCCGTCAGTTTAAAGCCCACCACTTCGGGCATCAGCATATAGATGGGTTGTCCGAGCATCACCGCTTCCGCCTCGATGCCCCCCACACCCCAGCCCACCACGCCGAGGCCGTTGATCATAGTGGTGTGGCTGTCGGTACCCACCAGGCTATCCGGGTACGCCACTTCGAGGCCGTCCTCGGGCCGCGTCCACACCGTGCGGGCGATGTATTCCAGGTTCACCTGATGGCAAATCCCGCTGGACGGGGGCACCACGCTGAAATTCTCAAACGCCTGCTGCCCCCAGCGCAGAAACTCATACCGTTCGCGGTTGCGCTTGAACTCAATGTCGGAGTTGAGCTGCAGGGCTTGCGGTCCGCCGAAGTGATCCACCTGCACGGAATGGTCGATGACCAGATGCACCGGCACTTTCGGGTTGATGGCCTCCGGGTTGCCCCCGAGCCGTGCCATCGCCGAGCGGAGCGCTGCGAGGTCGACCACCGCGGGGACGCCGGTAAAGTCCTGCAACAAGACCCGCGCTGGCATAAAGGGGATTTCTTCGCGGGCTGGATTTTTGGGGTCATAGGCTGCCAAGCGAAGCACATCTTCTTCGGTCACGGCAAAGCCATCACACTCGCGCAGCAAGGCTTCCAGCAGCACACGGATGGAGAAGGGAAGGTGGTTGACGGTGTGCCCGTGCTTTTCGAGCGTATCGAGGCGGTACAAATAAGCCGTCCCCGATCCTGTATCGAAGGTGGCACGGGCTCCAAAGGGATCTTTTTTAAGCGCAGCGGCGGGCGTTGTCATAGACAGAAATGCTTGGGTGACACAATAAACAGCGTAACAAAGGAAGGTTATAAAATACCCGTTTTCAGGATGATTTGTTCGTCGTGATCCACGAAGAAGGTGCAAGAATCGAAGCGCCCGTGAATAGTGATGCGGCAGGAATGGCGATGTGCTCCGCGGCTTTGTGTGTAGGGCAACATGCCGTATATTGGCAGCCCGCCTGGAACCCGACCTGAAAAGGGCCTGTTCAAAGGCATACCGATGGGGCTATAGCTCAGTTGGTAGAGCGCTTGAATCGCACTCAAGAGGTCAGCGGTTCGACTCCGCTTAGCTCCACCTCAAAAACCCGCTCAAATAGGCCGTTTTCGACCATTTGAGCGGGTTTTTTGCATTTCCCTTGCCGCTCCGTGTTGGCTTAGTTTCTGCAGAAACACCAGAAGCCGTGTAGACGAAGATTATCACAGATAGAATCAGCAGCGTATTTATACGCCTCTGCCGATTTCCGTCCACCCTGAACCAAGGGACTTGGTAGCATTGAACAAACGCACAGCCTTCGAGGGATAAAATCTAGGAGGGCAGTTCGATGCACAATCCGTCCGTACAACGGTGTGGGGCCCGTGGCTGAGTGACCGTAGCGATAGGAAGTGTCTTTCGAGGTTCTGACCAGAAGAAGGCTCTCCCTTTTCCAAGCAGGGGGCCTACACCATATCCCATACAAAGAAGGGAATAGGAGATATGCGGATAGAATCCGTATTTTAATGCAGCCTCAGTCTGTAGCAGAACGAGTTATGGCTCTCAAGTCGGCTACGCCGTTCTGGAGTATCCTTGCCAACCCCCAGACATCAAAAAGCGTTACCCCATGCCTTTCTCTTCCCTCAACCGACTTCTTCTCCTGCTTTCCTTTGTCCTGCTATTTTTTACTCCCACCAGCAGCGCGCAAACAACCGAAGCGTCGGACTGGATCTCGCTGTTTAATGGGGAAAACCTGGATGGGTGGACGGTTAAGATCAACGGGCATGCCTTAAATGACAATGCCTTCGACACCTTTTACGCAGAAGATGGCATCCTGAAGGTTTCGTATGACAAGTATGACCAATTCGATATGCAGTTTGGGCATCTATTTACGAACATCGCCTACTCCCACTATGTGTTCCGCGTTGATTATAAAATCTTTGGATCTGGATTGGCGGACGCGCCGTCCTGGGCCCTGCTCAACAGCGGGGTCATGCTGCACGCCCAATCACCGCAAAGCATGAGAATTGACCAGGGCTTTCCAGTCAGCCTCGAAGGTCAGTTTCTGGCGGAAGGGGCCACCGCAGGTACCCAAACCGGAAATGCCGTGACCCCCGGCACCCATATTATTTATAATGGCGCCCTCACCACCGACCATATCATTGACTCAAGTTCCAAGCTGTACCCCCTCGACGAATGGGTATCGTTTGAAGCCGAGGTCCATGGCCATGACCTGGTTATTTTTCGTGTCAATGGAGAAGAAGTGATCCGCTTCACGCATCCCCAACTCGATGAGTCTGACCAAGATGCCCTGCGCCTCATGCAAGCGGGTGCACGCAAAAAGGTCAGTCAAGGGTTTATTGCTTTACAAGCAGAGGGGCAACCTATCTGGTTCAAAAACATCCAGATTAAGCTGCTGCCTGACGATTAAGCGGCCCCCTCCGCCTGTCCTCCCTCCATCCCACCTCTCGTCTGTGCTCCGTCGTTTGAAGGATATTGGTCCCGGCGCTATGGTAGCGGCTGCCTTTATCGGGCCGGGCACCGTCACTACCGCCACCTTAGCGGGCACGACGTTTGGATACACCCTGCTCTGGGCCATCCTGTTTTCGGTCCTTACCACCTGCATTTTGCAAGAAATGGCGGCCCGGCTGGGCGTAGTCACCCAAAGCGGACTCGGCGAAGCGCTCCGAAAAAAGGTCACCTCCCGATTGGGGCGGATCGCGGTGATGCTGCTGGTCATCGCTGCCATCTTTATTGGCAATGCCGCCTATGAAGCCGGAAACATAGCCGGGGTAGCATTAGGTGTTCAGTTGAGCTTCCCCGCCTCCTCTCTGAGCCCCGGCATCCCCCTCTTTATCGCCTTCCTCGCCGGTATCCTCTTGTTTCTAGGGACGTACCGTTGGATCGAGCGCCTGCTGGTTGGGCTGGTGGCCCTAATGGGATTCACCTTCCTATCCGCAGCCTTCCTGGCAGACAAAGACCTGTGGCCAATTCTGCACGGCTTGTTCGTGCCCAGCATACCTGAAAATGCTGGCCTCGCGATTCTGGGGCTGATCGGGACCACCGTGGTGCCGTACAATCTGTTTCTCCACGCCGCTGCCGCCTCCGAACGCTGGAAGCATACCTCAGACTTGCCCTCCATGCAGTGGGACACCCTCCTGTCGATCCTTTTCGGCGGCGTGATCACCCTGGCGATTGTCATTGTGGCGGCTTCGCTTACAGGAGGCTCCGAACCGCTCCAACGCGCCCATCTTGCGGACCAGTTGCGCCCCTTGCTTGGCACCCATGCCTCGCTGTTTGTTGGTGTTGGGTTTATGGCAGCCGGGCTCTCCTCAGCCATCACGGCCCCGCTCGCCGCTGCCTATGCCTCCACGGAGATCCTGGGCTTGACTTCGGACAAAAAAAGCAGGCCGTTTCGAATGGCCTGGGGGCTGGTTCTGCTCACAGGCTTCCTCTTTTCGACATTCCCGGCCTATACCCCCGAGACCATCATCCTCTTTGCACAATTTGCCAACGGGTTGTTGCTTCCCGTGATTGCGCTTTTATTGCTCTGGGTAATGAGCGACAAGCAACTCCTCGGTGATCGGGTGAACACCCCCGTCACGAATGGACTGGGCCTCGTGGTCCTGCTGGTGACCCTATTGCTGGGCGTAAAATCCATCCTTTCTGTTCTGAACCTCGTCTAATCATGCACGTGATCGACCTGAACTGTGATTTAGGGGAAGGGGATGATGACGCCGCGTTGGCGCGGGATATAAAACTGCTCGACCTGGTGAGTTCAGCCAATATCTGCTGCGGGCAACACGCAGGCGACCTTGCCTACATCGAGCCCTTGGTTGCCGCCGTCGTTGAGAAAAAGGTGGCGGTTGGCGCCCATCCTGGCTATCCCGACCGGGAAGGGTTTGGAAGAAGGCCGATGCCGTTTGAAAAGAACAGACTCCGGCAGTTGATTCACCACCAGCTTGCTACCCTTTCCACCCTCTTAGATCGTGCGGGCGGTCGGCTTCGGTATATCAAGCCGCACGGTGCCCTGTATCACGCCACCATGCAGGGAACAGACGATGCCCTCGCCCTGATCGAGGTTGCACGTGCATGGTCTCCCCCCCTCTCCATTATGGGCCAGCCCCAGTCTTCCCTGGAGGGAATGTGCCACAATTATGATCTTCGCTTTATTCGGGAAGGCTTCGCTGACCGAGCGTATCATGCGGACGGCTCCCTGGTATCGAGGGACGTGGAAGGGTCGGTGCTCTCTACCCCTGAAGCGGCGGTCCAACAAACCCTGCGCATCATTGAGGACGAAACCGTCAACACGTCGGGTGGCGTCGTGCCGCTCTCCGTCGACTCGCTCTGTGTGCATGGAGACAATCCCGAGGCGCACACCCTGCTTGTCGCCATCCGCTCTGCGCTCAAGAAGCGGGGGATTCAGGTTCGATCTGTACGATGACCATGGAGATTAAGCGCTACGGCAGCCATGCCCTCCTGGTGGAGTTTGAGCAAAGCCTTTCCCCAACCGTGAACGACCAGGTACACGCGCTACGGGAAGCCCTGCAACCGTATCAGCAGGACTGGCTCCAGTACCTGATCCCGTCGTATGCCTCGTTGCTGATCTCATTTGACCCGCGCAAGATTTCATCGGCACAGGTTCAACACCTGGTGGAAACCACCGAGGCCCCTACCCGCCAGCTCGCCAGCCGCATCCGGTGGGAAATTCCGGTTTGCTATGCACCGTCGTTTGGCCTGGATCTCATGACACTCACCGAGACCCTCAAGCTTTCGGTGGGCGAACTTATTCAGTGCCATACAGCGCCCGCCTATCGGGTGTATGCGTGTGGTTTTTTGCCGGGGTTTCCCTACATGGGTAAAACCGATGCCCGTCTCACCACGGCAAGAAAAGCAACCCCCCGGCAACGGGTGGCAGCCGGATCGGTAGGGCTTGCTGGTAATCAGACTGGGATTTATCCGGTTGCTTCTCCCGGCGGCTGGCAGATCATCGGACGTACCCCGGTGAGGCTGCTTCGAACCAGGAACGCCTTTCCCTTTTTTATCCAGGCCGGGCATACGGTCACCTTCCGCGCTATTGCGCGGGATGAGTTCGAGGACATTTCCGTGAGCGAGCGCGCAGGCACCTTCTCCATCGACGCGTTGAAAAAGGATGGATAGCCTGCTGTTTATAAAACCCGGCCTCTTTTCCTCGCTGCAGTATGCCCCGTCGCATCACCTGGCGGCATTCGGCGTACCCCTTGCAGGCCCGATGGACCGTAACGCCGCCGCCCGTGCCAATGCCCTGCTCGGACAACCGCTAGACGCTGGCGTGCTCGAATTCACCCTTATGGGTCCCGTCATTAAATTTGAAGCATCGGTTCAATTTGTCCTCAGCGGAGCAGACCTGGGCGCCCACCTGAATGGCACACCGTTTCACCACGAGGCCGTCATTCGGGCCGGGCAGGGCGATGTGCTTTCGTTTCAGCACTGCACGGGTGGGTGCCGGACCTACATGGCGGTGAACCGCCCGTTGCTTCCCGATCATCGCTTAACCACAAGACGCATCAAAAAGGGGGATCGGCTGGTTCTGGGACCACCTGCTCCCCTCTCAGCGGCATCCGTCGTCCCCTCCTCCACGCCCCTCTCGCCCGTGATTCCCTGGTTGCCCGGACCCGAGACCCCCCTCTTGCAGGATACCAGCTACGATGCCCTGTTCAACGTCGCATATACGGTCGCCCCCGCGTCTAACCGCATGGCCTATTTGCTGCAACATCCACCCCTGCATGCCGCCCAGAAAGAACTGCTTTCCTCAGCGGTCCTTCCTGGAACGCTCCAGCTTTTGCCCTCGGGGCAAATTGCCCTGCTTATGCGAGACGGACAAACCATCGGCGGCTACCCTCGGATCGGGATTGTGCCAGAAGAAGGGATCAACCAACTGGCACAGATCAAGCCGGGAGAACAGATCCAATTTATTCGATCTGATTGACCTGTAGGCGTACACCTCAACCTACTGGCACCCTGCACGAGTAACGCTATTTCCTCACAACGCCATGACGTTCATCTGTTGCAACCACGCGACGAAGTCATCGCTCCACCTCGCGGAATCGGTTCCCTCGCGACCAATCCCAAACCCGTGGCCTCCTTCCTCATACAGGCGCAATGCAACTGGCACGCCGTGCGCTTGTAAGGCTTCCTGCATACGCACACTATGCTGATACGCAACAGCACCATCATCTTTTGCATGCACAAGAAAGGCAGGTGGAGAATCCGGCGTCACGTTTAACTCATTGGATAACCGAGCAAGGGCTGCCAGGGCCTGGTCGTCTGGGAGGAGTGCATGGATACTTCCGTTTCCAGGAACGAGCGTTGAGGATACGACTGGATAAACGAGGCACATAAAATCAGGGCGGGAACGGGCCTCTGCGATGGGATCCGTGCCAAAGGAATATTCAGAGAACAGCGTGCCCGCCGCCGCGGCCAGATGACCACCTGCCGAAAAGCCCATGATGCCGATCTTGTCCGGGTCTACGTTAAATGCGGCGGCCCGATGCCGAACCAGTTGGATCGCCCGGAGGGCATCGGAAAGCGGAACCGGATGTTTAAACGTGGGCGGCAGGCGATATTTCAACACAAAAACCGTGATGCCGAGCTTGTTGAGTTTTTCTGCCGTTGGCACCCCCTCCACCCCGCTGGCCACATAGCGATAGCCGCCGCCTGCGCATAACACCACCGCCACCCCGTTCGGTACCTCGGGCTTGTAATACGTGAGGGTCGGGTTATGAATGTTGAGATACCGATCTCCTCGCGGCTCAATTTCTTCCGGAATATCAGGATTGATGCCCGGCGTCCCTTCCGGCCACAACGGGATCACCGTGAGGTGCGCCATCTCTTCTTCCACAACTGCCTCCACGGAAGACGACGTGGCGCACCCGGTGATTACAAGCAACAGGCCAAGAAGAATAACGGCTCCTGACCGATACCAAACCCTCATGGCATATCCTACGGTACGTGAATGACTGGGCGATCTCTCGCAAACGCTATTGGTGCTCACGATACAAAAGTAGGTGCCTGACTTAAACGAGGCAAGGCCAACGAATCCTTCGCAGCGCTACTGCGCTTGTCTTTATTGAAGAATGACAGGTATCCTCGTTACCGTAAGTGGGCTGGCTTAGGCGAGGCGCACCCGCACGGCGTGAGCGTGCACCTTATGCTCCAAGGAAGGTCACGGTAAAATCACCAACCTGGAAGGAGTCGCCTTCCAGCAAAATATACCGCTCGGCAGGCTGTAGGCGGGTACCCTTCACGGAGGTGGCGTTGCGGCTGTGGACATCTACCAACCAGAAAGCCCGGTCCTCATACTGGATCTCGAAATGATAGCGACTGAGAGTCCGCTGCGGGCTATTGAGGGCCACGTCGTTGTCGGGGGCACGCCCAAAAGACACCCGGGCCTGTTCGAAGACATATTCCTTGGGCTCTGCCACCTGCTTCTGATGGGCCACCCGAACCCGGAAACGTGGGGCGGGGGCCGCAGGATCGACCTGGGGCACGGGTTTGGCCGACAAATGCCCCCGGCGGTTATATTCTTCGGCGATTTGAGCGAGCAGTGCTTTGCGGTCCAAGCCAATGGTGGTTTGGTCCTCGCTACGGCGAGAGGCAGCAGGCTTTTCCATGATCAGAAAAGGGAGGGTTGGAGCGGAAGGTGGGTGGGCTAACCCATGATATATTGGTTTCACAAAAACCAGGCCTTTCTTTCACTCCAGGCCATTCCTACTCGTAGCGCAGGCTCCGCACGGGATCGGCGAGGGCCGCTTTGAGCGACTGTAAACCGACGGCAAGCACGGCCAACCCCAAGGTGAATCCCCCAGCCAGCAAAAAGGGCAGTCCACCTGCGTCCACCCGATAGGCAAAAGCAGCGAGCCACCGTTCCATCCCTAGGTACACCACCGGCACCGCCACCAGAAAGCCCACCACCACCAACTGTGCCACGTCTTTGGTGAGCATCCAAACAATCCCTGATGCAGAGGCTCCCAAGACCTTGCGCACACCAATTTCTTTGGTCCGGCGCTCCGCCGTATACGCCGCCAATCCAAAGAGACCGAGTGCCGAAATAAAAAGCGCCAGCAACGCAAAACTCAAAAACACTTGCTCAAAACGCTCCTCGGCGCGGTACTGGGTGTTGAAGTCTTCATCCAAGAAAAAGAAGTCGTACGGAATCTCCGGCACCACCGTTTTCCAGGTTTGCTCCAGCGCAAGCAGCGTTGTTGGCAATTGAGCCGCATCAACCTGCACGGAGAGATAGCCAAACCAGCTTGGCCACACCGTCATCACCAGCGGTTCCAGCTTGTGCTGCAACCCCTCGAAGTGAAAGTCTTCGACGACGCCCACCACCGGGCCTTGGCTGTTCATCCGAAAGGGCTTCCCGATCACCTCCTCGGGTGTTAATCCCATTTCGGCCACGGCGGCTTCGTTGAGGATAAACGTCTCGCCCAGATCGGCGGCCAGTTCAGGCGCAAAGTCTTGCCCCGCTACCATCGTCAGGCCATAGGTTTCGGCGAAGTCGGGATCTACGATGAGCGCATTGATGCCCCGAGACTCATCGGTCGGCATTCCCTCGATCCAATAACTCATCGACGTGAACATACGCCCCGGCACATCGCCCGAGGCCGTGACATGGCGGATCGAGGGCACCGCCTGCAATTCGGTTTTTAGGGTCTCCAGCCGCTCGACCACCACCGGCTCCCAGTAAAAAGGCACAACCACTACTTGTTCGTCGGCAAATCCCAGCGGTCGGCTTTTGAGGTGATCCACCTGTTGGATGGCAATCACCGTGGCGGCCATAATTCCTACGGACAAAGCAAACTGGAAGGCCACCAACCCGCGTCGCAGCAACACCGTGCGGGAGCGGGGCTCGGCACGTTGGGTTCCTTTGAGCACCTGCGCGGCACGATACGAAGCCAGCAAAAGGGCCGGATAGGCGCCCGCGAGCATCCCGGCACCCAACGCGACCCCAAACACCGACAGCAGATACGGCCCCTGTAGCACTGACGACCACATCAGGGTTTTGTCGGTGAGGGCATTAAACCACGGCAGAAGCACGAGGACCAGCATCACCGCCATTCCCCCTGCCAATACGCTGAGCAACACCGCCTCGCCTAAAAATTGCCGCGTCAGCTGGCCCCGCTGTGCCCCCAGGGCTTTGCGCACGCCAATTTCTCGGGCGCGCCGGGTGGCCCGCGCCGTGGTCAGGTTGATAAAGTTAATACACGAAATCAGCAAGATGAGCAGCGCGATCCCGGCAAAAATATACACTGCCGACGCGCTTCCATTCGGTCCCAACTCCTGCCGCAGCGACGACCGCAGGTGAATATCGGTGAGTGGCTGAAGCTGTACCTGAAGACTGGTATCCTCTCCCAGGTGCTGCTCAATGAGTGCAGGCAACTGGGCCTCGGCGGCGGTACGCATCGCCGGGTCGGCGAGCAAGGCGTAGGTGTAAAACGTCCCCGACCGCCAGTGCGTGTCGATGTCGCCCCATTGGGCGGCGAAGCGGTGGCGCAGGGTTTCAAACGAGAGCAACACCTCGAAGGACAGGTGTGATTGCCGAGGCGGGTTTTCCACAACGCCCGTCACGGTAAACTGCAACGTGTCACTCATCGTGAGGGTCTGCCCCAATGGATCTGCACCACCGAAATACCGGACCGCCGCCGTCTCGGTAAGCACGAGGGTGTTGGGCGCCACCAGCGCTGTGGCTGCATCGCCCTGTACCAGCGGCAGGGTGAAAACCTCAAACACGGACGGCTCCGCGAAAAACAAGCCATCTTCGTTAAAGAGCCGGTCGCCGTTGCGCAAGGGCGCGGTGAAGCGCTGAAAGCGCACCGTTTCCTCAATTTCGGCTATTTCTTGCTGCAACGTAGGCCCCAGGGCAGGCACCGAGCGGGCGAACGAGCGGGTGCCGTCTTCGTCCGTGTAATGCTGCGTGATGCGAACGATGCGGTCGGCGTTATCATGGTGGCGGTCGTAGCGCCATTCGTCGTGCACAAACAGCGCCATGAGCAGAAAACACGCCATGCCCACGGCAAGCCCCAGTCCGTTGATGAGCGTGTAGCCCGGGTACCGAAGCAGATTCCGCCACGCCACGGTGAGATAGTTTTTTAACATGCTGATGCCCCCCCTGATTTCATCTAGCCGCTGATGATTTCGCTTGAGTTTGCCCCAATACACCTTTTGGTATTCGGGCTCGGCCTCGCCCATATCCCCCACTGCGAGCAGCGCCTCTTCAAAGGCCGCTTCTTCGCTCACACCCACGCCGACCCGCTCTGCTACATGATCACGTAGGTGGCATTCGAGTTCGTTGAGGTCCTGCGGCAACAGCATCCGGCGGCGCTCGTGGAACTGCCGCCACGTCGCGATGGCTTTTTCTAGATCGAAGGACATAGGGCTACTCATACCTGATGGTTTTAACCGGATCGGCCAATGCCGCCCGCAGCGATTGATAGCCGACCGTGCCCAGTGCAATCAGCAAGGCCATCCCTCCTGCCAGCAAAAACAACCCACTCCCCAACTCCATGCGATAGGCAAAATCAGCCAGCCAGCGCTCCATGATGAGGAACGTCAGCGGAGCCCCGATCACGAACGCCACCAGCACCAGCAGGGCGATGTTTTTTGTAAGCAGCACCAGCACATCCGAAGCCGATGCCCCCAGCACCTTCCGGATACCGATCTCTTTCCTCCGCTGCGTGGTGATGTAAGACGCCAACCCGAACAACCCCAGGCAAGCAATCAAGATGGCGAGGCCCGCAAAAAAGCCAAGCATCACACTTTGCCGCTCCATTTCTTCGTAATGCTGGTTGAAATACGCATCGGCAAAGAAATAATCGAACGTGCGCGCGGGGTCCAACACGTCCAGTTGCTCTTCGATGTACGCGAGGGCGGGCGTCACGTCGCCCGGGCCCAGCTTAATCGCCAGGTAGTCGTAATTCGAGGCGGTGGTGCCACCAAAGAAGTGAACCATGGGATAGATGGCTTCTTCGAGGGAGGCAAAGTGGAAATCATCCACCACCCCGATGACTTCAAACGGCTCGTCGCCGCCCCAGTCAATGTGTTTCCCGACGGCGGTTTCCCAGCCAAACGCCGCCCGGGCGGTTTCGTTAATAATAGCCGTGCGCCATACCTCGGCTTCGCGGGTGCCGTCGAAGTTGCGCCCTTCCACCAGGTCAATACCAAAAAGCGGGAAATAGGCGTCGTCCACCGAGGTCCACCGGCTGTGAACAGGCTCCGCGCCTCCCTCCACGTCGAAGTCGGTGGCCCAATCTCGGCTGATACCGGGGAAGGCCCGGGCTGAGGAGACGGCCTGAATGGCCGGATGGCGCAGCAACTCCGACTTCAGCGTTTCAATGCGGCTAGATGCGACGGCCTCATCCTCGAAGTCATCCACCGCAAGCGGCATCACCACCACCCCCTCGTCGTCGAAATGAAGCTCCTGCTGTTTCATAAAGGTGATTTGTTTGTGCATCACCAACGTGCTTGCAATCAGCATCACCGAGAGCGCAAATTGGGCGACCACCAACCCATTTCGGGCACGCACGCTGAACCGGCTGTGTTGCAGCCGCCCCTTCAGCGATGCCACGGGCCGCAAGCGCGACAGATAAAAGGCCGGATAACTGCCTGCCAAGAGTCCCACCACACCGCCTATTCCCAAGATGAGGAGTAGGACCGAGGGCTGGCGAAGGTCGAGGGTCATGGTGGTGCCCCACACCTCGTTAAAAAAGGGATGTACGACCCATGCCAGTCCGCTTCCCAACAGCATCGCTGCGAAACTGAGCAGCGCCGCCTCCCCAAAAAATTGCGTAATCAACTGTCCCCGGTGGGCTCCCAGCACTTTGCGCATCCCGATCTCACGGGCGCGCGTCAAGGCCTGGGCCGTTGCCAGGTTGGTGGCATTAATCGCCGCAATGCAAAGGATGGCGATGCCAATAATTAGGAGCACAAGGAGTCGTTTTTGCGCCCCGCTTACGCCCGGGGTCCATAATTCGCCTGCCGCTTGCAAATGGAAGTCGCGCATCGGGAAAAGCAGGAACGAGGTCGCCTCCTCATCGTCGATGTTTCGCTGGAGCAACGAGGCCATCTGGTCGGCTACCTCGTCTGGGCTGGCCTCTCCGTGCAACCGCAGATACATAGGCATGAAGGTATTTCCCCAATTCCAGGAGTCCCCCCATCGGTCTGGCAAGGGTGCAATCGGCAAAAGCATATCGGCCTGAAGCGTGGACGCAGCAGGAAAGTCGGCCATGACCCCCGTGACCACATGCTCTTGAAAGTCGATGATAACCATTTTGCCGAGCGGGTCGTCTTGGGCAAAATATTTTCGCGCCAGCGTTTCGGACATCACCACGGCGTTGGGCGGCTCCCAAACAGTCCGTTGATCCCCAGCCACAAGCGGAAACGAGAAGACCTCAAAAAAGGTGTCGTCTACATAATAGCCGGATTCCTCGAAGCGCTGGTTGTTATAGCTGACCCACGGATTGGCTTCTATCGTTCGGGTACCGCTCGCCACCCCCGGGATGTGCTCCAACACGGCAGGCAACAACCGGGGACGGGTGCGAAAATAGACCGGGTCGCCCTCCTCTGCTTCCCCCACCCGGTAGAGGTGCTCCACCTCATCATGGAAGGTATCAAACGAGCGTTCATGCTGGATGTAGGAAAGAATCAGCAAACTTGCCGTTACCGCTACTCCCAAGCTCGTCACAATGATGGCGGTGTAGCCTTTGCGCTGCCCTAAATTGCGTAGGGCCACCGTCAGGTAATTTCTGAGCATCGTGCCTCTCCAAATAAATTCGTTGATGATGGCGTGTCGCCGCTGCAACTTGCCCCAGTACACCTTCTTGTATTCAGGCTCGGCTTCGCCCACATCTCCTACCGCGTGCAGCGCCTCTTCAAAGGCCGCTTCTTCCCTCACGCCCGCTCCAACCCGCTCTGCCACATGGTCACGCAGGTGGCACTCGAGTTCGTTGAGGTCCTGCGGCAACAGCATCCGGCGGCGCTCGTGGAACTGCCGCCACGTCGCGATGGCTTTTTCTAGATCGAAGTGCGATTTCATGATCGGGCCGTCTCGGTCAAGCGGTTTGGAGTCCCAGTTCCGGCCCCCACAGCCGCACCAGAATGGCATTCAGGTCCAGCCACGACCGTTTTTCGCGTGCCAGGGCTTCGCGTCCGACCCGCGTGAGGCGGTAATATTTGCGATCCGGGCCTGCTTCCGACGGCTGCCAAAAGGCTTCGACCAGCCCCTTGTTTTCGAGGTCGTGCAAGAGCGGATACAGCTTGCTCGCCGTCCACTTGATCTGCCCATCCGAGAGGTCGTGGACGCGCTGGATGATTTGATAACCGTACATGGCGCGCTCCTCCAACAGCGTGAGCATGATGGGCCGAAGCGACGCCGCAACCAGTTCTTTGGGTAGCATATTGATAAGCTATATCTGTTTTTGATATAGCCTCCCTACGCCGGTCTTTTCCCGATGTTACGAAGCGAACAAAAAAAGCTACATCTCAGCGCGTGCTGGCCGGCTCACTCATACCGCAGGGCCTTTACCGGATCGACGAGGGCGGCTTTGGCCGATTGATAACTGACCGTGAGAACTGCCACCAACAGCGTCAGGACGCCCGCCAGCACAAACGTGCCGATACCCAAACTCGTGCGGAAGGTGAAATCGCTGAGCCAGGCATCCATT
>JAUIDY010000192.1 GCA_030428385.1 Rhodothermia bacterium | reverse complement strand
GGTCCGTCTCCACCAGGCAGTCGGCGAAGTCGCCGTTTCCGGTGCGGCCCTTGAAGTCGGGATGCGGTGTGGTCGGCAGATGCACCTGGGTCAGGGGCAGATAGGCATAGAAAGGTTTGCCGGCATCGACGCTGCGCTGGATGAAGTCGATCGTGCGTCTGGTCGCCTCGGTGTCCAGCTGGCACCGCTTGTCGAGATCGTAGACCTCGAGCTTCTTGCTCTTCTCGCCGCGCTTGCCTTCCATGATGTATTGCGGCTCGACCCCGGAATCCTTGAACTCCGGATCGTCCGGCCAGAACACTTCGTCGGTGGTACGGGGGATGCCCCACCATTCGTCGAAGCCCTGGTCGTTGGGATGTCCGGAGCTGCCCGGACCGCCGAGCCCCCACTTTCCGATCAGGCCGGTGGTGTAGCCCGCCGCCTGCATCAGCTCGGCGAGGGTGAACACGCTGTCGGGCAGCGGCTCCTGGCCCATCGGCTGGTGCTCCTTGTTGCCTCGGATATACGTATGGCCGGTATGCTGGCCCGTCATCAGCACCGAGCGTGAGGGGGCGCAGACCGTGGAACCGGCATAAAACTGCGTGAAGCGAAGTCCTTCGGCAGCCATCTGGTCGAGGTGGGGCGTGCGGATTTGCTGCTGCCCGTAGCTCCCCAGATCGCCATAGCCGAGGTCGTCGGCCACGATGAGGATGATATTTGGCGGACGCTGCGGTTCGGGCGCGGCGACCTCCGCCGGACGTTCGCCCGCACAGGCAGCAACCATGAGCGCCAGAGCAAGAGGGACGATTCGAAGGATGCGTGGTGGTTTCATGACGGGGCAGGGGATGGTCAGAGGCGCTGCTTCAACGCACCATAATACTAATCCCGACCATCCTTTTTTGCGAGCGGGTTGTGGTGTGTCGCAGGAAGAGGCACATGCTGTTGTTATTGGCGTCCTGCCCGTCGATATTTTCAGCCGGTTGCCTTATTGAGACCCCCCATGCCTGCTCCGAAATTCCAGTTTTTCGAAATCGTCCGGGTCACCGGGGACGCGCCCGATCTGGCGGAGGTACGGGGCGAATATGGGGCCATTGTGGGCCGGGCCGATCACGAAGATGGCACCTACAGCTATGGCGTATTTATCTACCGGGAGGAACGCTGCTGGCAAATCGAGGAGAATGCCCTGGAGGCGACGGGCCAGCATACAGATCGGGCAGCGTTATATGATGGTACCTCCATCCGCGTGCGCGTTGATAAGGACGGAAGGGGACACCTCGTGGAGGAAGGCGGGTCGCCGCCTGGGTAAAAGGCGACCCTGGTGAAGGCACTGCGGCAGGGCCGGGGTTTGGTATTGACAACGGGGCCGCGCGGCATTTTTATGAAGGCGTACGAGGGAGAGTGTTGATTGCGCGTGTTTCCCCGGTTCCGATGTCAGCGTCCCGTTTGTGATACCATGTTTTGTTCAAGACCAAAATGGTGTGCGTGGGTGGTGGTATGGATGATTGGGCTGGGGGCATGTGATGCGGGTGATCCCGTGACGCCGCCTGATGAAGACAACGGCACGGCCTCGGTCGCGAGCATTTCGGTGACGGCGGACCGCACGCGGGTGATTGGGACCGGGGTGGTGCTGCAACTGACGGCCGTGGTTCGAGACAACAAAAACGCCCTCCGTTCCGACATTGTGCTCACCTGGACCAGTTCTGATGCCGCCGTCGCCACGGTAGACACACAGGGGCAGGTCACCACAGCAGGAGTAGGCACAGCGCGCATCGAGGCCGAGGCCGAAGGAATTACCGGGGCGGTGTCGCTGGAGGTGTTGCCCGAAGGGGTGCAACGCCTTGTCTTGTCCTCGGCCCACACGGTGCTGCCCAGCGACGGCGTGGTGGAGCAAGTAACCGTCACCGCAGAAGATGCGCTGGGCGCGGTCGTCGTGAACCCTGATGTCACCTGGAGCAGCAGCAACCCCGCCGTCGCCACGATAGACGCTGCCGGACGCGTAACCACAGGCGCACACGGCACTGCCATCATCACCGGGCGCAGCGGTACCGCCGAAGCGACCCGTGCCCTTATGGTGGTGGCGACCACCGGGGTGGGAGATACCGATCTGGATCTGGAACTGCTGCCTTTGTTTACGCAACTCAACCCTGCGTTTCCGTTGCAGGCGCCTACAGGTATGAGCGCGGCGTTGGTGGTGGAGGGCAAGCTGGTGATGGCGCGCGGCTATGGCCTCGCTGATCCGGCGTCGGGGACTGCCGTGGAGCCGACGAGCTTGTTTCGGGTCGCGAGTGTGAGCAAGCCCATCACGGCGGTAGCCATACTGCGGCTGGTGGCGCAAGGTCGGCTTGATCTGGATGCGCGGCTGCTGGATCTGGTCCCGCAACTCGTTCCTGATGGGGGCGTGGCCGACGCTCGTGCCCATGACATCACGGTGCGGCTCCTGCTGGAGCACCGCGCTGGGTGGGACCGCGCCATCGGGCCGAACCCGCTCTACCACCTGCGCCCGATTGCTGAGGAAATGGGCGTCGCGAGCCCGCCGTCGCATACGGTGATGGGGCAATGGCTGTTTGGGCAGCCGCTGCATTTTGTACCCAACAGCCGCTACGTGTACAACAACATGAACTATTTCCTGCTGGGGCAAGTCATCGAAGCTGTCACCGGAACGCCGTATGAGTCCCACGTACGTGAGGATGTGCTGGTGCCCCTCGGGATTTCAGCGATGCGTACCGGCGCGACCCTGGCCGCTGAGCGGTTGCCGGAAGAGGTGCGGTATCACCACCTCGGCTCTGCAACTTCTGTTTTTGATAGCTCGCCCGGTACGCTCCCGGCCCCGTATGGCGGGTTCTTCGACCTCTCGCTGATGAACGCGAGTGGCGGGTGGGTGGCCTCGGTTGTGGATCTTGCACGTTTTGCCCGGGCTGTCCAGACACCCACAATGCTTCTACCGGAAGACCTGCACACCTACATGACCACCGACCATAGCGGCAGCGGGGTGTATGGGGCCGGATGGATTCTGGCCGGAAACGACTATTACCACACTGGGGCGCTGGAGGGCACCAACAGCATGCTCATGATTCACGCCGATGGGCATATTCTGGTGCTGCTGTTCAACGGCAACATCAACATCAGCTTCGAGTCCTTCCTCGCCCTGATCCGACAGGTAGAGGCGTGGCCTGATCACGATCTGTTCGACCAGTATTAGGTGATAAGCTGCGCCTCACCCCGTAATGCGGCGCGGCGTGTGGACGGTACGCACGTCGAACCACATCATCCCGGCGCGTTTGGCGGCTTCTACCCCGAGGTCGGCGTCTTCGTAGACGCGGCATGCCGTTGGGGCTACGTTGATCTGCCGGGCCACTTCGAGGAATACATCCGGCTCGGGTTTGTGGCGCTTGGTGTCTTCCGCACCAACTACGGCATCGAACAGTCCATGGAGGCCGAGGTGGGCAAGGATTTGAAGCACTACGGCACGCGTGGAGCCCGAGCCTACGCCCATGGGCAGCACCCCGCGATGGCGGCGGGCGATGTCTACGATGGGCTCGATGGGTTGAACCTGCGGAAGCACGTCCAGAAACGCCTGTTCTTTCTCTTGCGCAATGGCATGGGCATCGCCGGTACGGCCGTGTTCGGCGAGAAGCTGTTGGATAATCTTAATGACCGGTTGCCCTGCCATGGCGTAAAACCGGTCCTCATCGAACCCGATGCCATGCCTTTCCATCACCGTGTGCCACGCTACAAAATGCAGCGGCATCGTGTCGGCCAGCGTCCCGTCACAATCAAAGATGAGTCCTGCGGGTTCGGTGGCGTGGGCGTGATCAATCTGCATGGGAAAGCGGAAGCGGCAGTGAAGGGGAAAGTCGGCGGCAACGGGACGCTGGGAGGATTGTTTCTACCCGCCGACGGTATTTGCACAACGATAAAAAGCCCGACCTCGTCAGAGACCGGGCTTTTTACAAGAAGGTGATGCGGGAATGTTAGTTGACGCGTTCGCTGCCGAAGTAATCGAGCAGGGCGGCGTTGGTCAAGGCGCGCACCTTGTCAGAACCTTCCAACTGTACATCCTGGGCGAGGTGGCGCATGATGTTTTCAGAGCCGATGGCATGGAGTCCCGCCAGCGCCATGATGCGGAGGGATTCGTTTTGCTCCAGCCGGTAGGTTTCATAGAGCGGCATGGTCGCCCGCTGGTCTTTTACCAACTCCGGGTAGTGCTTGGCGAGATAGACCAGGTTCTGCAACGCGGCCTCTCGCACCTCAAGGTTGGAAGCCGTCAGCAAGTCGGTTTGCACATCAATAAAAGTGGCCCGCTCGGTAGCGTTCATGGTGGCATACGTGGTCGCAATGGTGACTTCTCCGGGCTCGTCGTCCAGGGTAGAGGCGAGCGGGGCCTGTGCGGTCAGGGTGATAGCAACAAGCAGGGCAAACAGGGCAGTGATTTTTCTAAAAAGCATGATATTAGCCGTATTGGTTTCAAAGGGAGTAGGTGATGGCGTCGTGTGATTGAATATATTTGTTTGAACAGGTATTGTTGCTAAAGGAATGTCACGAAGCTGATATATGCGTAGCAAAAGTGCGGTGGGCTGGTGGGAGGCACGGCGTCGCGGGCTTGCCTGACAGCGTGATGCAGGGATGCCTGTCTGCTGCGATGGGTAATCCGGTTGATCCTGAACCTACCACGGCGTTTTCTCATCCATCGACCGGAAGCCATGTTTGCCTACCGTCTTCGCGCCCTGGCCACCTTGGGGGTGCTTTTTCTCCTGCTCGCCGTTTGCGACACGATGACGCCCATCGACACGGCGCACGATTTCCACGTGTCGCTGGTTAATGACAGCCCGCGACAGGCGCAGATCCTGAGCGAGGGGGAAAGCCCTGATGCGTCGCACATTCTGGCTCCGAATGCGTCGCGGGAAATCACGTTTTCCGATGCGGAAGATGGCGATGTATTTCGGTTCCGCGCGCTGATCTTCGAGGAAGCGGTGGGCGGTGCGTGGCTGGAGGTGGCCAACCAGGCCTGTTTATTCGATGCTGAGTTTCGCGCGCGCATCGTTTCGTACCGAGGCGGCATCGCGCTGGTGTGTGAGAACTGGTGAGAATGTATAGGACGGTTTGTTGCCATTGTATCCGCGCTGCCGAATAGCGCAGCGCTGGAACCGAGCACCGGTGCCGCCTCCGTGGCATGGGCGCAGTGGGTAGAGCCCCGGTGCGTTTAGCCAATGGGCATCACCGAGGCGTGTGAGGTGGTGCCGTGTTGGGTGCCCGTTGGGTACGGAGCAGGTGGGGCCGGATCGGGGTTCGCGCGTTTCGGAGGCGGCAGGACTTTGGTTCTTTCGTCCTTGAAAGAACAATCAACTCCTTTGGCTAGAATCGTTGCCTTGTCGGGGCATTGAGGAAGTGCGTGCTTGTTGGTTTTTTGTCCTTTCACAGCGGAAAGAACCAAACGCCTTGTCCAATCCAACCCCGGAAAGCGCCTAGTGGAATTGCAGCGTTGTTGGGTCGATCTCTATGAAGTCACTGGTTCCAAAGCCTGCAACAATGGAATTGAGATGAGCTGCTAGAAGCTGCTCCAACTCACTGTTCCGGATATTTCCGGTGGCAATGAGCAGCAGCTTATACGGGACGTGCTGAATGATCAGCGACTCAACAAAATCAGCGTCTTTGGTGATAACCACCCGTTGCTCTTGCACCGAACGCTGGTTGATTTCGGCATCGGTGGTGCGGTTTCCATGGGGCAGGTCAAGCGTATGAACAGCGTCATGTCCAGCAGATTGGAGCATCTGGCAAAGCCGCCGGGGGAGATGGGCATCGACCAGAAAGTTCATGCCGCCAGCATCTGCACCCGCTTCACATGGCTGAGGCGGGCGGCGTAGGCGAGCACAGCGAGGATGTCCTCGCGTTCGAGATCCTCATAGTCGGCGAGGATGTCTTCGATGGTCATGCCGGAACTGAGGAGTTCGAGGATGACTTCCACGGGGTAGCGCAGGCCGCGAATGCATGGCTTGCCGTGGCAGATGGCGGGGTCGATGGTGATGCGGTCCACGATATGGTCTTGGTAGTGGCAGAAGTTGGGAGTTTGCTAACCTGTGCAGCGTTGGTTTGTTGCGGGTGGTTGGGCGTTGGGATGTGCCATATCACCTAGCGCTCGTTTTTCTTTCTTCGTCATCCCGGACTCGATCCGGGATCTCCCCGTTTGGCTAAACGGCCTTGCAGCGTGCGTGCTTGTTAAGATGCTCTATTGCAATCTGCGAGGGTGTTGGTTGTTCGTCCTTTCACAGCGGAAAGGACCAAACGCCTTGTCCCATCTGTGAACCGTGTGATTTGTCGAGGGTAACAAGGAGACCTCGAATGAATCGTAAGGATCTCATGCTGAAAACCATTGAAGCTGTGCTAGAAAAGGACGGACGGCTCCGCCTGAAAGAGTACTTGGAATTAACACATGCCCAGCGCGTCCTGGTGACTTTTTTGGAAGAGGAAGAGGAGGTAATGGAAACGGCGCTTCTGAGTGAGCCTGCCCTTGCCAAAGACTGGAACCGGCCTGAGGAAGACGCGGCATGGCAACATTTACAGTAGGCGCAGTCGTCCTCGTACGTTTTCCTTTTTCCGACCTTTCCAGCACCAAGCTACGTCCGGCGGTGGTCCTCGCTGATGTGGGGCGACTATCTCCTGTGCCAGATCACGAGCAAGCCGTACGCCGACCCAGACGCCGTGGAGCTTCAGGATATGCATTTCCGGCAAGGCAGCTTACAACGCACCAGCTACGCCCGACCGGGAAAGCTTTTCACCGCCCATGACGTGCTGATCGTCCGCGAGGTTGGGGTGCTGAAGAAGAACGCCCGACGTGATATTGTGGACGCGATTGCGGTGATGTTGCGGAAAGGATTGTAAGGGGTCGTCGCGGCGCTCCTACGTTTGGTGCTCGTTTAGAAGCTTTTTGGCAATCTGCGAAGGTGTTGGTTTTTCGTCCTTTCACAGCGGAAAGGACCAAACGCCTTGTCCCATCCAAACCCACGAAGCCCGTCCGCCGCGCGATCCGTACCCGCTGGGCGGCACCTGCTTCGGTATTTGACTTGCGCGGTGCTGTTCGCCCACCGGCTAAACGCGCGGGCTTCTTCCCTTCGCACTTGCCGGGGATGGGACGGGGGTGCCCACACCCAAGCGAATCAAGTTGCACGACCATATCTTTGTGTTATGAATTGTAACATAATACATTGATGCATGATTT
>JAUIDY010000040.1:32500-46543 GCA_030428385.1 Rhodothermia bacterium | reverse complement strand
TCTTATCGCTGCTGATGCAGTCTGCAATAGCATCGACAATATATGTTCTCCGTTTTGATTTAGAAGTGTAGCTGATTTGACTCATTGTTTAGTTGGTTTTGTGTTGCTTGGTAATAAAAAGGCAGGCAATATTTCGGTAAAATTTGCGAATGTAGCAAGCACTATATCTGTAGTGTTCGAAGGAAGCAAAAATTGGCCTGTAGTTGTTGTGTATTCTTCGAGGCTTCTTTCGAATGTCGGGTCGGTTTTGCTGATATCAAAGCGCCTGCGCTATAAACACCACATCCTGCTTCCTCCCACAGCCCCGCCATCGGATCGCCTTACAACCAAGTACTACTGCACCCCGTAGGTTGAAATCTGGCGCATGGTCTATGCGCGACATCAATCCTGCTCCTGGCACATTGAGGTGCATCATGGTACGTGTGACCCGCTTTTTCGCCCTGGTCGTTGTTCTTGCATTCATCGTGGTGGTCACCGCAGCGCCCGTCGCGGCGCAGGAGGCGGAGGAGCAGCGAGCCGTCCTGGTGACGGGCGCCACCTCGGGCATCGGGCTGCGCATGACCGAGGTGCTGTCCACCAACGGCTTCTTCGTCTATGCCGGAGCACGGAAGCCGGAAGACATCGAGCGGCTGAACGCGATGCCGAACGTGCAGGCGGTGCGGCTGGACGTAACCATCCAGCCCGAGATTGACGCGGCGGCGGCCTTTGTTCGGGCCGAAGGCCGAGGGCTCTACGCGCTGATCAACAACGCGGGCGTGTCGGTGATCGGGCCGCTCATCGAGATGTCGGAGGAAGACATGCAGTTCCAACTGAACGTGAACCTCTTCGGGCCGTACCGCGTGACCAAAGCCTTCGCCGACCTGCTCATCGAGAGCGAAGGGCGCGTCATGAATGTCACCTCCATCGCGGGGATTGTGTCGGGGCCCTTCTCTGGCGCGTACAGCATGAGCAAGCACGGCCTCGAAGCCTACACCGATGCGCTGGCCGCCGAAATGGCGCGGTTCAACGTGCAAGTAGCCGCCGTCGAGCCGGGCAACTACAAGTCCAAGATTGTGCAGTCGATGGTGCGGCGGATGGAAGCGACGGGCTACTCCGCTGAAGATTCGCGCTACGGCTCCATGCGCGATCTTATCACCGGCCCGCTCGACCGCTCGCAGTACAAAGAGCCCGACGAGGTAGCGATGGCCGCGCTCGATTTTTTAACCACCGACACGCCGAAGCGGCGCTACATGGTGGTGCCCAACCAGCAGGAAGCTGAACTGACCATCCGGCAGGCGATCCAGGAACTGGTGCAACTCAACCAAGATCATGTGTACACCTACAGCCGCGACGAACTCGTCGCCATGCTCGATGAAGCGGTGAATGCCACGGCTGACCACGACACGCCCAGCATGGGCCTGCACGAAGCGGCATTGGTGGGCAACCTGGACGTTGTTCGGCAACACATCAGCGCGGGGACTGACCTGAACGTCAAAGACCCGACAGGAGGCGCGAGTCCACTACTGATTGCGGCGACGTTTGGGAAGACGGACGTGGCCAACGCGCTGATCGACGCCGGGGCGGACATCAACTTGCCGAACAACGAAGGCTCGACGCCACTGCTTATCGCTGCAATGTTTTGCCGAACCGAGATCGTGGAGGCGTTGCTAGCGAACGGGGCCGACAAAACCATCCGTAACAACAACGGATCATCGCCGTTGGATGTGGTCGCGGCACCGTTCGAGACAGTCAAAGACACCTACGACTACCTCGGGCGGGTCCTCGGACCGTTTGGGCTGCAGCTGGACTACGAATACCTCCAGGCCACCCGTCCACAGATTGCCGAGATGCTGCAATAGTTTGGCGGTGAACACCGTGCTTATTCGGGTGGGGCCATACGCACGGGAAGCACCACGGTAAACGTGGCTCCGTGGCCCGGTGTACTTTCCGCGGTGAGCGTGCCGCCGTGTCCCTGTGTGATAATGTCATAGCTCAGGCTCAGCCCCAGCCCGGTGCCGCTGCCCGTGGGCTTGGTGGTGTAAAACGGCTCGAAGATTTTCTTCTGCACGTTTTCGGGGATGCCGGTCCCGTTGTCTGCCACACGAATCACAACGTCCTCGTCTTCCTGCCGCGTGGTCACGGTGACCGTGGGCACATACCCGGCATCGGCATGCGCTGCCCGTTCGTGGACGGCGTCGAAGGCATTGCCAAGCAGGTTCAGCAGCACCTGTCCGATCTCTTGCGGCACCACTTCAATTTCAACAAGGGCGGGGTCGAGGTTTTTGGTCAGGTCAATCGGGCGGCTCCCCTGCTGAAAGGATTTGCTGTGCCGCGCGAGGTCCACATGGTCCGCCACCAGCGCGTTCAGGTCGGTGTCACGGCGCTCCGTGTTGCCTACACGCGCATGCTCTAGCATCGACCGGACAATGCCATCGGCGCGTTGTCCATGCGCTTCAATCTTCTCGGCGTTGGTTTTCAGGTCGGCGAGCAACGCTTGCTGTTCCTCCTCATCGGTCTCGTTGCTGAGTTCGTCGAGGAGTTCGCGGGAGAGCGAGGCGAAGTTATTGATAAAGTTGAGCGGGTTTTTGATTTCGTGGGCAATGCCCGACGTAAGTTGCCCCAGCGACGCCATTTTTTCAGCATGGATCAACTGGGCCTGCGAGGCTTCCAGCGCTGTCGTGCGTTGTGCCACCCGGTCTTCGAGGGTGCGGTTGGCTTCAGACAGCGCCTCGTTCGCCACAGCTAGTCCTTTGTGCGCGTCAGCAAACCGGATGCCCACATACACCGTGCACGCGGCGGAGACAAACAGGATGCCGATCATGTTCGGGTTGAGCGGACTGCCTGCCCACGGCGTTGTGAGCAGGCCCAGCACTTCCAGATGGCTCCATAGCTGGATCAGAATACTGGGGACGATGCCTATGCCCACGATCCATGCCCATCGCTTTTTGCGCCATAGTGCTGTGGCTACCATACGCAGGATTTCCAGGTTAACCAAAAACGACAGGGCCAGCAGGTAGATGGCATTGTTCAAGCGAAAACACGTCGCGATGATTACGGCAAGGCACGCTACGAGGAACCCATAAAATTGCCGAGGCAAGGTAGGAGAGAAAAAGACATACACGACCCGCAGCGTTGCTAGCATGGCACCCACTGCAAACACGAACGAGGCGATGGTGATTGGCATCAGGAGGGAGGGGGCCTCCACATAGGGCATCTGGTTGAGCAAAAAGGCATACGGGCCGAGCAAGCTGTAGTAGATCGCCAGATAGAGAAACGGGCGTTCGGATCGGTAGAGGGCGTAGAGGAGCCCAAAAAGGAGGGCAAAGGCCAGAAAAAAGGCCACGAAGATCCCTTGGGAAAACCGAACGAAGCCGCGATGCCGCAGCATCGTCCGCCAGTCGCCCCACCACACGCTGAAGCCTGTGTAGTACCACTGGGCGCGGAAGCCCTGGGCGCCGAAGCTGGAGTAGCGGAGCGCCAGCACATGCTCCTGCCCCGGTTCGAGCGGCAGCACCACAGGATTAAGGTCGCGGTAGGGCGTTTCCTCATCAGGGGTGGTGCCTACCGTCCCGGACTGGTACACCCGCGTGCCGTCTAGGTAGGCTTCAATGGCACCGGAATGATTAAAAACAAATCCGAGCGTTTCGTTTTGCAGAGACTCGTCTATGCGGAGCCGAACCCTAAACCAGCCGATGCCGGGCCAGCCCTGTTGGGGGAGTGTCTCGCCACCCAGTCCCGTCGAGGCGATTTCCCAGTCGTGGTCGTCGAATGCGGGATCGGCCCATGCCGGATTGTCGCCGGGGTGGTAGCGGGCGAGGTAGAACAGCATCTGTCCGCCAATGTCGCGCCCCTCGTCGCTGGGTGCCACGCCCACGTCTTGTGCCCGGAGCGTAACCACCACTGCTTGCGGCGTTGTTGAGGGTTGTGGTTGGGCAGCGGCGGCTACCGCGTGCCCAACCACAAAGAGGGCGATACAGGCAAGGTGTAAACCCGGCATCACAAAGAGGGGAAAGAGGAAGCCGCCGTCGGTTTATTCACTCCCCGTCATCTCGATCTGCACCGGCGTAGCGAGTTGCGGCGGCGGCGGTTCGCCGCCGGGGCCTTGCAGGTAGTGCTGCATCCAGCGGAGGGACCGCAAGGTGTAGTCGTAGCGCGAGGCGCTGCGGCTGTTGCCGTGGCCCTCGCCGGGGTACAACACAAGGCGAACCGGAGCCTGTCCGCGCAGCTTCAGGTGACGGTACAGTTCATGCGATTGCCCCGGATCGACGCGCGGGTCGTCTTCGCCATGCATGATGAGCAACGGCGTGGTGCTGTTGTCGGCGTAATAAATGGGGCTGCGCTCAAGGAAGAACTGCCAGTTGTCCCACGGGCGATGGCGGGCGTGGACGTGGTATTCCTCATTCGGGATGTCCGTGGTGCCCACCTTCGAGACCTTGTTGCTGATACCGACAAACATGACCCCGGCGGCAAACCGGTCCGAGTAGCGGGTGGAGAGCCACGCTGTTGCGTAGCCACCATATGAGCCGCCCGTCACACCCACCTTTTCCGGATCCACGAGTCCCCGGTCGATGAGGTAATCGACGCCGTCTACGAGGTCGTCGAACTCCTTGCCTGCGGGATCGGCCTGGCTCGTCTTCGAATAGTCGAGGCCGCGTCCGGTGCTGCCGCGATAGTTGGGGTAAAACACGGCAAAGCCATTGGCGGCGGCCATCTGCCCCAGCATCGAGTAGCTGGTCAGCCAGCCGTTGTCATAATGCGCCTCGGGGCCGCCATGCACCACCATAACCAGCGGATACTGCGTGCCTTCCTGATAGCCGAGCGGATAGATCAACATGCCTTCCTGCATCAGGCTGTCGCGGGCGGCGTAGCGCACCACTTCCTGCGGCGCCAACTGCACGTCGGCGAGCCACGGGTTCACGTCGGTGAGGCGCTCGGCGGAGGCACTGCCGTCCATGAGCCGAAATACCTCGTTGGGGTGCTGCGGGGTATCGGCCACGAAGACCGTGTGTGTACGCTCCGCCGGGACGGAAAAGGTGCCGAGGCCCACGTCTTCGGCTTCATACAGCCATTGCAAGTCAGTGCCATCATGCTTGACGGTGCCATAGGCGCTGCCCACGCCTTGGCTGGCCAAGAAGCGAATTGTCTCAGCATCATCCCACACCAGCTGCTCCACGTGGCCTTCAAAGTCGGGGAGGATGTCCGTCGTTGCACCGCCCGTCACGGGTACCACGGTAAGGCGTCCCTCTTTCGGGTCGTTGATGTCTGCTGCCGACACGATGCCGAGGTGCTGTCCGTCTGGACTCCACGCCACCATGCCCAGCTTGCCTGGATTTTCAACACGGGCCATGACGGCACCCGTGGTCGGGTTGATCACATGCACACGCTGGAGCATATAGCGATCATCCACCAACGTCGTCGGTGCGATACTAACGGCGAGGCTGGTGCCATCAGGGCTCCATTGGATGTCGTATGCACTGCCTTCCAGGCCCAGGTTGCGTGCGGGCGCGTCGAGGGTCAGGTCGGCGATCCACACGGCGCGGTTGCGCTGACGTTCTTCGTAGATGGTGGGCTGGTACGAGGAAAAACTGTTCGCGGGGGCGGGCTCGGCCTCGCGGGCGATGAGCGCCACCTGTGTTCCTTCCGGATGCCAGTCATAACCAAGGATGGCACTGGGCGCACTCGCAAGTTTCGCTGCTTCGCCGCCGCCAACAGCAATCCCATAAAGCGAAGTGCTGGCGTCACCTTCGCGCCGCGCCAGAAAGGTGATGGTGTGCCCATCCGGCGTCCACCCGATACTGCTCACGCTCACCTCTCCGGTGATATACGGCGTTGCTTCTTGGGCGTCGAGATCTAGGACATACAGTTCGCGCCAGGTGCTGCCATTTTCCACCAGTGGATCGCGGGGTACATTAACGGTATAGGCCACGTGCTGGCCGTCGGGCGAGACTTGTGCCTGGCTTACCGACTGCATCATGGCGACGTGTTCGGGCGTGAGCTGCGCCACCGCCGGAAGTGCGAGGAGACAACAGCCAAGCAAGGCGAACAGCAAGGAAAGGCGTATAGCGTGGGGTTGCATCGTTTGTGGGGTTAAGTCGTTGGAAATCACCGGGGGCGGCATGGCAAGCTACGGGTTGCGGCTGTTCGGCGCAAAATCCATACGGCAAAGCGGACTTTTTATCCCGTGCACCACCAGTCGGCCTGCACTTCGTCATAAATCGAGCGCAGGGCTTCAACCAACTGTTGTCCTTCTGGTGTCGTGGTGAGGTAATGGTCGCTTACCTTAAACGTTTGGTGTTCCTCGGTGTCGAGGTAAAACAAAAAGTGATACTCGCGGCAGTTGGTGCAGGGGGTGGCGCGGCAGGGCTCGTCGTCGGCTTGGCAGGCCGTGCGGACGCGGGTGGCTTGTTCCCGTAACGCCTCTAGCTTGTCGAAGGCGGGCAGGTTGTTGCTGCATGCCGGGGGCTCGTGCCGGAAGACGCGCACGCTGTTGGGGCGGGTGCCCACGTCGAGCCGTGTAAATGGTTGGTCGAACTGCTCATCAGGCGACGGATCTTTGTTGAGTTCTACCCCCAGCGAAAACACAAAAGCCGGTTCAAAAATCGGTGGCGGCTCGTAGTTCGTTTCGATGGTTTTTTTCGGAATCAGTCGCAGCGCGGCGAACATACTGCCTCCAAAAAGCAAGGCCACCCCGGCGGCGATCCACAGCCGCTGGGCCGTGAGTTTGGCCGTTAGGACGGTACTCAGCAACAAACCAACAGCGGCTCCGCCGAGGGCATAAATGGCAGCGATGCCTGCTCCTGCCAACCCTTGCCCCGGCGCAATCGTGAGCTTGCCGATGACCCCACCGGCAAGGAAACAGCCCGCCGGAAGAAGCAGGAAAAGAACCAGAGCGGGCAGGATTTTGCTTTTCTTTTTGGGCGTTTCCATAGGGCAGCAGGCGTTAACGGTCGAGCAAAGGAAGGTAGGCGCGCCAGGGACCAACAGCGTCGCGGTATTGCTTGGCCATAACGCGACTAATCTGGGCAATGTGGGTCAGGTCGTGCGTGGCCCAGCAGGCCAGCAACTGCCCCAGGGTCACCGGGCCGAGCTCGGGATGAACGCCCGTGAGGGAAAAATCGGCGTCGGTGAGGCTGAGCTTGCGGAGGGTGAGCAGGTTTTCTGTGCGGAGAGCCGCGAACGTATCAAGCAGTTCATCCAACGTTTTGCCCTTGCTGGCCTCGAATTGGGCAAAGCGGTCGAAAGAAGGAAACGGCTGCGAGGTGCCCTGCGTGAGGATAAGCCGTGCACGCGGAATCCAGTCCGTGCGCTCGCCATGGATGAGGTGGCCTATGATGTCGAATGGGCTCCATGTCTCGGGGCCTTCGGTGGCATGAATCCAGGCGTCGGGTAGTCCTTGAAGAAGGGTGCGCACCGTGGCCGGCGTGCGTTCGAGGACGGCGCGGGACTCGGAAAGGGTAAAGGTCATGGAGGCTGTGAATCAGAAAGGCGGATGGCGGTGAGGTCAGGTCATAAGTTCGCGTAACAGCCGGACAAAGTCTTGTGTATTTACGGCGGCGTCGCGCTTACGAAGGCGATGGATGGTTTGCCCGGCAAGCGCGAGGATGTGATCTTTCATCTTATCACGGTGCTGGCGTGCATCGGTATCGTGCAGGGGGCTGTCGAGTTCAAAGAAATAACACGGGCGGTAGTGGTTGTGCTGGTCAAACACCACGCAATCCACCGTGGCCCGGAAAAAATAGGCCCGTTCCTCAGCGTTCAGCGCCGCTTTAATCTTTTCATAGTCGAGGATGCTGTGCAGGGCCACGTTCGGGTAGACAAAATACGTTGCAAAGACTGTTCGCACCGCCATAAAAAAATCCACTTCCTGCTGCGACTTGAACAGGCCCGTGGTCGCATCGGTGGGTTGAAGGGGAGGCGTGCGGGTTACCGAGAGCCGCTCCGTAATGGCATGGTCGATTGGTTGAGGCGGGGTGTGAGCATCAAGCACCGCAGCACAAACAGGGTGCTGGGGACAGTGACGGGCATAACTGCGCGCTGCCTCTGCATCGGCTTGATGTAGGGTGACAAGCGCCGCCACGACGGGCGCAAACGAGGAGGAAGACAACCGATAGAAACCGCCCGTATGCAGCAAAAAAAGCGTTTCTAATTCCTCGGGAAAGCTGGCGGCACCATGGGTAGACAAGGCAGACAGAAAGGCCTCGATGAACGTAGCGGCGGCATGGCTGAGCAGTGACTCTCTCGCAATAGCCGTGCGATGGGCATAGAGGTGTTGCAACACCGTTTGCCACTGTTGCTCGTAAATCAACCGGTAGAGCGCTTCGTGATCCACAGCCACCTGGGCAGCGCTCCCGCTATGCTTCGACGTTGGGTGAGGTGACCGTTACTTCGGGCTGATCAGAGGAGGCGTTGGTCGATGTCGCTTGTACCCCATCGCCATTAGACGGAGCCACCCGGTTTTTTTTTGACTGCAAGAAGTCATGCAGCCGTTTGTATTCGGTCACCAGGGCTTTGTGGCGGGTGTACAGCTTGTTGTAGGTTTGCCGCAATTGCTCGTACTTCTTTTCCAACTCCTCATTGCTGCGGGTGACCTTTTCCGGTTCGGCCGTTTGTGCTTCTTCTTCTGCATCCGGGGTATCAGGAGTGGCAGTTGCTTTTGCCTGATCGGGATGGGTCGATGACGAGGACAATTGGTGCCGCAGCCGCTGTGATTTGGAGCGCTCAAGGTCTAGGTCGCGCCGAACGTCTTTCAGCATCCGTGTCCAGTACATGAGTGCCCCTCCCAGCCCTATCGCAATCAGGAGTACACCTACAAAGACCCATGTTGGAAGAAGAATGCCAATAAGCAAAGACGCAGCGTGCATAGATTTGTAGGGTGGTGGGGTGGAGAGCAGGGTGGGGGAAGAAAGCGTACTTTCGTAGCATCGTACAGAAAGCGCTTTTTTAAAGCAGGGCCAAGATAAGCATATCATGCCCTAACCTGCTAGGAAGGCATGCGAAGATTGTAGGCGGATTCAGACATTGAAATACACGGCATAAAACAGGGCCCTTTAGTCTATATTGGGCCGACACACTTTCTGAGGTTGCCCTTCATGATAATCATGCGATGGTTTTGTTTTTTTGCCTTTATGGCTGTTCTTGCGGCTGGTGCTGCTCCTGCATGGGGGCAACCTGCTTCGCTTACCGTGCAGCAAATTATGCAAGACCCGGATTCCTGGGTTGGGGGGTGGCCGTCGCAGCCCTTCTGGAGTGAAAATGGTGAACGGCTCTATTTTAGCTGGAATCCGCAGGGGCAGTTTGCCGACGATTCCTTGTTTGTCGTGCCGCGCACCGGCGGTGAACCCACCCAGGTTTCGCCCGAACGCCGCCGCACCGGTGGCCCTACCTTCGATGGGTGGCACCATGGCGAACACATCTACACTTCCGACTTTCAGCGCAAGGTCTACATCCAGGGCGGCGACCTCTATTTGTATCACCGTGCCGATGACCGGGTACAGCGCCTGACCCAAACCCGCACCGCCGAGACCAACCCGCGCTTCACGCTTGACGGCACGGCCATCATATTCGAGCGCGACGACAACCTCTTCCGCCACGACCTGGAGACCGGGGCCGTGGTGCAGGTTTCGGATTTGCGTTCTGGTAAGGCTCCTAAAGACGACGCGCTTAGCGACCAGGACGCCTTTCTCGAAGCGCAGCAACAGGAACTGTTCGACTACCTGCGGGAGCAAAAAGAAGAACGCGAGGCTCGCACCGCTGCGCAGGAACGCGACCGCGCCGCCGACAATCCGCCGCCTACCTTCTACCGCGACGACAAGGCCGTTCAGCAACTTCAACTCGACCCCACGGAGCGGTTTGTGACGTTTGCCCTGACCCAAAGCAGCGGAGCCACTTCCACATCGATCATCAACTATGTCACCGAAAGTGGTTATGCCGAGGAAGTGACCGCCCGCGCCAAGGTGGGTGCACCGCAAGCAGGGTTTGAACTCTATGTGCAAGATCTCCAGCGCGACACCACGTATCAGGTAAATTTGCACCAGTTAGAGGGAGCGTACGATGTGCCCGCTTTTTTGCAAGAAAAGGGCGTGACACCGGATTCCAGCAAGTCAAAACGTCATCTCACTGCCTATGGCCCGTACTGGAGTCCGAGTGGACGTTTGGGGGTACTCGATATCCGCAGCGATGACAACAAAGACCGCTGGATTGCGCAGCTCGATCCCGAAATGGCCACGCTTACCCTGCTGGATCGGCAGCACGACGAGGCATGGATTGCCGGGCCTGGTATTTCATGGTTTGGCGGTGCGAGTACGGTCGGGTGGCTGCCCGACGACCGCCATTTCTTTTTCCAGAGCGAAGCCACGGGCTACAGCCACCTTTATGTTGTAGACGTCGAAGAAGGCGACGTGCGTGCCGTCACCGAAGGCGACTTTGAGGTGTTCGCGCCGATGCTTTCGCAGGACGGGCAGACGTGGTTTTTCAGCAGCAGCGAGGAGTCGCCATTTGTGCGGCACTACTACCGCATGCCGCTGGATGGCGGGCCACGCACGCGGCTGACGACCATGGACGGCAACAACGCTGTGACGCTACACCCCGACGAAACGCAGATGGCCGTGCTGCGCTCCTTCACGACAGCCCCTCCCGAAGTTTACCTGCAACAGCCTCAAGCCGAACCCACACGCATCACCCACAGCCCCACCGAGGCATGGGCAGCGTATCCGTGGCGCACCGGCGAACTCATCGAAATCGAAGCCTCCGATGGTGTGCCGGTGCCGGCGCAGGTCTTTGTGCCTGAAGAACCAAACGGAGCTGCCGTGCTGTTTGTCCACGGAGCGGGGTATTTGCAAAATGTGCACCGCTGGTGGAGCAGTTACTTCCGCGAATATATGTTCCACAACCTGCTGGTAGAACGCGGCTACACCATTCTCAACGTTGATTTTCGTGCATCGGCAGGCTACGGTCGCGACTGGCGTACCGCCATCTATCGCCACATGGGCGGGCGCGATCTCGGTGACTATATTGATGCGTCGCAGTTCGTGACCGACGAATACGGTATTCCAGCCGAGCGGGTGTTTATTTATGGTGGCTCGTACGGCGGCTTCATCACCCTTATGGCGCTCTTTACCGCGCCTGAGCACTTTGGCGGTGGTGCAGCCCTTCGGTCCGTCACCGACTGGGCGCACTACAACCACACCTATACTTCCAACATTCTCAACACCCCGGCGACCGACTCGGTTGCCTTCACTCGCTCGTCGCCCATTAATTTTGCCGATGGACTGGAAGACCCGCTGGTGATGCTTCATGGGATGCTCGATTCCAATGTCCAGCCGCAAGACATCATCCGGCTTTCCCAGCGGCTCATCGAATTGGGCAAAGAGGACTGGGAACTAGCGGTGTATCCTGTCGAAGGGCACGGCTTCACCGAGCCGTCAAGCTGGACCGACGAATACCGCCGTATCCTTAAGCTGATTGAGGAAAGCGTGGGGCCGGAAGCGGCCGTGCATGAGGAAACACCGGTGTTGGAGGATAGCAATCGGTAGCAAATCACTTTTTTCCGGGCCCACGTTCATCATTCCACGGGTTTTCATTGTATTGTACCCGAAAAGGTGTCGGTTCCCACTTTCTATTTTGGTGGACACCCGCTATCTTCTCACGTTTTCCCATCATCCCGCCACGGTGTAACGCCGTTTTATGAAACTGCGCGCGCTTCTTTTTGCAACCTCGGTGCTGGTCCTCGCCGGATTTTCGGCGTATACGGTCCAGCTCAGCTACTTCGATGTGGAGGCGCGCGAGGCAGACTTTTTGGTAGCGTGGCAGACGGAGGTAGAGGAGGAAGTGCGGGCGTATGAACTGTTTCGCAAGACCTCATACAATGACGAGTACATGCTCGTCCAAGCATTTGATGCCCACGGGGCCGACAAGGTCTACGAGTTTGTTGATGACCAAGTGTACAAGTCGGCCTCCGAAGAAGTAGACTACCGCCTGGACGCCATCTTTGCGAATGGACTTCGGCAGCAACTCGGACACCGCAGCGTGAACTATACGCCTACCTACGTTCGCCGAACGTGGGGCAGCATCAAGGCGATGTTCCAGTAAGGAGGGTAGAAAATCGGTTGGTTGTGAACTCCACGCCTTTTCGGCGCTGGAGTTTTTTTATTTTAGCACTTTCCGTTGAATCGATTGCTGGCTGTTATGGAACGAACCCCGATCATCTCGCAAGAACGTGCCCATCGCATGGTGATTCGTCTTGCCTATCAGGTGTTGGAGCGTAACCGAGGCGCGGGCAACGTGGTCATCTTTGGGATCTGGCACAGCGGGGCCGTCATTGCGCAGGCGCTGGCGCAGCAAATCGAAGCCGTCGAAGGGCACGCCGTGCCGGTGCATGACCTGGACGTGACTGCCTACCGCGACGACCGGGCGCGCACCATAGAGAGTGATGCCGTCGTCAATGATATCGATGTGACGGACCGCGACGTGGTGTTAGTGGATGATGTGCTGTTCACCGGACGCACCGCCCGGGCTGCCCTCGATGCCATCGTGCATTACGGGCGTCCACGCTCGATTCAACTCGCCGTGCTTATCGACCGGGGGCACCGCGAATATCCTATCCAGCCCGATTATGTGGGGCGCGTCATCCCCACCAAGCACAAAGAGCAGGTTGTTGTCGAAGTAGAGGCAGGGTTTGCTGTATATGTAGAAGAGTAGACGCTACGGTGTATTATCGTCTTGCGTAGCTTCGGCTGCTTCGGCTGCTGCCGCCGCGGTTTCACGTTGGGCGGCTTCCTCAGCTTCGAGTTCTTCAAGGTCCTCTTCGGTACCCACAAACAGCCGTACCTCAAATCCTTCGCGCACCCGCGTGCCGGGGTCCCGGCTCTGGCGCAAGATCAACAGTTCACTTGTGATTTCGCCAGTCTCATCCTGGCTCAGCCCCACCAGCACCGCCCGCAACCGACGTTCGAGCAAGATGGTCTTGGCTTCTTCAACGAACAGGCCCGTAACATCGGGCACTTGCACATACCGATCTCCCAGGCCTGTACTATACCACAGCGTCACATTTGACCCCACCGCCAGCGAGTCGCCTGCTTCCGGGCGTTGCCGGGTGATGGTGTTGCGGTACGGAGATGGGATGGAGTCCGGGCGCTCGTCGGCTACTGTGAGGCGATGTGCCATGAGTTGGTTTTTGGCTTCCCGCAGCGACATGCCCTCCACCGACGGCATCTTTACCATCGGAATTTCTCCGGCGTTGACAGAAATATAGACGCGCCGTCCAGGCTTCACCCGCTCGTTGGCTGCCGGGTTCTGATCAATTACCGCGTCGCGCGGGAAGTCGGGGTTAAAGCGCTGAGTGACTCGCTCCACGCGTAGGTCGTGGTTTTCCAACAACGCCGCTGCCTCTTCGTATGGCATCTCCAGCACGGCAGGCACTTCCACAGCGACGTCGTGCCGCGTGTAGAGCGGGAGTAAGAGGTTATTAAAGAGGACAAACACGAGGGCGACTACACCCATAAAACCAGCCAGGCCCAGCCAGAAGTAGCGGTTGCGTACCAAGGACACAATGTGGGCACCGCTACGGCGCGCAAAATCCTTGGCTTTATGGAGAAACGATGAGCTTTGCATTAGGTGGGAACGAACAAGACAGACGGAAGAATAAGGGCTCCGCTTTCAGAAATGCGGCTGCGTGTACGCGACGGGCAAGAACCCCGGGCGGCACGTGGTGTTTCGGAAAGCGTCGCTTTGCAAGGAGACACCGGCAGGCGACATTGTTCTCTCCCAGGATGCGGGTGGCAGGTACACACGCCCTTCATTTCAACTTCGCCTGTTCTTGACAGGAGCAGAGAAACTGAGGGGAGCCGACCCGGTTTGAACCTGCCTTGCTCGCCGAAAAGCAGCACCTAGACTTTGGCTTTACGAAGGTTTGCCGAAGAGATAAAAGGGGGTTGACCGGGGGTGAGCACACGCCGTATCATGGCGGCCCTCGCAAAAAAGCCCACGGTGGCTGGCGAGGTTGTTCTTTCGACAGATGGCACTGGTTTTTCGGCAGCCTCTTCGCTTTTACGAAGAGCGTGTTAAACG
>JAUIDY010000040.1:0-30000 GCA_030428385.1 Rhodothermia bacterium | reverse complement strand
AGGCCTTGAGCGGCTAACCCGGAGAACTGAAACATCTCAGTACCTGGAGGAAGAGAAAACAATAGTGATTCCCTAAGTAGTGGCGAGCGAACGGGGAACAGCCCAAACCGATGTGGTCTCGGCTACATCGGGGTTGTAGGACTTGCACACGGGACCACGCGATGAAGACGAAGTCGTCTGGAAAGCGACGCCATAGAAGGTGATAGCCCTGTAGACGTAAATCAACTGGCCCAGCAATATTCCTGAGTACCACGGGACCGGAGAAATCCTGTGGGAATCTACCAGCACCATCTGGTAAGGCTAAATACTCACTCATGACCGATAGTGAACCAGTACCGTGAGGGAAAGGTGAAAAGAACGCCTAGTAGGCGAGTGAAATAGTACCTGAAACCATGCGCTTACAACCAGTCGGAGCCCCTTCGTGGGGTAACGGCGTGCCTTTTGCATAATGAGCCTACGAGTTACTCCTCCCTGGCAAGGTTAAGGGCCTCAGGTCCGCAACCGCAGCGAAAGCGAGTCTGAATAGGGCGTACAGTCAGTGGGGGTAGACGCGAAACCGAGTGAGCTACCCTTGGGCAGGGTGAAGCGTGGGTAAGACCACGTGGAGGCCCGAACCGGTACACGTTGAAAAGTGTTCGGATGACTTGAGGGTAGGGGTGAAAGGCCTATCAAACTCGGAAATAGCTCGTACTCCCCGAAATGTATTTAGGTACAGCGTCGCAATTGAGTGTATTGGAGGTAGAGCACTGGTAGGGTTCGGGCCCTTCACCGGGTACCACCCCCTGATAAACTCCGAATGCCAATACATGCTTTGCGGCAGTGAGGGCGCGGGTGATAAGATCCGTGTCCGAGAGGGAAACAACCCAGACCGACAGCTAAGGTCCCCAAATACAGGCTAAGTTGACCAAAGGAGGTCAGACTGCTTAGACAACCAGGATGTTGGCTTAGAAGCAGCCATTCATTTAAAGAGTGCGTAATAGCTCACTGGTCGAGCGGTCCGGCATCGAAAATGATCGGGCATTAAGTCTGTTACCGAAGCTTCGGATTCTACTACGTAGAGTGGTAGGGGAGCATTCCAGCGGCGCTGAAGCTGTGCTGTGAGGCACGGTGGAGCTTCTGGAAAAGAAAATGTAGGCATGAGTAACGATAAGATCCGTGTGAAACGGATCCGCCGAAAACCTAAGGGTTCCTGTTCAACGCTAATCGGAACAGGGTTAGTCGGGACCTAAGCCGAGGCCGAGAGGCGTAGGCGATGGCAAACGGGTCAATATTCCCGTACCACCTGACGGCGATAACATGAGGCGTGACGCAGACGCGTAAGGTCCGCGCACAGACGGATGTGCGTTAAAGTACGTAGGCTGAAGGGTAGGCAAATCCGCCCTTCGTGACGGCCGAAATACGACAGTAGCGGGAGTCTTCGGACAAACGCATAGAGACCCCAAGCATGCTGCCGAGAAAAGCGTCGTATGTTGCCCAAGGTGCCCGTACCGTAAACCGACACAGGTAGGTGAGGAGAGCATCCTCAGGCGCTCGAGTGATCCATGGCTAAGGAACTAGGCAAAATGGCTCCGTAACTTCGGGATAAGGAGCACCCTCCCCCAGTAAAAGCAAGGGAGGGTCGCAGAGAAATGGCCCAACCGACTGTTTAACAAAAACATAGCTCTCTGCTAAATCGTAAGATGATGTATAGGGAGTGACACCTGCCCGGTGCTGGAAGGTTAAGGAAGCTTGTTAGCCGTAAGGCAAAGCTCGCGACCGAAGCCCCAGTAAACGGCGGCCGTAACTATAACGGTCCTAAGGTAGCGAAATTCCTTGTCGGGTAAGTTCCGACCTGCACGAATGGTGCAACGAGTTGGGCACTGTCTCGGCCATGGGCTCGGTGAAATTGTGGTGCCGGTGAAGACGCCGGCTACCCGCAGTGGGACGGAAAGACCCCGTGCACCTTTACTGCAGCTTAGCATTGACATTGGCCAAAGCATGTGTAGGATAGGCGGGAGACTGTGAAACCGGGTCGCCAGGCTCGGTGGAGTCACCCTTGAAATACCGCCCTTGTTTTGGCTAGTGCCTAACCCGCGGCCGTTATCCGGTCGGGGGACAGTGTTAGGTGGGTAGTTTGACTGGGGCGGTCGCCTCCTAAAGAGTAACGGAGGCTCGCAAAGGTACCCTCAGTACGGTCGGTAATCGTACGCAGAGTGTAAAGGCATAAGGGTGCTTGACTGCAAGACATACAGGTCGAGCAGGTGCGAAAGCAGGCCTTAGTGATCCGGCGGTTCCGAATGGAAGGGCCGTCGCTCAAAGGATAAAAGGTACGCCGGGGATAACAGGCTGATCTCCCCCAAGAGTTCACATCGACGGGGAGGTTTGGCACCTCGATGTCGGCTCGTCGCATCCTGGGGCTGGAGAAGGTCCCAAGGGTTGGGCTGTTCGCCCATTAAAGCGGCACGCGAGCTGGGTTCAGAACGTCGTGAGACAGTTCGGTCCCTATCTGCTGTGGGCGTTGGAAACTTGCGCGGATCTGCCTCTAGTACGAGAGGACCGAGGTGGACGAACCGCTAGTGTACCTGTTGTGGCGCCAGCTGCATCGCAGGGTAGCTATGTTCGGAAGGGATAAGCGCTGAAAGCATCTAAGCACGAAGCCCACCGCAAGATGAGGTTTCCCCTATGGGTCGTTCTAGACTAGGACGTTGATAGGCGGCAGGTGTAAGCATGGTGACATGCTCAGCCGAGCCGTACTAATTACCCATCAGGCTTAAATTTCAATTTTTCTATGTGCGTCTCTAGGGAGACGCTCGTATGTACCTTGTGTACATGCGGAAACACCATGTCATTGTTCTTTTAAGCACACGTTTGTTGTGCAACCAAGCTTCCTGGTGCCTATTGCACGGGGGTCACACCTCTTCCCATTCCGAACAGAGCCGTTAAGCCCCGTCGCGCCGATGGTACTGCCCCGAGTGGTGGGAGAGTAGGTCGGTGCCAGGTCCTCTTTAAAGGCCCTGCTGCTGTTTATCAGCGGCGGGGCCTTTTTTGTGTTATTCCCACGGGGCTGCCTTTTCCGGCTGCCCCCATGCTGTATATAGCGCCACGAGCCGCTCGTGAGCCCGCTGCGAAAAGGCATGATCTGGGCCAAATGTTTCGTCAAGGCGTTGCTCAGCCGCCAGCAGAAGTAGCTCCGCCTTGGCATATTGCTCCAGCACGGTGAGGCTGGCAGCCAAGTTGCTTTTGATGACGGCTTCAAGAGCGTGGCCTTCCTGGTCCAGCGCTGCAAAAATGGGCAAGGCGTCGCTGAAAAAAGGGACAGCCTCCGCGTGCTTTTCCTGCTTCGCCAGCACATCGGCTAGGTTATTCAGGCCCACGGCCACATAAAGATGTGCCTCGCCTAGTTGGGCCCGTAAGATCTCTAGTGCTTCTCGGTACAGCGGTTCCGCCTCCGAATACCGCTCTTGATTGCGCCGCGTGAAAGCCAGGTTGTTCAGACTGACGGCAATGGAGGGATGGGTCGGTTCAAGCAGGGCACGACGGATGGCAAGCGTTTGTGCATGAACGTCGGCAGCTTCATCGTGGCGCTCTTGGTCGGTGAGGAGGTTGCCAAGGCTATTCAGGGTATAGGCGACAGTGGCATGGTTGGAGCCATAGTACGCTGTCTGCGTTGCGAGGGCCTCCCGGAGGAGGGATTCAGCTTTTTCCAAGTTAGTGCCTTGCCAACTCATCGCCACGCCCAAGTGATACTGTATGTTCGCCACGTCGGGATGGTTCGGGCCAAGCAGGGGCATCTGCATATCCAATGCCGCACGCTGGAGCGATTCTGCAGCGGGGTAGTCGCCCTGGTTTTGGCGCAGTTGTCCTAGGTCGCTGAGGCTGGTTGCCACGGAGGGGTGGTGGCTTCCCAAGAGTTGGCGGCGCTGCTCCAGCGCGGCACTCATCAGCGAATCGGCTTCGTCGAGCAGCGCGAGGTTGCGGTACACATGACCGATGGTGTTGCGCATCTCGGCTTGGACCAGTGGCTGCTGTGCCAATTCGTGCTCGATGCGGGAGGCTCCCCGCGCCAGGATGGTGCGTGCCGTTAGTGTATCGCCGCGAACAGGACTGGTCGAAAACGGATTCGACACGTCGAACAGGTCGATGAGGAAGCTGGACACTTGAGCTGCCTTTTCCGCCTCTTCGCGGGCTAGGTTGCGTTCGTGGGCGGCCACACGGGCTTGCCAGGTCGCGATGCTGAGGCCACCAAGGAGCGAAAAAACCACCAAGATGGAAGCAATGACGCCTAGCCGATGGCGTAGCACAAATTTCCGCACCCGATAGCCTGCTGACCCACGCCGTGCCGCAATTGGCAAGCCCGCGAGGTAGCGTCTTATGTCTTCCATGAAGGCTTCGGCGCTGGCATAGCGCTGCTCGGGTTCTTTGCGGAGCGCTTTTAGGATAATGATGTCGAGTTCACCTTCCAACCGTCGTTGCAGCATCAAGGGACGGAGTTGGCGGGCGGCGCTGATCTGTTCGGGCGTAATGGTTTCTTTGGAGCCGTCCTTACGGGCGCGTTCTGTGGTGCGTCGAATGACGGTAGACGGACGCAGGGGTTCTTGCTCCAAGATGGCCCGCTCCATCGCGCCGGGAGTAGGGCGGTCTACATGATATGGACGGTGGCCGGTGAGCAATTCATACAGCAAAACCCCGAGCGCATACACATCCGTGGTGGTGGTAACCGCTTCGCCTTTAATCTGTTCAGGAGCCGCATATTCGGGCGTCATCACCCGCATATCCGTCTGGGTGAGCGGTACAACTTGTAGGTTCTGCGCGGACTCGTCTTCCAGCACCTTTGCAATGCCGAAGTCCAACAGTTTCACCCGTCCAGCGGACGTGACGAGAATATTGGAGGGCTTGAGGTCGCGATGCACGACGAGGTTGCGGTGGGCGTACTGCACCGCCTCGCCGACCTGCATGAATAGCCGCAGCCGCTCGTTGAGTGGCAAACGCTGTTCGTCAGCATACTGGGTTAGCGGCGTTCCTTGCACATATTCCATCGCAAAGAACGGCCGCCCGGAATCGGTAATGCCGCCGTCGAGCAGCCGGGCGATGTGGGGATGTTGCAGGCGGGCAAGGATTTGTCGTTCCTGCAAAAACC
This sequence comes from Rhodothermia bacterium, assembly GCA_030428385.1. Taxonomy (GTDB): domain Bacteria; phylum Bacteroidota; class Rhodothermia; order Rhodothermales; family JAAAOL01; genus JAUIDY01. The sequence continues at coordinate 24,884 of JAUIDY010000040.1, read as the reverse complement.
GCTGCTTCAGCGTAGAACCCGCAAGGCCGGAACGTGTGACTTTGAGGGCTACTTCGTGATCAAATTGTCCATCCGCCCGCTCGGCCAGATAGACGGTGCCCATGCCGCCGTGCCCCAGTTCTTTGATCAGTTTGTAGGTACCCAGTTGCTGTTCTTCGCTGAACGTCTGGCTTTCGGCAAGGTCCGAGGCGTCTTTGATATGGGCAAGCGGTTCTTCTAAAAACGATGCGCCGGGGTCTGCTGCCAAGAGCGATGCGACTTCGGCACGAAGGTCCGGATCCTTGGCGCACCGTTCCGCGAGCAACGCCTCGCGTTCATCGGCGGGCAAGACCAGGGCGTCGAGGTAAAGGTCTTGGATTTCTTGAAGGCGGGCAGGCGACATGCAGCTACGGTTGTTTTGAAAAAGCAAGCAGCGTGCTAAAGCGCCACCAGCAGGGCTTGTACGGCCTGTGCGTAGCGGTCATTGGCACCGCGCTGGGCCTTCATCTTGGTATGGGCCTGCTCAAAAAGACGGCGTGCTTCATCCGTCTGCCCTTGGGCAAGACGGCAGCGGCCCAGTGCCCATTCCGCCTGTGCACGCGACCATTGGATGGGCAGGTTTTCGCGTTCTTCCAGGGACAAGGCGGTGGTAAGCAAGGTGTCGGCGGCTTCGGTGTTGCCCTGCTCAAGCCGTAGCAGCCCCAACCCCAGGTGCACAGCGGCACTATCAAGCGGGATAAGTCCCGGCGTTTGTATAGCGCTGAGGTAGAGCGGCTCCGCCTCTGCCAGTTGGTTTTGTTGGCGAAGCACATCGGCAAGCAAGGTGCGGGTGTACGCGGTTTTGGTGTCATCCTTGCCATAGGAAGTTACACTAAAAGCGAGTGCCTGCCGCAAAGCATCTTCGGCTTCTGTGTAGTTTTCCTGGGCAGCCAGGGCTTGGCCGAGCAAACGTAAGGTCTGGGTGCCAACCAAGCTCTGGCCGCCAAACTGTTCAAGGTCTTCGGGTAAGGTGGTGCGAAATTGTGTGATGGCGGCCTCATAATCTCCCCGGTCGTAGAAAAGACTGCCGAGGTTAAATTTCAGGGTTGATACCGAGGGGTGAGCGGCAGGAAAAACTTGTTCGGATAGGCGCAAGGCTTCCTGGAACGTTGCTTCGGCTTCATCAAACTGCCCCTGCCTCATTTGTACACCACCGAGCTTGCGGAGCGTGCTGATGGTGTGGGGATGTGCCTCGCCGTATACATGCAGGTCAAAGGCGAGCACGTCGGCCAGATGGGTTTCGGCCTCGGAGAAGCGGCCCAACTCCTGCAAGATGACCGCCAGGTTGCCGCGGGTATAATTCACCACGGGGGCGTCGTCGGAGTAATGCAGGCGCTGGATGCGCAGTTTTTCTTCCATCAGCGGGAGGGCTTCCTCGGGCGCACTGAGGTTAAACTGAATAAGCGCCAGCATGTCGAGGGTCGCTGCCAGTTCGGGAGCGTCGGGGCCGAGCGAAGTGCGCTGAATGGCGAGGGCTTCATCGGCGTAGGTCGCGGCGTCTTCAACTCTTCCACGTCCCATATTGGTAGAGGAAAGCAGCACCAGGCTTTGCGCCACGCGGGGGTGCATCGGCCCCAACACTTGCCGACGAATGGTGAGGGCTTCGCGGTGGAGCGAATCGGCGGCAACCGCATCCCCATTGGCATAATGCCAGGCCCCCAGGGCTGTCATCAATTGGGCCACATCGGCGTGTGCACGCCCGTGCAGGTCCTTGCGGAGCGCAAGCGCTTTTTCGATGAGAGGCCCCGCTTCTTGATCTTTGCCGAGACTGCGGTACATGCCTGCGATAACGCTCATCACCTCCGCCTGTACATCGGGTTGTGCCGCCAGGGCCGTATCGATGCGGGTGCGTCCGCGGGCGAGGATGTCCAACGCCGAAAGGGTGTCGCCGGGCGCTGCGTTGGGATCCGATTCTTCAAACAGATCGACAAGGAAGTCCTTAACAGCGGTGGCTTTTTCGGCTTCAGTTTGTGCCCGGTCCCGCTCTTGGGTTGCTACGCGATTTTGCCACAACGCGGCCGTCAACCCACCGATCAGCGATGCAAGAACCAACGCGGCAGCAAGGACGGAGATGCGGTTCCGTTGAACGAACTTACGCAGCCGATAGCCGGGGGTATCAGGACGTGCGGTGACGGGCAGTCCTTCGAGGTAGCGTTTGATGTCTTCGACGAAGGCCTCTGCGCTGGGATAGCGGCGTGCCGGTTCTTTGCGCAGGGCCTTCAGCGTAATCACATCGAGGTCGCCTTCCAGCCGCCGTTGCAGCCGCTGGGGCTGGGTGCGACGGGCACGGCTGATTTGCTCGGGCGTGATGGTTTCGGTGGTGCCGTCCGCAAGTGTAATGGTCTCGGGTTGGCTGACTTTGTTGGAAGGCCGAGACGGTTCCTGTTCGAGGATGGCCTGCTCGATGGCACCGGGCGTGCGGCGGACAAACTGATAAGGGCGATGGCCCGTGAGCAACTCATACAGCAAGACGCCAAGGGCATATACGTCGGTCGTCGTCGAGACGGGTTCGCCCAAAATCTGCTCAGGGGCTGCATACTCGGGTGTCAGGAGCCGCATTCCGGTTTCGGTGATCGGCATGCCGCCATCGCCGAGCGTGCCTTCGTCGGCGAGTAGCTTGGCGATCCCAAAGTCGAGCAGCTTTACTTCGCCATTGTCCCTGACAAGAATGTTAGAGGGCTTCAGGTCGCGGTGTACTACCAGTTGCTGGTGGGCATGCTGAACGGCTTCGCACACGTTTTGAAACAGCCGCAGCCGTTCGGAAAGATCAAGTTGGCGGTTGTCGCAGAACTGGGTCAGCGGCGTGCCCTCGATATACTCCATCGCAAAATAGGGCTGCCGATTGCCCGCTACCCCGCCATCCAACAGCCGGGCGATGTGGGGATGATGCAGCCGGGCGAGAATCTGGCGCTCCTGCAAAAACCGCTCGTGCAAGGCCTCCGTGCCCAGCCCTTGTCGTCCAATTTTGAGTGCCACCTGTTGTTCAAACTGCCCGTCGGCCCTTTCGGCAAGATACACGGTGCCCATGCCCCCGCGCCCGATTTCGCGCAGCACCTGATACGGGCCAAACCGCAGGTCATCGGGAAAGGGTGCTTCTTGTTGGTTGGCAAGGGGTTTGACCTGGGCAACGGGGACATCGAGGAACGAGTCGCTGGGGTTGGCGGCCAGAAGCGAATCAACTTCGGCGCGAAGGTCCGGGTCCTCGGCGCACCGCTCTGTGAGCAATGCCTCGCGTTCGTCGGGCGGCAGTGCCAGCGCTTCGAGATAGAGGTCTTGGATCTCTTGCAGACGTTCAGGTGACATGGCGTAAGCAGGTACGAATAGGGCAGGAAAGGCCTGTCACGCGGCAAGGTCGCGTTTCAGCCACGCGCGGGCCAACTGCCAGTCGCGCGAGACGGTGGCGGTAGAGACATCGAGGGCAGCAGCGGTTTCTTCGATAGTCAGGCCCCCGAAAAAACGGCATTCCACGATGCGTCCATGTCGCGGGTTGATGGATTCGAGGCGCTGCAGCGATTCATCTAGGGCCAGCAATTCTTCAGACTGTTCGTCCGAAAAAAGGCCCAGCGACTCTTTGAGCGATATCCGTTGCTGGTTGCCGCCGCGTTTAAGTCGGGTGCGCATGCGGGCGTAGTCGATCAGGATGCGGCGCATCGCCTGGGCTGCTACGCCATAGAAATGCGCCCGGTTTTGCCAGGAAACCTCGCTCTGGTCGATCAGCTTGAGATAGGCCTCATGCACCAGCGCGGTGGTGTTGAGCGTGTGGTTCTGGCGCTCCCTCCGAAGCTGGCCGTGTGCGATACGGCGCAGTTCGTCATACACCAGTGGAAGCAAGTCGCCCAGGGCATTAGGTTGCCCGTCGCTGGCGGCTTTCAGCAGTTGGGTAACGGCGTGCAAGTCGGCCATTCGTTGGGTAGGAGCAGGAGAAGGCGCACGTCATCGTAATGATGAAGCATACTTTGTCCGGCTCATTTTTGCAACTAAGCTGATGCGAAAGCACACAGGCAAGCGAAGGCTGATGTAGTTGGATAACCATTATCGCGTTGCAAGAAGGAGGGCATGGATCGGTAGGGCCGTGCTTCTCGTACTCACGCACGCTGCGAAGCGACCTGAGCGTATCGGTGGGGAGCGCTCGGTCCTTCCAGCGTGTGTATTATATTTTTCCTACGGTTGTTTCATCATTACTGCAGGATGTCGTGCTTCTGTGGATTGCAGGGATACTTTTTTTGCTGTCGGCAGCGGTCGGGGCGTGGACTTTTCGCCACTCCTCGTTTCGGGCCGTGCAGCGCAGACGTCTCGCGGTGAACCGCAACGATGTGGCGGCCGTCGAAGCTTTGCTGGCGGATGCGGAGGTTGATCCGGGGCGTGTGCTGGTGGTATTTACTGACCCGGAAAAACCCGCATGGAATCATCGCTGGGGGTGGCTGGATTTCCACCTGCGCGTGTACAAACGGTTCGGGGCGTATTACAGCGGTCTCAACGTGGTGGGGCTGGATGGTGGGCGCGTCGTGAGTCTGTCGCTGGTAGACACGCAACTCTCCAACCTCGTCCCGCTCATCGATCTGCCGATGCTGCATACGCTGCGGCTGCGCGACAACCGCATCGAAACACTGGCGGGGATCCCGCCCAACTGCCGATGGACGCACCTCGACCTGTCGAACAACGATCTCACAAGCCTCGACGCGGTGGAGGATTGTACCGACCTGCGCGAACTGCACCTCGAACGCACCCAACTCTCTGCGCTGCCATCACTCCACACGCTGGTGCATCTCGAAAAGCTAAATGGGCGGTATAATATGCTGCAAGATGCCAGCGGACTCACCGGGCATCCTTCCCTCAAAGACGTGGATCTGTATGGCAACCGCCTTACCTCGGCGGTTGCATTTGACGGTCTGCCGTGGCTGGAGCGGTTAAACCTCGGCGGCAATGCGTTGACTACGCTGGAGGGTCTGGGGCACCTTCCCGCGTTAAAAAACCTCGACGTGGTGTCCAACCGGCTAAGTCATCTCGATGAACAATGGTGGAGCGGTTGTCCGGCTTTGCAACATGTTAGCGCCGCTCGCAACCCCATCCAAGCGCTGCCTCCCGGTTTTGTGCACCGAAATGATGCGGCGACCTATGAAGTACAAATTCAACCAGAAGGGAAGCCGTGGCCCTGCATCGAAGTGCGTGATACACCCATCGCCGAGCAGTTGCAACAGCAGACGTATGCCGCGCACGATGGCACACAGGTGCACCGCGTGTCGGTGCTGCCGCGGGCACATGGGCGCTGGCAGAAGGCATGGAGTAGCGGGGCCACACGGACGGGCCTATCCTCCGGCGTCCACGAGCAGGGCCACGCCGATTGGTTGCAGGGCGTTCAGGCGCGCACCTTTGCCGTGGATGAGGCAGTGACGGTGACCATCACCGCATCCGTTGAGCATGGGCGGCTGCGGGTGTATCTCCGCGACGGTACGCATTATCAGTACACGGAGGCCATTCCGGGCAAGCCGTTGCGAATAAGCGGTTCGCTGATCACCGGCACCGACCGTTACGTGGCTTATTTCGAGGCCGTCGGCGGACGCGCAGAACGGCTTGTTTGGTCGATTGAGAGTTGAGGGTGTAGGCGGAAAAAATGAAGCAGTGATGAGGGAGATGTTCGTCGAACGTCGCGTGAAGGAGTGAAGGCCCCCAATCGGAGGCACATTTGCTCCAACAACCCTGAGACCACACCATGTCCCGCTCATTATGCCTTGCCCTTTTTGTTTGCCTGTTGGCCTGGTCACCTCGCTCCACGCAGGCACAAGACCTTGCCGCCAATACCTCTGGCTTGGATCTGAGGAATGACGTTGAGTTAACACCCAATCCCAAGCTGCCTCCTCCGGCACTGCTCTACTCCGACTTGCTCAATGCCACGCAGTCGTCGGCAATCTGGCACTACGGCAAGTTTCAAATCAACGGCACCATCCGCGCGCTTTTTCTGCCCGATTACCAGATTTCGGAAAGCATCTACGCTTACAACCCCGACTCCGGGGCCAAGCTGGCGCATGTGATCAAAAAAGCCGATGGCACCGTGGTGGATGCGCAATTTTACCGGGGTCAGAAAGACCGTGCACCCTACTGGATCCTGCATCCCGGTGACATTCCAGAGCAGCCCATCGAGTCGGGCGACTATGTGATGGAATGGTACCTCGAAGGAGACCTGTTTTACGAGTTCCCCTTCACCGTTGAAGCCGCAGAGGGCGACGATCCCTACAACCCCGAGCCGCGCTATTTCTACGACGGGCCGTGGGACGACTATGCGTATTTTTACTGGCCCAACGCGTCGGCGACGCCCATGTTTAGCATCTGGTTTCGCGACAAAGCCGCCAGCCCCGGCAACTGGCAGGAGCATCAGGTGAACATCAGTGTGAAGCGTGGCGGCACCGAGGTGGCCTACTGGCCCAACCCAAACGGCGGGGCACAGCCGGTGGACTTTAAACCGTGGTGGGAACGCCTTGATGTGGGGCTGGATGACCCCAGCAACGGCGTCTTTCGGGCGAGCGATCTGCTTCAGGACGGACGCTACACCGTCACCGTCACCGTCGATGGCGCAACCTATGGCACCTATGCTTTCTCCGTCAGCGAAGGGAAGTTTCAGCACCAAGACCGACAAGTCCGCGACGCCACCGACCCGCTTGTCTTCATTGAGGGCGGCCCGGAGCGGTTTTTCCTGAAACGTCAATAACCACTTCTTGCAGCGGATATCCCTGCGTCCATCTCTTCAAACTACCGAGGATCACCATGTCACGTTCTGTTGCTCTGTTTGTCACGCTTGTTCTGCTTTTCATCGCTGCCGGGTGTGGGTCTGGCTCCGACGAGCCTGCGGGCGAACTCATCATTCTTAGTCATTTCCCCAGTGCCAACTGGGGAAGCCCTGTGGCTGAAGCCGTCGGTGCCGTCGAAGGCACCGCTGCCACCACCGATGCCGACGGCGTGACCCGCGTCACGGTTAACATGGGCCGCGAAACCCTTACGCTGACGCAGTATCCCAGCCACGAAGCCATCCTCAACCGGCTGCAAAACACTGCAACGCCTCCGGTGGCGGCCCTGTATGTGGTGTCGGGGGCCGATGGGCCGTGGCAACAGCATGAAGAACAACTGGCCCTGACGCAGGCAGCCGGGATTCCGGTAGCCACCGTGCTGTTATGCCATGTCCATGCGGTGGATGACGAAGAGTTGCTGCAACTCATCACCGACCTGGAGATCAAGGAATTGATGGCCAATAGTGGCAATGCCGGGACACCGGTCGTGCGCGGTAGTGCCGTGAAGGCGCTGGAAGGCGATCCTGCGTGGGAGGCCTCCATCAAAGACATGCTGGCGACGCTGCGGCAGCAGATGGAGCCCGTGCTAGCCGCGCGATAAGGCACCTGCGACCCTCTTTCCTTTCTGAAACGACCTCTTTTCCTGTTATGAAAACCCCTGTTCGTCTCTTCATCCTGCTACTGCTGGGTAGCTTTCTGATGGTTTGTCTTCCTGAAGTGGCCCATGCGCAACTCGGACGGCTCAAGAAAAAAGCCGAGCGGGCCGTAGAAAGCGCCCGGCCTCAGACATCTCCGACGGCTTCGTCAACACCACGGGCGGGTATGTCGGCATCGTCGGATGCCTCGTCGGCAGCGACGTCTGCTACTTCCAATGACGCGGGTATTGACATCTACGTCTCGCCCGAGGGCAACAACCGCAACGACGGGACGCAGGCCAGCCCGATGAAAAACCTCGACAAGGCGCTGGAGAAGGCTCCAGCGGGGTCGCGCATCCATGTGGCCGAAGGGTTTTACACCGGCACGTTTGGCGTGGGTTACTGGGAAATCCACGAGGCGGTGGAACTGTATGGCGGCTACCGCGCCGATTTCAGCGAGCGCGATCCGTTTCGGTACCTGACGGTGCTACAACCACCGGCTGATGCGTTCGAAAAAAGCGCCTCGAAGAACGTGCTGGAGATGAAAAAAGCCTTGAGCGGCTGCGTCATCGATGGGTTTGTGTTCGAGGGCGGTCTCAAGACGCCGTACCACCCCACGGAAGGCAAGCCCGACGGCGTGGAGACCGGTATGATGCGCGTGGGACCCATGAGCCGCAACCCGGAAGGGGTGATGATTGTGGCGTGGGGCAACAACCATGTCATCCGCAACAACATCTTCGTCAACTCCAGCTACGGCGGCGTGCGGGCGATGGTGGGGCAGGCCGGTGGCGGCGACGTGCTCATCCAAAACAACGTCTTCGTCTCGAACCGCATGGTGGGCATCGAAGGCTACGGGCGCAACAACGACGACGGCAGCAAACTCATCATCGAGGGCAACACGATCCTGTTTACATGGAGCCGTCTGAAAGACCTGGCGAGTTTTGGCTATGGCATCCGGGTGCAAAAAGACGCGCCGTTCCACATCCGTGGCAACATCATCGGGCTGAATGTGGGGCCGGGCATTTCGTCGCAGAATTTCAACACAGACCTGTACATCGACGACAACTTGTTCTTCGGCAATAAGCAGAAGGACTTCTGGTTCAACCCGGCCAGCAACGTCGATGTAAAGATCGACGCCGCTGAATTTGGCGACCTCGACATCCCCAGCGCCGACGGCAACGTGAACGAAAACACGCGCCTTCCGATTGACCAAGCCTACCTGACCGGCTTCATCAACGTGCAGTATTCCGAAGTGGTGCATTACGACGAAAACTCACAGGAAAACCTGCTGCGCGAGCTTTTCGGCCTCAACAAGCGCGGCACCATCGACAGCGACATCACCATGTTTGGCAACCGGTATCCGTGGCAGCAGGCGTTGGCGCTTGTGGGTGCGGTGCCGGACTTCGGAGCGCAGCCCTTGCCGTGACGGCTGGGCACCATTTCCTTCTTCAACGCCTTTCTCATCAAGACTCCTATCGTGATGAAACCAACAACTCTTTGCATCGCCGCCGTTTTTGTCTTGGTGGCGGGATTGCTCGCCGCGCCCGTGATGGCACAGCGGGTAGCGCACCGGGGGCGGGTGGTCAGCGGCATCACCCAGGCAAGCGGCCCCAAGATGCACCTGCAAGGCCGCATCGGGACGCCGTTTGTGGCGGCAGCGCCACACCGTCTCGCTGTGCATCAGCAGTCCGATAACCACCGTGCCTCGGCGCTGACGTTCGGCCCGCCCGATACGTATCAACTGGAGGCGAACTACCCCAATCCGTTTAATCCGCAGACGGCCATTCGTTTTGCCCTTCCCGAAGCGGGTCCGGTGCGGCTTGTTGTGCTGGATGTGCTCGGGCGGGAGGTGGCCGTACTGGCCGACGGCGTACAGGCCGCAGGCGCACACACGGTGTATTTCGATGCGCAACGATTGCCGAGTGGCGTCTACCTCTATCGCCTCGACGCACCTGGCTTCCGGCAGACGCGCCAGATGCTGCTGCTCAAGTGAGGCACAGCTCTTCTTCTCTCTTTTTGCTCTTCCTAACCATGACGCCGAGATCCATGACGTATTCTTCCTTTTTCGCTTCTGCGCGCCTGATGGCGTTGCTCGCGGTTCTGTTTTGCTGGACGGTTGCTCCCGTCACCAGTGGTGCCCAAATCCCTGACGAGTTTGCCTACGAAGGCTATCTGGAATGGAGCCAGAGTCCTGCCAACGGCTCCTTCGATTTTCGCTTTTCCCTTTTCGACCGGGTGACCGGAGGCACACAGATCGGGCAAACCCTCGACCAAACCCTGTCAGTAACCGACGGTGTCTTTGCCACCACGCTCGACTTCGGCGATGTCTTTGACGGAACGCGGCTGTATCTGGAGATCCAGGCCCGCCGTACCGGGCTTGGGTCATTTATCACCCTGACGCCGCGCATGCAGATTTTGCCTGTGCCCTACGCCGTTCAGGCCCGCGCCTTGACATTGCCCTTTAGCGGGAGCACTGATGCAACGGGCGCAGCGATTGAGGTATCGAATAGTGCGTATGGGGGCGATGGCTTTGGCATCCCCTATGTAGGCCGCCGCGGCGTTCATGTCGGGCAGGCGGGCGTGGATGGCGTAATTGTGGAACGGGTCGGCGAGTCGAGCGAGCAAATCCCCGATGAAGAGCGCCTCAACGGTTTTGAAGTGTGGGGGGCACAGGATTACGGGTTGTATGTGGGCCATGCCAATACCGGCGTTCGTATCATGGATGCCAGCACGGGGATGTATATCCAGGAGGTGTATGGGACAGGCGTTAATGTAGCGGAGGCGGGGACGTACGGCTTTCGGGCGGGATATGCTGAAGCTGTAGGCGTTGAGGTGTTTGAGGTGGGTGAGCCTCGGCGTACGCTCCACGCAGGCGATCAAAACGGCGTGCGGATATGGGGTGTTGAAGGCAACGGTGTAGGCATCGGTTATGCGGGGCAATATGGCGTGTATATCAACGAGGCAGGGACAGGCATCCGGATTGATGAAGCCTACGGGGATGGCATCTACGTGGGCGCAGCGGGCGGCTATGCGGCCAACCTGCATGGCAAAGTGCGTATTAGCGGCAACCTGTATGTAGACGGGACCGTGTCCAAAGGCGGCGGCTCGTTTCAGATTGATCACCCGCTGGACCCCGAAAACAAATACCTGTACCACAGCTTCGTCGAAAGCCCGGACATGATGAATGTCTACAACGGCAACATCATGCTCAATGAAAAAGGTGAGGCTGAAGTGGTGTTGCCGGACTACTTCGAGACGCTCAACCGCGACTTCCGGTATCAACTGACGGCGGTAGGTGCGCCGGGGCCGGGGTTGTTCATCGCCGAAAAAGTGGACGACAACCGCTTTACGATTGCGGGGGGGACGCCGGGGATGGAGGTGAGTTGGCAGATCACAGGGGTGCGGCAGGATCCCTACGCCGAATTGCACCGCATCCAGGTGGAAGTAGACAAACCAGCAGCAGAGCGGGGCACCTACCTGCATCCCGATGCTTACGGCCAGCCGTCCACCGTGCCCGAACCGGCTTTTCAGCCTTGATGTTGTGGAATGCTGTGTCCTCCTGCAATGCGGTGTGGGGGGACATGGCCCCTTAACCCGGCAGATCCCGTTTCTACAAGAAACCACCCCCCAATCTGCACCGGAACCATGAATCATCTTACCCTTCTTGCGCTTTTGTTTTTTATCGCGGGCAGCGTTGCTGGATGCAGCGACCGCTCCTTCGCCTCCAAAACACGTCCGTCGCTAACCGTTGAGGAACTAACTACGGCAGATGGAACGTGGGGGCATCAGGAAATTGAGGTCACTGGGGCGTATTGGGGCCGGGTGTGGTCCAGCGTATCGCAGGAAACCACCGTACTTCTTGCCAACAAGGCGGGCCAGAAGGTAGTAGGATGTCGGTTAACGGGTAAAGCGGATGGGTTGCGTGGAATTACCCAACATGCCGAAGGCCTGACGGTGCGAGGTGTCGTGCATCCCGAACCTCATGCGGCGGGCTATACAATTTTGGATACCTGTACCCTTCTTTTACCCTAGGCGGGACAGCGCGCAGACCGGCACAAAAAAGGCCCCGTCCTGAGGTAGCAAGGACGGGGCCACAGGAGCCGCACCGAGGGGGATAGCACGTCCTGTCAATTGACCATGGTTGCATTCCGGTTAGGGAGCGAGACCGGCGGTACCTCTTTGCGCAACGTCCACAACAGGCACTGTTGTCCATGCAGGACCGTGGCACAGACCTCGCCTACCAGCGTGCAATGCGTGCCTTTGCACGTGGCAATCGACAGCGTGATTTGCTGGTGCAAGCCTACCACGGCGAGGATGCCTGCCCGCAAGACGTTGAAGCGGTCATCTTCCTCCACCAAATAGCCGAGATTAAGGCCTTTAAGGTCTTTCTGGTCGTATCCTGTAAACGAAGACAGGGTGGCACAGGCAGATAGGATGCGGAGTTGGCTGTCCGTGGTTAACGTGAGGACAGGAGGCGTAGGGAAAACGGCCTCAAGCGAAGTACCCACTAGCATGGCGGCAGGGGACGTGGGAGCAATCATGGAGGGAGCAGAAAGTATTTTATCGGGGTCTATTCTCATCTTCGCTCTTTTTTTAGGATATAGGTCACGGCACCGCAAGAAAAAATGGGTCGCCTTAAGTAAGCCGCATCGCAAAGAAGGCGGGATACTTATTTAGACGTTCGTTTATCATGTCTCATTCCATTGCTCGTACCTGTTCAAATTGTGCCGCCTCGGTGCCGCCGAGGACCGACCGCTGTCCCTATTGTGGAACGTGGTTCGAGGAAGGGCCTGCCCTTCCATCCTCGTCGGTGTCCGTCAACCCTCAGGCTGGCGAGTTCGGGTGGCGCGGGCGTGTGTTCTGGGGGCTGGCGCTGACGGGTATTGGGGGGCTGTATTGGTGGGGCTGGCGTTTCGAGGACACGCAATACTGGTTGGATACACGGGCGATGTTGGTGTGGACACTGGCGCTACCAATCTGGCTGGCTGCCGTGGCGTGTGCATGGCGGACGTGGTGGGGCGCTTGGCTGGGGATTGGGCTCGGCGTGGTGATCTTTGGCACCCACCTGGGGGTGATGGTGGCGCTGGATGGACATTTCTTTGATGACCAGGCGGGGATTGCCGCGATGATAGCGGGGGCAGGGCTGGCAGGGTGGACGCTCGGACGGGTGCTGCACGGCGCGATTCGCCGCGCGCGGGCGCGGCGGTAGCGTTTGTAACAAGGTCCTGTTCAAGAAGCGGCCTGTGCAGCCCGGATGAGGTTGTCAGGCTGCTTTTTTAGAAAAATGCAGGGCGGTGTGTCCCCTCGCCCAAAGGCTTTCCGTTTCTCTAGGTGCAAGCCCCTTTGGGAAAGGGTTTGATCAGCAATAGCGAGACGTAGTTCTCCTGACTGAGCAGGCCCTTCCGTTACCCGTCATCCCCCTTTCCCTTATTCTGTGAGGTATATCATGACACGGTGCATCACTGTACTCAGTCTTTTCCTTTTTGGCCTCCTCGTCCTTGCTCCCGTCAATGACGCCCAGGCCCAGCGCCTGAAGAAACTGCGCGACCGTGCCGAACAGGCCGCGCGCGGCAACAACAACGCGTCGGATCGCGACCAGGTTAACCAACCGGCCCGCTCCACCGAAGGCCGCAGCATCACGTCGCCCTCCGAGCGGGCAGCGCAGGAGCGGGCCAACGAACTCGGTATGACCGACGATCAGGCCGCCGCGCTGCTCGCTTTTTACAAGCCGCTCGGCAAAGCCGCCGATCGTTTTCCGTATGAAGTCACGGGCGACAACCTGCAAGGCACCAGCAGCACCAAGTCGTGCGATGCCAACCTGTACGTCGATGTGATGGAGCAACTCGACTGGCCCAACCTGTCGCAGCGCCTCGCGGCCGACCAGGCGCAATACCCGGCCGTCTTTTCGTATCGCGGCATTGAGGAGCCGGGGCGGTATGGCGAGATGCCGTATGGCGGCAACGGACGTGCCCCGTGGGAAGGCGTCAGCGACAACGCGCGGCAGCTCAACTCGTCGCTGAAGCTGATTTACCAGTGGCAGGGCAAAATCACCGGCAAAGAGCGCGAACTGGCGCAGAACATCCAGCAATACCTGAACCTGACCGACAACGCACAGGATCTGGAAAAAGTAGACTGCGCCCTGATGGCCGTCCGTTTTGTGAACGCCGTTCGCAGTGTCCAGCCCGACAATCCGCTGCTGGATGACCTGGAAAGCGAAGCCAACAGCGCCCTCGACAAGCAACTGACCAACATCAGCCACCTCATCACCGGGCCGTTCCACAAGAGCCACCTGCGCCAGACCGTAGCGCTGCGTCCGGGTGTGGCGCTCGGCACCGAGACCGCCGCCGACGTGGTCTCCACGATCACGGTGCCGGAGAATGCCACGCTGGTTGGTTACTTCCAATCCTCGAACAAGGCGGGTGGCGGCGTGCCTACGCTGACATGGTTTGAAGTGACGGAGGAATACCACGAGCGTATGGCGAACGGCTTCGCCGAGCCCTCGCCGCAGCAGTACCTGCCCATGTTCACCGGGCAGCAGGTGAAAGACGACCTGGAAGCGCAGGGGCACATGGCCTTTGAACTCTTCCCCGATCCGGCCTCGCTGAACTACGAAAGCCACCTGCAATACATCCCGCACCTCAACTTTGCCAAATACCTCACGCAGCAGTTGCCCGGCACCTACGCTTACAAGTTCCGCTGGGGCCGCAACAACCCCATGGCGACGGGAGTCGTGACGTTCGATATCACGACGGAAGGCCGCAACGCGCTGAAGGCGTATTACGATGAGTTGATGGCGAAGAAGATCGATACGGTGACGTTCCCGCTGGAAAGCTGCACCGACCGCCGCAGCTCCATCACCAACCTCAGCCACATGGACAAATACGGCACGCTGCTGCGGATCGACTACGAGCGGACGGGTGACATCATGTTCCCGTGGCCCCGTGACCACGAAGTGCAGTGGAACACCGCCGCCGGTTGGGCCGCCTTCGAGAAAGAAGACGGGCGCGTGGAAGTGATGCCGATCGAATTTCGCAAAGACCCGAGCGCCAGCCGCTGGGATTTCCACTCCGTCGGCTTCACGCCCAGCGACTACGGCATGACGGGCACCGTGAGCATCAATCCCGAACTACTTCAGTTTGGCTACGAGATGCGCAAGGAAAATGTCAACACGTGCCAGGCGTGGTAAGGGTCACCAGTCTGTCGGGTCGGCAGGTCGCAGGTCTCGTTGGGCGTGCGACCTGCTGAACCCAACTTCACAACAATCCTTGTTCTACACCTCCTGAACCCATGAAACGCTTCTCCCTCTTGCTCCTCTTCGCCGGATTGCTCTTCACCGGCTGCGATTCGTCCAGCGATGCTGCAGACGACGACACGCTCAACGGGCTGTGGCAGGGCCGCATCGACGCCAACGTGTACCTGTATGCTGATCCCGGCCGCGTCTTCACGTACGAGTTTTTCCCGCAAGGCAGCATCGGCAACACGCAAGATTGCTACTCCATCTCCGAGTACGAAGTGCTGTCGATCGACGGTGATGTATACGAACTGCGCGACATCACCTACCTGGATGAACTGGAGGTGACGCTGCGGGTGGACGGCGACGAATTAACCACCATCCTGATGATTGAGGGCAGCCCGAACACCGTGATCTACGAGCGCAGCCTTGAACCCATCGGCGACCTGCGGCCTTCGTGCCTGGGTGTGTAGCGGCTGTGCTTCCAAATTGATTCGCCACGACCGTGGGGGTATCGGCGAATCATTCCAGCGCCGGTCTCGTGGGGCAGCGAGACCGGCGCGTCTGTTTTTCGAGTTCCCCCGCTTCCCCCAACCCGCCTCCCCCTTCCCTCACTTCAACAATACCATCCGACCCGTGCGTACCTGTCCTGAAGCCACGAGCCGGTAGAGATACACGCCGCTGGGAAGGTCCACGGCCTCGAAGACCACCTCATGGCGTCCCGCAGGCTGCATCCCATCTGCCAACACCGTGACCTCCCGACCCAGCGCATCATACACGCCGAGGTGAACCTCGGTTGTTTGCGGCAGGGAATAGGTGATGGTGGTTTGCGGATTAAACGGGTTGGGGTAGTTGCCTTCCAGTACAAACTGCGCCGGGAGGCTTGTGTCGGTTTCGGTATCGACGGGGGTGCCTTGGGTGGTGAAGGACCACGGCAGCGACCACGGCCCCGCCTCGCCCGTGGCGGCGAAGCCCCGCACCCGCCAGTAGTGCGGGAGCCCCGGTCCTTCGGTGGCGGCCTCGACGGCGGTTGTCGGGATGTCCGTCGCGCTGAAGAGCAGGGTAGAGAAGGCCGGGCTACGGGCCAACTGCACCTCATAGTAGGATGCCCCCTCCACCAGCTCCCATTGGAGTTCAGGATTCTCAGACGCCGCCTCTGTTTCATCCGCTGGGGCAACGAGTGCAGGAATGCCTAACGCCGTGGTGGCTCCCAGACTGAAGCCAAACTCGCCGAAGCCCTGCACGCCTTCCGCGCACACGTAGCGGATGCCATCGGCTTCCTGAACGAGGCGGGTGTCGTAGGCCATCCATACGTCGTTGGTGGCTTCGTTGCGGTGCAGCAACAGGATACGCTCGAAGAAAACGCCATTGGTGAGGCCCGTGACGTCCAGGCACAGGTCATAGGTGAGTTCGGGTAGGGTATCCTCTGCATGCTCCGTCCCGACGTTCAACGCGTAATAGCGAAACATCGTACTTTCGGGGGTGCGTATGCTGCCATCGTGGCTCGTGGCACTGCCTGAAAAGACGCTGCGATCCGGCTGGGCGATATAGCGGGCGGCATACAGCGTGGCCGTCGCGGTGGTCTTGTTCGCAGCACGTCCTGTGACGGTCACCCGCACGCCGTTTTCGTCCATGATGGAGCCGGTAGCCAGCGGATCGAAGTCGGCCTGGGCTATTTTGTCGGCATCGGCGAGGCGTACGCATTTGCTGAACTCGGTGGTGCCGCCGTCGCTGGAGCCGGGCAGGTTGCCATTGTATTCGGTGGCGGTCACCGTCAGAAATTTATTGGTGGTGCCGCCATTTGTGACAATCTGAAAGCGTGCCCCCGCGTCCACGATTTGCATTCCTACATGGGCGGCCCCGCTGCCATAACCACTGTTGTTGCAGGCTGTACTCTGGTATACATCAATCGTGTACTGTTCGCTATTGCCGCGTGGGGCTTGGCCTATTACGCGGGTGGCTTCATTTTCAGCACGGACGAGGTAAAACTTGGGCGGTTCGGGGAACCGGTTGTCCCGCCGATAATCGCCGCCATCGGGTTTGTAATTGTTGTAGTAGTCGATGCCGAGGCTGGTGATGTCGTAGATGCGGTTACGCCGCATGGTATTGCCCTCATAGGCATTCGCCAGCACAATGCCACGGGCGTTGTCGTAGATGAGGTTATCCAGCATGGCGGTGCGGCGGGCGTTGCTGGTCAGGATGATGGCTTCGCCTTTCCCCCGGATGACATTACGCTCCACCCGCACCCGCGACGTGTTGGCGAGCGAGACCCCCGAGCTTTCGTTTTTGGGGTTGAGCCGCTCGTTGAGGATGTTCACGCCGATGTGGTTGTCCAGGATAAAGTCCTGGTCGCCGCGTTCCACCGCGATGGAGGCGAAATAATTCCCGCCGTCCTCGCCGCCCACAGCGGTTTCGCGGGTGTCTATCAGCGCGATGAAACCCACACCCAGGGCCTCGCTTCCCTGCTGGTTCAGGCCCACATAGTTGCCCTGGATGCGGTTGCGTGCGGCAGAAAGCCCCTCGCCTGTTCCCGTAATGGTGATGCTGTAGTCGGTGTTGCCCGCGATGGTGTTGCCGTCGGCACGCGATCCGCCGATCATGTTGTCGCTGCTGTTGTCGATGTTGATGCCGACGCGGTTCGGGAGTGCCCCGGTCCCGTCCTCGTTGGTCCCGATCCGGTTTTTTTGCATCACGTTGCTGCTGCCGCCCTCAATGCGGATCCCGGCTCCAGCACTCCCCGAGATGAGGTTGTCCGTGATTTGCGTGCCCCGTGCCTCTTTCAGCCAGATGCCAATCTGGTTGCCCGTGGCGATCTGGTTATTCAGGATCTTATTTCCATCGGCGGATTCTCCAGTGATTTGAATGCCCGCCGTTGTATTGCCGGAAAAGGTGTTGTTTTCCACCGTGTTGCCTTGCCCCCCGCCTACACCCTGGCTGATGATGTCTACCCCCACCTCGTTGGTGCGGATGAGGTTATGGGCAATGGTGGCCCCCGCCCCAAGGACTTCGATGCCTTTGCCGAATCCGGTGATTTCGAAGCCACAGATGGTGGCTCCTTCCTTCAACGAGAAAGCGATCAGGGCACCGCCGGCCGTCAGGGTAATGGCGGGCGTGTCGCTGTAGCCGGGCTGCGTCGTCGCGTCGATGGTCACCGCGCCTCTGACCACCAGATCCGTCTCCAGCGCGATGAGGTGGTTGCTGCCGGGGATGTCGAAGCGGATGGTGACGGGGTCGCCCTGCGTACTGCGGGCATTGGCCACTTCGATGGCGGCGGGCAGGGTGCATTCGGTTTCGGGGTTACCCTCTCGCATGATGAGGTTGCCTGTGCTGCATCCGTCGCGTATCGGGTCGAGGTCGGCGGCCTGTTTGGTGCTGGCAAACGCATTAACCAACAGGTCGCCCGCTTTCACTTCGCCGGTCGCACAGCCCTTGCTTCTCTTTTTGTCGTCCTGAAAGACGCCGCCCGTTTTGTTTCCAACCTCACAGGCGGGCTCCACCTCTTCTTCGACGGGCGTGCGCTCGTTGGTTTCCGGGTTGACGGCGGTGCCGGTTACCTTGACCACCGAGACCGAAAACTGCGCCACATGCACGGCCTCATACGCCACCGTCATTTCGCCCGTCGCGTCCGGTTCCAGCCGGTCGATGGTCAGTTGGCGCGCCCCGATGAGTTGCAGCGCGTCTTCAGGGTCAGAGACCACCTTGATGCCTTCAAGCCCTCCTTCAATTTCGATGTCCTCAATCGGGAGGATGCCCGTGTTTTCGACGGTTACCCGCACCAGCACTCTCTCGCCAATTTGCACTTCTTTGGGATCGTCGTCTTGGGCGGTTTTGTTGCCTTCCGCTTCGCTGTCGATCTCGACGACAAAGCGCATGCGGCCCGCTTGCACCTTCACTTCCTTGGTGAGGGCATCTTCCAGGTCGTCGCTGTCGCGCACGGTGAGCCGGACGTTGTAGGTGCCTTCGTCCTCGTAGGTGTAGGTGGTCACTGGGTTGGGTGTGGTGTCATCGTCTTCGCCGTCGCCGTCAAAGTCCCAGGCGTAGTCGATAAGGTTGCCTTCGGGGTCGGAGGAGTTCGAGGCATCAAAGGTGACATGGAGCGGGTTGTCTTCCGAGACTTCGTAGTCAAAGTCCGCCGTTGGTCCTTCGCCCACCACGCCGAAATAGTCTTCGTCCCAGGCGAGGCCCCAGGCCGTGTTGAACTGAAGCCGCACGATGGCCCACGGACGACCGCCCAGCGCGGGATCTTCGTCCATCGACCCTGCGCTCGTCAACTCGTAGTCACACGAAGTGCCTGAGCAAGAGCCGACGCGTGTAAGTACCGGGAACGGGCGGGGGCCGCCACACAACGTCTCGCTTTGCCACCGGATATACCGCCCGCCGCGTCCGCCGGTAGAGGGTGGCCCCGTGAGGACGCTGGGCCAACTCGGGGGGGAGCCTTCGCCGGTGAAGGTAATGGTGAGGGTTTCGCCAACGGCGACCTGATGTGGGGATATGGTGATGTCTCCAAACCCGCCATCGACGAGGCAGTTGCCAAACTCGTGGCAGTTGCGGGGGTCGCAATTGCCCTTGGTGGGCGGGTCCACGAAGCCGCCCTGGGTGACGGCAAAATGTTGACCGGGAAACGTGAGGTCTTGTCCCTGCACAGGGTGCAACGGGGCGACGAGCAGCAGCGTGGTGGCAGCGAGGAACAGCGAAAAAAACAGCTTGGAGAAGGGCGAGAACGGTTGCATGGCCGTAAAGGAGGAGGTGAACAGAAGAACCCGAACACCCTTAACGTGACGAAACCGCACCGATTGGCTCAGGTGGGGTTGCCGTGTCTTTGCTTGTGTCCGATGCAGCGGGATGGTACCTTCGCTAAGTGCTTGCTTAATGCGAGGTTGATGGATGACCCCCAAACCGATGGATGCCACGTCGCACAACGTCACCCAACTGCTGCTCGACTGGGGCGAGGGCGACCCCGAGGCGCTAGCGGCGCTGGTGCCGCTGGTGTACAAGCACCTGCGGGCCATGGCCCATAACCACCTGCGCCACGAGCGCGCCGACCACACGCTGAACACCACCGCGCTCGTCCATGAGGCGTATCTCAAACTGATCGATCAGTCGCGGGTGCAGTGGCAGAACCGGGCGCAGTTTTACGCCCTTGCAGCCCAGGCCATGCGGCGCATCCTGCTCATGTATGCCCGCTCCCGCAACCGCCAAAAACGCGGTGGCGGGCAACAGCCACTGCCGCTCGACGAAGCGCTTATCCTTCCCGCTGCCCGCGCTGAGGTGCTCATCGACCTGGACGAGGCCCTCACCCGCCTCGAAGCCCTCGACGAACGGATGGTGCGGGTGGTGGAATGCCGCTACTTCGGCGGCCTTACCATCGAAGAAACCGCCGAAGCGCTGAACGTGTCGCCTGCCACCGTCAAGCGCGAGTGGCGCGCCGCACGGGCATGGCTGCATGAGGCGCTGCGGGAGACGTGAAACGTGAAGACATTAGAAACTGTCTGGTACGTCGATTTGGGGCTGCGCCGGTCGCTTTTCGGTCCATCGCCGCCCGATGCCCTGCGGCTCTGCCTTCGGTTTCTCAGCCCGTAGCGCTGCTACGAGCCTCCAAATCGGACGACGCTGGCCTTGAAAATTGCCTCGGCTCGCCTGCCAACCCCCGTACCAGACAGTTTTTTATCTCTTGTCATCTCGAACGCATGTGAGAGATCTCCCACGTTTTCGTTTCGTTATTCGTCAAAGTGGGAGATCTCTCCTCCTTTCAGTCGTCGAGATGACATGGTTTTTGTCGTGTTTTGTATGTCTTCTACCTCAGACTTGCATTGCATCGTGTCCTGAGCCAATTCCATGCGTAATGGCACGTAACGGATAACATCCACGTTTTTCCCGACCAGTCCCATGAGCGACGCCCAACGCTGGCAGCAGGCCAAAGCCCTCTTCTTCGAAGCCCTCGACCATGCACCGGATGAACGGGCGGCATTTTTGGACGCGGCCTGTGCGGGCGATGCCGCGTTGCAGGCACAGGTCGCCGCACTCCTGCAGGCCGATGCCACCGATAGCGGGGGCGTGCTCGATGCGCCCGTGCTGACGCCGCCTGCTAGCGCCAACGACGATGCGGATTTGGGCATGCAGGTGGGGGTGTATCGGCTGGTGCGCAAGCTGGGACGCGGCGGCATGGGCAACGTCTATCTGGCCGAACGCACCGACGGCAGCTTCCATCAGCAGGTGGCACTAAAACTCATCCGCAGAGGGCTCGACACCGACGACATCCTGTCACGCTTTCAGTATGAGCGGCAGATCCTCGCCTCGCTGGACCATCCCCATATTGCCACGTTGCACGACGGCGGCATGACAGACGACGGGCGGCCCTACTTCGTGATGGAATATGTGGATGGCGAACCGATTACGGACTACTGCGACCACAACCGCCTCTCCACGCGCCAGCGCCTCGCGCTTTTCCGAACGGTGTGCCGCGCCGTGCAGCACGCCCACCGCAACCTCATCGTGCACCGCGACCTCAAGCCGTCGAATATCCTCGTCACCTACGATGGTACAGTGAAGCTCCTCGACTTCGGCATCGCCAAACTGATCCGCGACGAGGCGGACGGGGGCTTTTCGATGACAGCGACAGGGCAGCGTGTGATGACGCCGGAATATGCCAGCCCCGAGCAGGTGCGGGGCGAGGCGATCACCACGGCGACGGATGTGTATCAGCTTGGCGTGTTGCTCTACGAGTTGCTCACGGGGCAGCGGCCCTACCGCATCGAAGAGCGGGTGCGGTGGGCCATCGAGCGCGCCATCGTAGAGGAAGAACCGACGCGTCCTAGCACGGCCGTGCATGCGGCCACGACCGAGCGCGAAAAAGCCGAGGCCATCAGCATGGCGCGGGCCACGCGTCCCAAAGAACTCGCCCGTGCGCTGGTGGGCGACCTCGACACGATCTGCCTGACCGCGTTGCAGAAAGATCCCGAGCGGCGGTATGTATCGGCGGACGCGCTCAGCGAGGACGTGCGGCGGCACCTGTCGGGGCTGCCGGTGCTGGCGCGGTCGGACCATGCATTGTACCGGGTGCAAAAGTTCGTACGGCGGCACTGGGTCGGCGTGATGGCTTCGGCGGCGGTGTTGGTAGCGCTGGTGGCAGGGCTGGGCACGGCGTTGTGGCAGGCCGGGGTTGCCCGGAGCGAAGCCACCAAAGCCGCTGCCATCAACACCTTCCTTCAAGAAATGCTGGCCTCCGCCGATCCGCAGAACGAAGGCCGTGAGGTGAAGGTGATTGACGTGCTGGATGCCGCTTCGGAACGGGCCGGTGAAGCCCTCACCGAACAGCCCGAAGTGGAGGCGGCGGTGCGCAACACGCTGGGAGTGACGTATACGACCCTGGCGGCCTACGAGGAGGCCGAGCACGAACTGCGCCGCGCCCTGACCTTGCGCGAGCAGGAACTGGGGGCGGCACATCCCGACGTGGCGGAAAGCCAGATTAACCTCGGCGAGTTGTTTCATGTGCAGGGGCAATACGACGAGGCCCGCCGGTTGTATCATCAGGCGCTGGCGGCCTATGAACAACGCTATGGTCCGTACCATCAGATGGTGGCCCTGAGCCTGGGCAACCTCGCCGTGGCCTACCTCGACGACGGTGATTATGCGTCGGCCGAGCCGCTGTTGTGGCGCACCCTCGACGTGGACGAGGCGCTGCTGGGGGCCGACCACCCAGACGTGGCGATTGACCTGGGCAATTTGGGCGTGTTGCTGGTCCGACAAGAGCGGTATGCCGAGGCGGAGCCGCTCTATCGGCGGGCCCTTGCGATTCAGCAGCAGGCATTGGGACGGGAGCATCCCGTGACGGTGACCACCATGAGTTACTTGGGCAACCTGCTGGATAACACCGGCAAGCGCGACGAAAGCGAGCAGGTGCACCGGGAGGCGCTGGCGTTGTATCAGAAGCTGTATGGGGATGATCATCCCCGCGTGGCCTACGGCCTGAGCAACCTCGGGGCGTTGCTGATCAACCAGGAGGACTTCGAGGGCGCGGCGGTGCTGTACCGGCAGGCAATGGCGATCCAGCAAGCGAGCTACGAAGGAGAGCATCCACGCATTGCTGTGAGCATGCTGAACCTGGGGCGGGCACTTCGGGGGATGGGCGACGTGAGTGCCGCCGAGGACTGGTATCGCCAGGCCATTGCCATGTGGCGCACAACGCTGTCTGCCGATCATCCTTATCTGGCACGGGGCCTGTATAACCTCGGCCTGTTGTTGCTTTCCAACGACCAGACCACCGACGCCGAACCTCCGCTCCGCGAGGCGCTCACTATCTACGAGACCTCTCTGTCGGGAGATCAACCGCTGGCAGCGGCAGCGCGTAGTGCGCTGGGCGAAAGCCTGTGGGGACAGGGCCGCCATGCTGAGGCCGAGTCGCTTTTGGTGACGGCCTACAGCGCCTTGCAGCAAGCCCCGCCCGCTGACACCCTGCTCTCGTGGCAGGCCCGCGAGCGCCTTCGCGACTTTTACCGTGACCAGGGAAGGGGCGAAGAAGGCGACACCTTGCGCTAATCTTTTTGTGCAACCTGTGGCCCCCGTTTGGAGCAGACTGCGTCTCTGGAGGAAACAGACCCTTTGCTCCCAACCAACTGTAGTGCCATGAAGGTAGCTTGTTACTTCCTCGCCTTGCTTTTACCCGTCCTCACAGCCAGCGCCCAGACGCCCGCGCTGGAAGTGGAAAGCAGCACAGGCGCGACGCTTTTCCAAGTCAACACCGACGGCTCGCTGATTGTCAATCCGCAAGGGGCCACCAACGGCCATGTCCTCACCACCGATGCTTCTGGCAACGCGACGTGGCAAGCCTCCACGGGTGGCTTTATGCTGCCGTTCGACGAGACGTGGGGGCAGCTTTTTCCCGCGTTTTCGATTACCAAGACAGCAGGCGGCGATCTGATGGACCTGCGCAATACAGCAGGCGGGCGGCTGCTCTTCGGGGTGATGTCGAACGGATCCCCCGGTTCTTGGGCGCTTGAGGTTTCGAGTAGCCACGGCGGTTTTCAGATGCAGTCGGGCGACGGCGTTGGGGTAGACGTGAGCAACAGCAGTGCGAACCCGACGCTGCGGGCGGTAAACAACGGGGCAGGGTTGGCGGGGTCGTTTCAAGGCGATGTGTCGGTGACGGGGGGCGCGTTGTCGCTATCGCCGAGCGGTCTAAGCTGCACGGGATGTGTGGGCAGCGCAGAGGTGCAGGATGGGGCGTTGTCGGGGGTGGATGTGTTGGATGAGTCGCTGACGGGCAACGACATCGCCAACGGTTCGCTGACGCCTGCCGATGTGAATGCGTCGAGCGGGTTCTATGTCTCCAAAGGACAACTGTACACCGAAACGGTGGCGTTCACTGTTTCAGATGGTGGAAGCGATGGTGGCGAGGCGTTTTGTCGAGATACCAACGACTTGCCCCTCATGGGCAGTTGTTTTGCACCGCCTTCTGTAGACGTATCGCTACGGGCAACACGAACGATTGACTGGGAAAGCTTGACCGACCCGGCCGGGTATGAATGTACCTACACCAACAGGAGTAGCTCAACAGTCACCTTCCAGGCCCGCATCACCTGTCTTGCGGTAGACTGATTCTTTTCTCAACGCGTGGCCCCTGTCTCGCACGTCCTGCATCTCTTCAAGGAACCACCCATCCAACACAACGCCTCGTCCACATGAAACGCTGCTACGTTCTGCTTCTCGCCCTGCTCTTTCCAACCCTTGCAGCCCATGCCCAAACACCTGCGCTGGAAGTGGAAAACAGCACAGGCGCGACGCTTTTCCAAGTCAACACCGACGGCTCGCTGATTGTCAATCCGCAAGGGGCCACCAACGGCCATGTGCTCACCACCGACGCCTCGGGCAATGCCGCGTGGCAGGCACCCACGGGCGGCTTTATGCTGCCGTTCAGCGGCTCGTGGGATCAGCTACCGGCAGCGTTTTCGCTTACAAAAACGGCAGGCGGCGGCGATGCGATGGTGCTGCGCAACAACACGGGCGGTCGGGCGCTGTGGCTGTCGATGACGGGCGGTGTGCCGGGGAGCGTGGGGATGTTTTTGCAAAGCAGCCACGGTGGTTTTCAGGTGGTGGGCGGCGACGGCGTTGGGGTAGACGTGAGCAACAGCAGTGCGAACCCGACGCTGCGGGCGGTAAACAACGGGGCAGGGTTGGCGGGGTCGTTTCAAGGCGATGTGTCGGTGACGGGGGGCGCGTTGTCGC